>JAJVHW010000154.1 GCA_022072415.1 Planctomycetota bacterium
CGCCTCGAGCGCCGCCGAGGCGCCGGCGCGGTCCCCCGTGGCGAGGAGGAGATGGGCCCGGACGAGCAGCGACACGCCGCGGAGCGGGGCCGGTGCGTCGGCGGGGAGCGCCGCCGCGTCGAGCGCCGCGAGCGCCGACTTCCCGTCCCCGGTCCCGGCCCGGGCCGTGCAGATCGTGAACGCCGACGCGGGGCTTCGCGCGCCGAGCTTCGCCTCGGCCTCGCCCCACGCGGACGCCACTTCGGCCGCACCCACGGCGTCGCCGATGGACACGAGCGTCTCCGCGCCTTCCTTCAGGAACGGGAGCCCCGCCGCGCCCGGCGGCGCGAACGCCGCGAGGCGGCGGAGCCGGAGCGACGCGCCTTCGGCGTCGCCGAGCCGGGCCATGCACTGCCCGCGGACGAGGAGCACGTCGGCCCAGTTGTCCGGCGCCTCGCCGAGGACCTCGAGCGCCGCCTTCGGGTCGCGCCGGACGAGGAGGCCCGCCAGCGCGCAGCGCGCGTCCACGCTGCCCGGGTCGATCCCGAGCGCGCCGCGGTAGAGGTCCTCCGCCTCCTTCGCCCGCCCCGCGTGCTCGCGGCAGCGGCCGCGGGCGACCTCGGTCTCGAGGTCCGGCGGGAGGAGCGACGCCGCGGCGTCGAGGTGGCCCGTCGCGGCGGCCGGATCGCCGGTCTCGAGCAGGCGGAAGCCGAGGTCGCGGCGGATCGCGCCGTCGCCGGGGGCGAGTTCGGCCGCGCGCCGGAAGCACGCGAGCGCCTCCGCGAACTTCCGCTGGTGCCACCGGAGGTGGCCGAAGGCGTGGTGGACCGCCGCCGCCTCGGGCTGCTCCGCGAGGAGTTCCGCGAGGATCCGCTCCGCCTCGGCGTCGTTCCCGGCGCCGAGCCGCCGCTGCGCCACCTTGAACCGGTGGACGAACCGGTCCGTGTACTCGACGTCCTCCTTCGACGGAGCCGACCCGTCCTGCGCCCGGCCCTGCGGGTCCGGGAGCGCCATCGACACGGCGGTCACGCCGGCCGCGAGCAGGACTCCGACCCGCACGGCGAAGAAGACCCGTCCCCCGGGCTTTCCTCTTGCGGCTCCGGCGGCGTTCGGATCCTCCATGAAGCTCCTCCGGCGAGGCTGCGGCAGGCAGCACGGCACCGCATCCCTCATCGGACGAATCCGACTTCCGAGGTGACCGAGCGATGCCGAGATTCCCCCTCCCCGCACTCCTCCCCGCCGCGTTCCTGGCCGCAGCCGCGCAGGCGGCCCTCGCCGCGCCCGGGATCCAGGGGCACGACCTCACCGTCCGTTTCGAGCCCGCCGAGGCGAAGCTCGCCGCCACCGACGTGGTCCGCCTCCGGCGGGACGGCGGCGGGCCGCTCGTCTTCACGCTCCACTCGAAGCTCGCGATCTCCGCGGCGGCGGTGGACGGCGCGGCCGTGACGCCGGAGAAGGTGTCCGACGACGGCTGGCGGACGACCTGGAAGGTGGACGTGCCCGCCGGGGACGCCCCCGGCGCGTCGCTCCGGATCGAGTACGCGGGCACGGTCCACGACGGCGTCGCGAAGAGCGGCGACCTCTCGTTCGTGGTCGGCGACGACTCCCGCGGCGCGATCATGACGCGCGGCATCTACCTCGCCGAGAGTTCGGCCTGGTACCCGAACGACGGCGGCATGGCGACGTTCGTCGTCCGCACCCACGACCCGGCCGGGTTCTCGGTGGTCACGCAGGGGACGCGCCACGCGCCGCCCGCCCCCGGCGAGCCGGTGGTCTGGAAGGGCAAGTACCCGAGCGACGGGCTCTCGCTCGTGGCGGGACCGTGGGAGTCCACGCGGCGCACGGTCCGCGGCGTGGAGATCGGGACGCACCTGACCGCGAAGAACGCCGCGGGCGCGAAGGTGCTCCTCGACGCGGCGGAGACCTATCTCGCGAAGTACGCGGACCTGCTCGGTCCGTACGCCTACGACCGGTTCGACATCGTCGAGAACTGGTTCACGACGGGCTACGGGATGCCGGAGTTCACGCTCCTCGGCGGGGACGTGATCGCGCGGATGCTCGCGGAGGCGGAGCGGAAGGGCGGCATCCCCCCCGGCTACCTCGACCACGAGATCGTCCACTGCTGGTGGGGAAACCTCGTCTACCCCGACTACGAGAAGGGGAACTGGTGCGAGGCGCTCACGACCTACTGCTCGAACTACATCGCGAAGGAGTGGACGGGCGCCGCGGAGGCGGCCGAGCACCGCCGCGTCACGTCGCTCCGGTTCGCGCTGCGGGTCACGCCCGCGAACGACTATCCCGTCCGGGAGTTCCGCACGAAGGAGGAGGCGAGCGACGACGACATCGGCTACGGCAAGGGCTCGATGTTCTTCCACTCGCTCCGCCGCGAGATCGGCGACGCCGCGTTCTGGGAGACGCTCCGCCGCACCGCCCGCGAGCGGCGCGGGCACCGCATCACGTGGGACGACTGGCGCGCGGAGTTCGAGACGACGTCCGGACGGAACCTCACCGCGTTCTTCGCGCAGGGTCTCGACCGTGCGGGCGCGCCGCACCTCTCGCTCGCGGGCGCCGCCTCGTCGGCCGACGCGGGCGGGTTCCGGGTGACCGGGACGCTGGTGCAGACCGGCGAGCCGTGGCGGATCGCAGTCCCGGTCGTGGTGGAGCACCTCGGCGGCGTCGAGGAGGCGGTGATCGACGTGTCGGCTGCGGAGACGCCGTTCTCCGTGCGCGTCCCCGCGCTTCCGCTCCGCGTCTCGATCGACCCGGCGCACCACGTGTTCCGCACGCTGACGCCCGCGGAGATCCCCGCGTGCCTCGCGGCGACGCTCTCGCGGCCGAAGGTGACGGTCGTCCACCCAGACGGCGACGAGGCGCTCGCCGCGGTCGCGCGCATGGCCGCACGCCGCGACGGCATCGAGGTCGTCCCCGCGTCGAAGGCCGGGACGTCCGCGGAGCCCGGGCGGAGCTGGCTCCTGCTCGGCGATCCGGACCGCGTCCCGGTCCTCGCGTCGCTCCGCGCGAAGCTCCCCCGCCACTTCCCGCCGCAGGGCGCCGACGGCGCGAAGGCGACCGTGCTCGCGTCGTCGCGGAGCCCCGCGGATCCCGCGGAGTTCGTGACGTCGTTCGTCGGCGCGCCCGAGGCGCTCGCGACGCGGGCCCGCGCCGTCTACTACTACCAGTTCGACGGACGCATCGGCTTCGAGGGCCCGATCCCCCGCGAGCGGAGCGCCGCGCAGGCGCCGTCGCGGACCACCGCGCTCCTCATGCCGGACTTCCGCGCGCAGACGTCGCCGGAGCGCGCCGCCGACCTCGTGAAGCGGCTCGCGGCGCCGGAGATGAACGGCCGCCTCGCGGGGAGCGCCGACGAGGCGCGGGCGCGGAAGCTCGTCATGGACGAACTGCGCGTCGCGGGCGTCGAGGCGTCGGCTCAGCCGTTCTCGTTCGTCGTGCGCCGCCTCGCGCCGGGCGTGGACGCGCTCGCCGGGGCCGCGGGCCCCGTCGCGGGCGCCGTGCCGTTCCTCGCGTCTCCGGAGACTCCTGAGGCGGGCGTCGCGGCGTCGGCGGTCGTCGCCGAGGACGCGGCCGACGTGTCGGGGAAGGCGGTGCTCGTGGACCTCGGCGCGGCAGACGCGGCCGCGCTGACCTTCGTCCGCAGCGCGGCGCAGATGGCGAAGGCGCGGGGCGCGGTCGCGCTCCTCGCGCGGATGCCGGAGCGGCCGTCGCAGCCGATGTCGGACCTCTGGGCGTTCCCCGAGTCGCTCCATCCCGACGTCGCGGCGCGCCTCGCGGCCGCGGCGGAGCGCGGCGGCTCCGGCGACCCCGGGATCCACTGCGCGGGCGTCGAGGTCCGGACCGGGTCCGACGTCGCGTGCGAGCTTCCCGTGGTCGCCGTCCCCCGCGGCTTCGACGCCGCGGCCGCCGGCGCGGTGACGGTGCGCGTGCGCTACGCCTCGCGGCGGATCGAGAGCGCGAACGTCGTCGCGCGCATCGCGGCGAAGGGGTCGCGGCGCGACGGCGCGGTGCTCGTGTCGGCGCACCTCGACCATCTCGGCGAGGGCTTCCCCGGCGCGGACGACAATGCGTCCGGCGTGGCCGCGGTGCTGGAGGCCGTGCACGTCCTCGCGGGCGAGTCGGACTCGCTCTCGCGCGACGTGTGGATCGCGTTCTTCGGCGCCGAGGAGTGGGGCCTCCGCGGGAGCCGCGCGTTCGCCGCGTCCCTTCCGGAGGCGCACGGGATCGCGGCGGTCGTGAACGCCGACACGGTCGGCCGGGCGGGCGTGGACGAGGTGTCGGTGGTCGGCGTGTCGATGCACCCCGCCGCCGCGCGCGTCGTCTCCGCGGCGCTCGAACGTTCCGGGCTCGCCGTCGGGCGGGACGTGGACCGGCACGCCTTCGCCTGGGGGAGCGACCACTGGACGTTCCACCAGCGCGGCATCCCGTCGATCGACCTCTGGTCCGGCGACTACCGCGCGATGCACACGCGGGACGACGTCCCGGAGAAGACCGACGCGGCGAAGATCGCGAGGATCGGCCGCGCGATCGCGCTGTCGGCGATGGCGCTCGCGGCGTCGCGCTGAAGGCGTTCCGACGCCGTTCGAAACTGGAACCGCCGGGGCGCGGCCCGAACATGGGCGGATGCCGCGCATCGAATGCCTGAGCGCCGTGCTCTACGCCTTCAAGGTGGAGCAGGGGCGCGCGTGGTACCTGCTCCTCCGCCGCGGTCCGGCGATGCCGGACCCGGGCACGTGGGAGACGCTCGAGGCGCTGCCGACGCAGGGCGAGAACTCCGCGCGCGCCGCGGTGCGCGTCCTCCTCGAGGAGACGTCGCTCACGCCGATCGCCCTCTGGGCGCTCGAACGCGCCGAGGTCGAGTTCGACCCGCACGCCGACGAGATCCGCCTGAAGCCGGTCTACGTGGCTCTCGTCTCCGGCGAGGTCCGCTCGTCGGCCGCCTACGACACCTGCCGGTGGCTCTCCGACCGCGAGGCCGTCAACTCGCTCCGCAGCGAGCCGCAGCGCACGTCGCTCGATGTCGTCCACCGCGAGGTCGGACTCGTCGTGAGCCGCGGACAGGAGCCGAACCCGCGGCTCCGCGTGGTCTGACGCCCTACTTCGCTTCGAGCAGACCGAGCCGCGTCTCGATGCCGTTCAGCCGCTGCGTCGTGGCGTCGAGTTCCTTCTGGAGCGCGCTGATGCGCACGTTCGACGCGGCGAGGTCCTCGCGGAGCTTCTCCACGTCGGCGACCGCCCCGGTGGCCTGCTCGGTCAGGACCTGCGTGTCCACGCTGTTGGCCTTCAGGGCGCTCCGTATCCCGTTCTCGCCCTCGATCGAGCCCCATGCGCGGATCGCGTGGTAGCACGCCGCCCCCGCGAGGAGCAGGCCCGCGAGCCCGAACAGCATCCCGAGATCGCCGCGCGTCACGCTCATCCGCGTCCTCCGTGGTCCCGCCCGCATGCGGGCCCCGCATCGTACCCGGTCACTTCGCGGCGAGGTCCACGTACGTGACCTTCCCGGCGACGGCCTCGCCGCGGATCGTCGGCGCGGCGGGGCCGGAGCCGACCACGACCTCGAACGGGCCGGGCGCCAGGCCGTCCACGAAGGCGAGCCCGAGCGAGGGGTCGATCGCGGCCTCGCGCTCGGCGCCCCCGGCGCGGACGACGATGGGGCGCGGTTCGGACCGCGGCCCGGGGAGGAGGACGAGCATCGCCGCCGGCGGCAGGTCGAAGTCGCCGCCCGGCGCGGCGAGCTCCCTTCCGACCTCGCCGAACCCCTCGCGCGCGGCCGTGAAGCGTCCGCGGAGATCGCCGGGCACGCGCATCGCCCACGCGCCGTCGGGCCCGGCCGTCGTGGCGAGGCGGCAGCCGGGCGCCGCATGGAACGTGACGCGCGCTCCCGCGACGGGCCGCCCCGCCGCCTTCACGACGCCGCGCAGGATCGTGTCCGGCTCCTTGAGGGAGCCGAGGTCCGCGACGTCGCCGGCCGCGCGGATCTCGAACGGGACGACGGCGAGCACCGACGGCTGGACGGCCGGCCGCGCCGCCACCGCGATCCACCGTCCCGGCGCGACGTTGTGGATGCGCGCGGGTCCGGCTCCGAATCTCTTCTCCGTGCGCAGGCGCCCCCGGAGTTCGTCCGGCGCCGGGTCCGGGACGAGGACGACCTGCACCTCCGTGTCGAACCCGTCCGGCACCGTCGCGCGCACTTCGCCGAGGCGCGGGAACGGCACGTCGGCGACTCCGGCCGGCCACTTCGCCGCGTCGCCCTCGATCGCTCCGAACCATGCCGGGCCGCCCTGCGCGAAGACGACGACGCGGAAGCGCCCCGTCGTCGGCACGATCACCGTCTCGGCGTCGCCGGAGTCGCGGACTCCCGTGCATGCGAACGCGCGCGAGCCGCTTTCCAGCGCCACCACCGGCGTGACGAGCGGGAGCTTCAGGAGGGCGCCGTCGGAGGCCACGGGGCGGAGCTTCAGCTCGCGGCCGGGGAGGACGGTGAGGGTCGCGGGGTCGGCGGCCGCCTCGGCGGGAGAGAGCGAGGCCCACGCCGATCCGTCGCCGAACGGACCCTGGTAGAGGAGGAGTTCGAGGCCCTCCGCGCCAAGCTGCGCGGGCACGTTCGCGACTCCGTCCGCGTCGGTGCGGACGCCGGCCCTCCGCTCGTCGCCCGTGACCGCCACGCCCGCGACGGGCTTCCCCGCGCGGTCGACCACGCGGACCCTGACGGGACGCGCTGCGGGCCGGACCGTCAACTCCAGCGGGCGCGCCTGCTCCGCAGCCGACGAGGCGTCGAGCACCGCTGCGCCGCGTCCGGCTGCCGCGCCGGCGGCGCGTACGATCCGGACCTCCGGCGGCACGCCGTTCAGCTCGAACGATCCGTCCTCGCGAGACGTCGCGGACCGCGCGACGTCGTCCTCGCCGGGCCCGGACCCGCGCGATGCGTCCCGCGGATCCATGTCGGAGACGCGTGCGCCCGCGACGGGCGCGCCGGCGCCGTCCACGACGCGGCCCCGGATCGTCACGCCGCGGCGGAGCTCGATCCGGAGCGGCGGCATGCCGCCCGACACCGGAACCCGGCGCGGCGCGAGGTCGGCCGCGGACACGAAGAGCGCCGGCGACTCTGCGCCGCCGCACTCGACGCCGTCGAACGAGAACCGCCCCGCGGAGTCCGTGAGCCCTGCGGCGCTGCCCGGACCCGACGCGACGAGCTGCACCGACGCGCCGGCGACCGGGCGCCCGGACGGATCGACGACCTCGCCCGACACCGGCCCGCCCGCCGCGAGCTGCACCGCCCGCGCGCGCGGCGACGGCAGTTCCTTCGACTCGGTCGCGATCCCCGGCCCGCGGACGACGATCCGCGCGCCCGCTTCGGCGGGAAGCGAGATCCAGCCCTGCGCGTCGGTGCCGTACCGCCCCGCGAACGGCGTCCCGCGGCCGCCGGGGAAGAAGAGGACTTCGCATCCCGCGGCGGGGACGAGCCCGTCGGCGCCCGCCCGGACGAGCTGACCCTTCCACGGCGGCGACAGTTTCAGTTGCGCGTCGGCCGCAGCGCCGCGCTCGGCGACGACCACGCGCGTCCCGCGCCCGGCCGCGGCGACCGTCACCCACCGGAGCGGGGCGACCGGCGCCTTCTCGAACGTGTAGCGCCCCGACGCGTCGGTCTGCGTGCTGCCGACGGGCGACTTCGGCCAGTCGAACGGGTTCCCCGCGTCCGCCGCGCGGTCCCGCGTCCAGAGCGCCACCCGCGCCCCGGCGATCGGCTTCCTCGTCTCCGCGTCGGTGACGATCCCGAAGACGACGTCGCCCTCCGCCGACGCGGGAAGCGCGGCGGCGAACACGGCGAGGAGGAACAGCAGCGCAGTCAGCGCGCGCCGGAGTCGCGGCATGGCGACACGATACCCCCGCGGTGCGCGCGTGTCGTGCGCCGGAATCCGCGCGACGCTCAGGCCGTGCGGCCGGCGGACCGGACGGGCTCGTGCTTCCGCGCCGCGGCGGCTTCGGCCGCCGGGGGCAGCCGTCCGCAGCCGGCCTCGCCGGACTCGGACCCGAGCGGGCTCCATGCATCCGGCGGCTCGATGTTCTCGCCGACGAGCCTGCACTCCTCGGAGCAGAAGTAGAGGTACTTCCCGTCCTTCGGCCGCTTCCAGACGACGGCCGCTTCCAGACGACGGACGCGGAGGGATCGACGCGGTTGCTGCACTCGCCGCAGTAGGTGTGGAACATGACACGTCCTCCGGGTCGCGCACCGCACTGACGTTTGCCGCGCACGTTTGCCGCGCACGTTTGCCGCAGCCGCTTGCCGCTGACGCCTGCATCCGTCAGATCGGCTTCACCACCAACGCGATCGGCACGGCGATGCCGCCGCGGGTTGCGGCCCACGGGCAGTGGGCGGCGTGCAGGGCGGCGAGGGTCGTCCAGGCGCAGGCGGCGTCGCGGAGCGGGTTCCGGCGGGCCTCCTGCGAGCAGGGGACGATTTCGAGGCAGTACGCGCACCGCGCGGCGTTCGTGCCCCGGCAGGTGGCGCAGCCCGGGCCGCACCGTCCCGTCGCCGCGAGCCAGTCGCAATCGCCGGACTTCGACCCGCAGCGCGGGCACGGGAGGTCCGCGCCGGGGAGGTCGGGGAAGCCGAGCACGGAGGCACTTTTTCGCAAATCCGCCCTGCGCGAAGAGGATCCGGGGCGGACGCGCCGTCCCCCCCGCCCATGCACGACGAACTCGACCGGATCCTCCGCGACGTCGCCGCCGGCTCCCGCCGGCTGACGCCGGAGGAGTGCGCGCGCCTCTACGACGAGGCGGACCTCGTGGCGCTCGGCGCCGCCGCGCACGCGGTGCGCTGCCGCGTCAACGACCCCGCGGTCGTGACGTACAACGTGGACCGGAACATCAACTACTCGAACATCTGCGACAGCTACTGCGGCTTCTGCAGCTTCTACGCGCCGCCCGGCAGCAAGGACGGCTACCTCCTCACGCGCGCGACGATCCGCCGGAAGATCGAGGAGACGAAGGCCCTCGGCGGGCGCCAGATCCTGATGCAGGGCGGCACGCACCCGGAGTGGGACGTCGCGTGGTACGCGGACCTCCTCCGGTTCTGCAAGTCGCTCGGCGTGCACGTCCACGCGCTCTCTGCGCCGGAGATCCAGGCCATCGCGAAGGTCTCGAAGCTCCCGGTGCGGGAGACGATCGCGCGCCTCCGCGACGCGGGGCTCGACTCGATCCCCGGCGGCGGCGCCGAGGTGCTCACCGACTTCGCGCGGAACGCGATCAGCCCGATGAAGTGCACGGCCGACCAGTGGATCGAGGTCCACCGCGAGGCCCACGCGCTCGGCATGCGTACGACCGCCACCATGATGATGGGGCACAAGGAGCGGACCGCGGACCGCGTCGAGCACCTCGAACGCCTCCGCTCGCTCCAGGACGAGTCGCTGCGGAACGCCGGCGGCGCCGACGCGGGGTTCACGGCGTTCATCTCGTGGACGTTCCAGCCCACGAACGCGCTCAAGCGGATGGAGCCCGTCGGGTCGGCGGAGTACCTCCGCAACGTGGCCGTGGCTCGGCTCTACCTCGACAACATCCGCCACCACCAGTCGAGCTGGGTCACGCAGGGCCCGAAGGTGGGCCAGGCCGCGCTCTGGTTCGGCTGCGACGACATGGGCTCCACCATGATCGAGGAGAACGTCGTGAGCAGCGCCGGCACGGTGTTCAAGATGACGTCGCCCGAACTCTGCTCGCTGATCCGCGCGGCCGGGTTCCGTCCGCAGCAGCGGAACTTCTTCTACGAGCCCGTCGAGGCGCTCTTCCTCGACGCGCCGGACCGGAAGCTCGCGGTGGTCGGCGACCGGCCGGAGAACGACGCGCTCCCCCGCGAGGCGTTCGAGGCCGCCGGAGTCACCGCGCGATGACCGAAGCGCTGCTCGAGACCGCGGGGCTCGCCGACCTCGAGGGCCCGGCCGCGGAAGGCCGCGCGTTCACGGCGGACGAACTTCGGCGCGTGGTCGCGGCGCGGAACCCGCTCGCAGCGGCGTCGCTGGCCGACCGGGCGCGCGCAGCGGCGTCGGGGCTCGAGGTGACGTGGCCGTGGACGCTCCGCGTCCGGGCGCCGGGCCTCGTCATTCCGCCCGAGGACGGCACCCGCGTGTCCCACGCGCTTCCGCGGGGCGCGGACGGCGACTCGCTCGACGGGATCGCCGCGACGGAGCTCGAGATGCTCGGCGCGCTCCCCGCCGACGCGCCGCTCGGACTCGCGCTGGAGCTCGTGCGATCCGTCGCCGCCGCGCGGCCGGACCTTCCGCTCCGCGCGCTCACGGCCGGAGAGGTCGCGTCGCTTGCGGCGCGCGAGGGGCGAAGCGGCGAGGACGTGCTCCGCGCGCTCCGCTCCGCGGGGCTCGCGGCGCTGTCGTGGCGGACGGGATGCGGCGGCGCGGCGTTCGACGCGGAACTCGACATCCACCGCGCCGCGGTCGCGTGCGGATACGCGGTCGCCGTCCCCGTCGGATACGCGAAGGACGGGCTCGCGGGCTTCGCGGCGCACGCGGCGGCCGCCGCGGCGATCCCGGGGATCGCGTCGCTCGTCGTGCTGCCCGCGACGTCGGAGACGGCGAGTCCGCTCGCCGGCACGTCCGGCATCGAGGACTGGATCGCGTGCGCCGTGGCGCGGCTGGCCGTCGGCCGCACGGCGCGCGTGAGCGCCGACTGGCACGTCTTCGGATGGAAGCTCGGCGGCACGCTGCTCTCGGCCGGCGCCGACGACGTGGTCGCCGCACAGTGCGCGCGCGCGTGGGCCCCGCCCACCGACGACGGTCCCCGTCCGATGAGCCCCGACCGCGTCCGCGCGTGGATCCTCGAGGCCCGGCGCTCTCCGTCGGTCCGCGACGGGCGCTTCCGCGCGGCGGACCTCCGATGAACGTGACCGTCCGGCTGTTCGCCGCGGCGCGCGACGCGGCGGGCGCGTCGTCCTTCACGGCGGACCTCGGCGCGGGCGCGACGGTCGAACATGCCGTCGCCGCGGCCGCCGCGGCGCACCCCGGCCTCTCGCGCGTGCTCCCGACGTGCCGCTTCGCCGTGGACGAGGAGTTCGCCCCGCGATCGGCGGCCCTCCGCGACGGCCAGACCGTCGCCGTGCTCCCGCCCGTGTCCGGAGGATGACCGTGAAGGAACCCCGCCCGCTCGAGGACCGGGTGCTCCTCACCCCGGCCCCGCTCGACGTGGCCGCGCTCGCGGCGAGCGTCGCGTCGCCCGACGCAGGCGCGATCGCGACGTTCCTCGGCACGTCGCGGCGCACGTCGCACGACGCGGCGAAGGTCACGCGCCCGGTCGAGACGCTCTGGTACGAGGCCTACGACGCGATGGCGCTGCGGAAGCTCCGCGAGATCGCGGCCGAGGCGGAGTGGAAGTTCGAGGTCACCGCGGTCGCGGTCGCGCACCGCACCGGCGAGGTGCCGGTCGGCGAGGCCTCCGTCGCCATCGCCGTCTCCGCACCGCACCGCGGCCCCGCGTTCGACGCGTGCCGGTTCGTGATCGACGAGATCAAGAAGTCGGTGCCGATCTGGAAGCGCGAGCGCTTCGCCGACGGCTCGGAGTGGGTCGAGGGGTACGCGGGCTGACAGGTTCAGGCGTCGTCCCGAAACAAGTGACACACTTGGCCGCGATGCAGCGAGCCGGCTGCAAGGCGGGCGAGCGGCGCCAACTCAACGGAGAGAGTTGCGGCGCGAGCCCAACGCAGCAGGCGGCCGCTGCATCGCGGCAGCTTGCTGGCGCGCGGCTTGCGCGCCTGGACCGCTGGGTCCGCATCGAAGGACCGCCGCAAGCCGCGTGACGAAGTGTGTCAGTTGTTTCGGGACGACGCCTCAGGGACGGGGCGCTACTCCGCGCCGCGGACGACGATCATCGACGCGGCGAGCGCGTCGGCCCCCGGCGGAAGTCGTCCCGCGCAGCGGACCGCGAGCGGTGGCGCGGCGGAGGAGCGTCGCGCTGCGCCGAATGCGGCGAGGCGGTCGGCGTCGTCCACCGGGTCCCACGGGAGCGAGGGGAGGTCGAGGGCCGCGATGCGCGACGGGTCCTCGAGGGCCGCGCGCCAGGCCGCGCGGGCGGCATCGTCGGTCCACGCGACGACGCGCACGCGCATCGGGTCGGCCCCCGCTGCGACCGCGGCGGCGACTGCGTCGCGCGCCCGGACGGCGCCGAAGCGCACGTTCCCGTCGGCGAGGACCCAGCGCGCGGCGCCCTGCCCGTCGTCGATGGGCGGCTCGGCCACCACCGTGGTCGTCCCTTCGTCGGCCTCGATCTCGGCGCGCTCGACGCCGATCAGGTGCACGTCGGACGCCGCCCCGCGCTCGGCGATCGTCGCCACGTGGACCGTCCCGACCGCGACGAACGGCGCGAGCGCCGCGGCCCAGCCGGGATGCGCGCGGATCAGGTCGAGGTCGGGATCGGCGACGACGTGCTCGATCCGGATCGGACGTCCGGAGATCCACGTGCCGTCGGGCGAGAGCGCGTCGATGGGCCGGAGCCCGTGCGCGAACGCCTTCCCGAAGCAGCGCAGCGCGGCGTCGGCGTGCCCGGCCCGCGCGTGGGCGCAGGCGGCGTTGTACCAGGCCGCGTCGCCTCGTCCCGCGCGGCGGGGATCGCCCGAGCTCTCGATCCACCCCGCGAGTTCCTCGAAGCGCGTCGCCGCGTCGTCCCACCGCGCCTCCGAGAGCGCCGCGGCGGCCTCGGACTCGCGGCGCACGAGTTCCACGACCGACGGGGGAAGCGGCGGCCCGCCGCACGCGGCCGCGACGAAGGCCAGAGCGGCGGCGGCGAGCGCGCGGACGCGGGGGACCATCGGCGCACTCTACAGACCGACGAGTAGGATGCCGACGTGCGCCGCACCGCGCCCGCGCTGATCGTGTTCGCGATGGTCCTTCCCGCCGCGTGCGGGCAGGCCCCGTCCGCCGCGCCGAACGAGCCGGGCCCGCCCGCCGCCGCGCCGGACGCGCCTCGCGCGCCGCTCACGGAAGCGCAGTTCCTCGCCGAACTGGACCGCTCCCGCGGCACGAAGGACTGCTTCGACGTGATCCGCGACCCCGCGTTCCTCCCCGCCGACGGGCCCCACGGGGTGCGCGACGACGACCGCGTCCTCTGCTTCGACGCCGCGCCGTTCGCCGCGTCCGGGGCGCCCGGGGCCTCCGGTCCGCTCCAGGCCTGCTACCCCACCGCGCTGCTCGACTTCCACGAGATCGTCGAGCACACGATGGCCGGCCTCGAACTCCTCGCCTGCTGGTGACCCCTCTGCCGGACGGGCGTGGTCCACGTCCGCACGCTCTCCCGTGCCCCCGGACGCCCGGCGGAGACGCTCCGCTTCGGCCACTCGGGGATCCTCTGGCACAACTCGTTCCTCCTCTACGACCGCGGGACGGACAGCCTCTGGCACCACCTGACCGGCGAGGCCATGGCCGGGCCGCTCCGCGGCGCGGCCCTCCGCCGTCTGCCGGCCACGGTGATGACCTTCGGCGCGTGGCGGCGAGAGCACCCGGGGACGGTCGTCCTGCCGATGCCCCCCGACTCCGACCCGCGTCCGCTCCGGAAGGACTCGTACGGGCCGCGCACGGCGGCGCTCTTCCTCGGGTACGGGATGGAAGTCGGCGGCGCGCGGCGGTTCGTCTCGCTCGACCGGCTCCGCGACGGACCGTACGAGACCGAGGTCGGGGGGGTCCCCGTCGTCGTCGCGAGGATCGGCGCCGACGCGGCGGTCGCCTTCGACCGCCGCGTCGGGGGGCGGGCATTGTCCTTCCGCGGGGACACGGAGGGGTCGGGCGGGGACGCGGTCCCCCTGCTCGTCGAGGCGCTCCCGCCGGAGACGAGCGCCGAGCCCCGCCGCTGGCGGGCCCGCTCGGGCCTCCCCGCCGGACCCGCGTCATGGGGCCGCCTGACCCAGGTCCCGGGCTCCGTCTGGGAACGCTCCGCCTGGCGCGCGCAGACCGGCGACACGTCGAGGTGACGCCGGATCCGCCGGCACTCCGGGCCGGGCGGGCCCGGGGAGGCCGGTCCAGTTCGCGCGCTGGCGCGGGGGTTGCTACACTCCCGGACGGCCCCGCGTCCGCACCCCGCGGACCGGAACCCTCGGAGGCACCCTTGATCACCGCACGCTCGCTCTCCCGCGCAGCCGTCCTAGTCCTCGCCGTCGGCGTCGGCGCGGCGGCCTCCGCCGTGCTGCTCGATCAGCCCGCCCGCGCCGGCGACGACGCGGCCGTGATCGCGGAGAAGCGCGAGAAGTACCGGAAGACGTGGACCGAGAAGAACCACATGCTCTATTTCGATCTCGTCTACGGGATCGACAAGGGCCCCAAGGAGAAGCCGAAGCTCGACTCGCGCTGGGCGATGGAGGACAAGCACCCGAGCGCCGAGCGCTACAAGGGCGTGCAGTTCATGGCGAAGTTCTCCGACGCCAAGCTCGAGAACTCGGCCATCGACGTGATGGTCCAGAAGTTCGCCCACAAGACGCCGGGCTCGCAGAATCCGAACATCAGCATCCCCCTCGACCGCGCGGGCAAGTCGGTCTCGACGGCGAGCAAGCAGGAGATGATCGACGGCTTCTACGAGGACCGGTCGAAGAGCTTCAAGGAGCTCGTGAAGGACCGCTGCGTCCCGCCGAAGAAGGCCAAGACACTCGGGCCGGCGGAGATGTTCGCGTCGGTCGTCGGCACGGACGAGAACGGCACGAAGAAGCGCATCGACATCTGCGTGTGGATGGGCGACAAGAGCAGCCACACCTACCTCTTCGAGGCCACGTACATCGGCCTCTGCGAGTCGAAGCCGGACGCGTTCGGCCCGAAGGTCGAGGAACTCCTGCAGCTCACGAAGGAACTGAAGAACGTCCCGGATTAGTCGCAGGGGGACCCGGACGGCACCCGCTGTCTGCGGCTATCGGGGGAACGACACGACCACAGGTTCGGCCGCGTCGGCCGTGACGACGGGCCGCGGGAGGTCCCGCGCGGCGAGTTCGTCGCGGAGTGACGGCGTCCGCCCGTCGCCGGACGAGAACGTCCATGTGACCCGCGCCGCGGGGATCCCGCCTCGCGCGCTGCCGTCGTCGCCGGACGGGACGTCCCACCCGCCGACGCAGATCGCGTAGACGCGGTCCGCGGCGACGCGCAGCGCGACCTCGCACGGGATCGGCTTCCCGCGTTCGTCGGCGAGGCGCACGCGGAGCGGCGGCGGCCCGAGGAGTTGCTCGGCGGTCTGTGCCAGCCTCGCGAAGCCGCGGTCGGTTCGTCCCGCCGCGCGCGGGGCGTGGCCGCGGCCGGACGCGTCGAACCGCACGTCCGCGTCGGCGACGATGCGCGCGGCGTCGATCCCGCGGAACGCCTCGGGGTCGGCCGCGATCACGTCGGGGAGGACGAGCAGTTTCGCGTCCTTCGCCGCCGCCGGCACGGCGCCCGCGTCGACGAACCGGGCGCCCCGCCCCGAGAGCGCCGCCCATGCGGCGTTCCGCGACGCGATGGCGGTCGAGTGCGCCGCCTCGTGGCTCCCGAACCGGCGGGGCCACGTGAAGCCGTCCTCGCGGCTGTCGAGGAGCCAGCGCGCCTGGATCGACGGCATCGAGACGACGACGCGGATGCCCTCGTCGAACGTCGCGGCGGCGGCCAGGCGCTCCCCGAGCCCGCCGGGTTCGGAGAGACGCCGGAGGTCGTCGCGGAGCGCGTCGCCGAACGGCGTCCGGGCGAACGCGGCCCCGCTTCGCGAGAGCGCATCGCGGCTCGACCACACGATCGACGCGTCGGCGCCCCGCGCGATGCCCCGCCACATCCGCCACCGGGACACGCGGAGGTCGTCCGACGGGAAGACCGTCTGCGCGACGAGCGACGCGGCCGGGAGGAGATCGCGCGCGACGGCCGTGGCGACGCCGGCGTCGTAGGGCTCCGCGAAGTCCATCCCCGCGGCGGCGAGCGCGGCGTAGTCGAACCCGCCGAACGCCGACGGGAACTGCGTCCCGGTGAGGCCGACCGGCGTGCGCGGCGCCTCCCTCCGGCTCGCGGCGACGAGTTCTCCGACGGCCTCCGCGAACGAGCGGTCCTGGAACCGCCGCGTCGCGAACCAGCGCCCGAGCCGCCACTCGCTCTCGTCGGCGTCGTAGCACGCCGCGCGGGTCTCGGCGATCGTGGCGGGCCGCACCTCGTCGAAGCTGCGGAAGCGCGTCCCCCACGCGCGGTTGAGGTCGGCGACCGACGCGAACTCCTTCCGCGCCGCGCCGCGGAACGCCGCGCAGCAACGTTCGCAGAGGCACCAGTCGAGCGGATTCGCGCGGACGGCCGACGCCGGCTCGTCCTCGAGCGACACCCAGAGCGCCCCGTCCTTCGCCCGCCGCGCCGCGGCCGCGACCTTCGACGCCATCGACGCGCGCACCTCGGGGTCGCGCAGGCACGACGGCCGCGCCCGCACGTCCTCCGGCGGCCACGGGTCCTTCCGCGCCTCCCACACCTTCTCCCACCGCGGGCGCCACGCGTCGTCGCGGAGTCCGAGCACCCCCTTCCCCGCCGCGTGGTCCTCGTACCACGAGAGCCCCGCCGCGCGGAGCCGCGCCACGTCGTCGTCCGAGCGCGCCTGCACGGCCGTCGCGCCGAGATCCTGCGCGGCCGCGGCGAACCCCGGCGCGGCCGCATCGTCGTCGAACGACCAGAGCACCACCGCGTGCCCGCGCCGGGGTCGGTCCTCGGCGGCCACGCGCGGCTCCGCGCCGCACAGGAGCGCGGCGGCGGCAAGCGCGAAGGGAAGGGAGCGGCGCACGGTCGGGTCAGTATCCTCTCCCCCCCATGTCGTCCGTGCGGACCGTCGCATTGGAGCGCTCCTTCGGGAACGTGCGCGCGCTGCAGGGGCTCTCGCTCGAGATCCCCGAAGGCTGCGTGGGTCTGCTCGGACCGAACGGCGCGGGGAAGTCCACGCTGCTGAAGATCCTGATGGGCCTGCTCGAGCCGGATTCCGGAGAGGCGCACGTGCTCGGGATCGACGTCACCGCCGATCCGGCCGAGGTCCGGCGCATCGTCGGCTACATGCCCGAGATGGACGCGTACCTCCCCGGACTCACCGGCGCCGAGGCCGTCCGCTTCGCGGGCGTGATGTGCGGGCTCCCCTCCGGCGAGGCGCAGCGCCGCGCGCACGAGATCCTCTACTACGTTGGCCTCGGCGAGGCGCGCTACCGCCGCGCGGAGGAGTACTCGACCGGCATGCGCCAGCGCCTCCGCCTCGCGCAGGCGATCGTGCACGACCCGAAGCTCGTGTTCCTCGACGAACCGACGAACGGACTCGACCCGAAGGGCCGCGACGAGATCCTCGCCCTCGTCCGCGACCTCGCGGAGAAGCACGGGAAGAGCGTCGTCCTCTGCTCGCACCTGCTCCCGGACGTCGAGGCCGTCTGCCCCCGCGTGGTGATGCTCCGCGAGGGCCGGGTCGCGCTCGAGGGCTCGGTCGAGGACGTGCGGCGGCTCGAGCGCGGGATGTTCCGGGTGCGCTACGTCGGCGACCGCGGCCGGTTCGAGGCGTCGCTCCGCGAGCGGCGGGCGGAGCTGCGCGCCGCGGACGGCGAGGACGTGACGGTGCAACTCGCGGAACCATGCGACCCGCGCGACGTGTTCCTCGCCGCCGCGGCGGCGGGCGGCGTCGTCCGCTCGCTCTCGTCGTCGGCGCAGAACCTCGAAGGCGCGTTCCTCCGTGCGGTCGGCGAGTCCGCGGGGGAGGCGCGCTGATGCCCGTCTTCGAGCAGGGCTACCGGCCGTACTCCGGACCCGTGAAGCGGTCCTCGCGCGCGCTCGCGATCGCGTGGGAGTCGATCCGCCCGCGGATGCGGTGGTGGGTGTGGGTCGTGTTCGCGATGTTCTGCTTCTGGCCGTGGTTCGTGTTCGCGGCGGTGACGTTCATCACCCTGTCCGTGCAGACCGGGATCACGCGCGTCCCGGTCCCCCCTCCGGCGGACATCTTCCGCGGCGGTTCGGAGATCCGTCCCGAGTCGCTCCTC
The DNA here is from genome assembly GCA_022072415.1 of Planctomycetota bacterium. Classification (GTDB taxonomy): domain Bacteria; phylum Planctomycetota; class JAJSAM01; order JAJSAM01; family JAJVHW01; genus JAJVHW01. The sequence continues at coordinate 17,963 of JAJVHW010000154.1, forward strand.
GGGATGATGTCGGGCCAGAATCCCGCGCACGTCTTCTGGGAGACGCTGAACGACGCGTTCGCGATGGGGTACCCGGTCTACATCACGGCGATCGCCGCGGCGGGGCTCCTCGCGGCGGACCGCCGCACGGGCGCGATCCAGATCTACCTCGCGCGGCCGGTCTCGCGGCGGGACTACTTCGTCGGGAAGCTCGCCGCGGCGGCGTTCTTCGGACTGCTCGTCACGGCGCTCCCGGCCTGCCTCTACTGGCTTGAGTGCGCGCTCCTCAGCGAGGACCGCATGTACGCGCTGGAGAAGTCGTGGATCCTCCTCTCGATCGCGGGCGCGGCGGCGGCGTACGCGCTCTGGTCGAGCGCGCTCGTCCTCTTCTGGTCGTCGCTTCTCGCGCGGCCGGCGCTCGTGGGCATCGCGTCCACGATCTCCTACATCGTGCTCCTCACGCTCGGCACGGTGTTCCGCACGGCGATGGACCGGCCGGAGTTCGGGATCGTCTCCCCCGGCGTGGCCGTCGGCGGCCTCGTCGCGCCGCTGTTCGGGCTGGAGCTCCCCGAGTGGCTGCCCTGGACGCACTGCCTCGCCGCGGGACTCGGACTCCCCGCGCTGCTGCTCTGGGTCGTCCACCGCCGGCTCCGCGCCGTGGAGGTGGTCACGTGAGCGGCGCCGCGGTCCGCGGCGCGACCATCGAGGTGCGGCAGCTCTCCCGGGCGTTCGGGCAGGTGGTCGCGCTCAACGAGGTCTCGTTCGACGTGGCGCCGGGGATCGTCGGACTCCTCGGACCGAACGGCGCGGGGAAGTCCACGCTCCTGAAGATCCTCACCGGGGAGTTGCGTCCGTCCCTCGGGTCGGTGCGCGTGCTCGGGCTCGATCCGTTCGCGAACCCGGAGTACTTCGCGCGCATCGCCGTGGCGCCGGAGCAGGAGGCGCTCTTCGAGGACGTGACCGGGCGGGAGTTCATCACGTTCATGCTGAAGCTCCGCGGGCACGACGCGGCCGACGCGGGGAGGCGCGCCGAGGAGCACCTCGACGCGATGGGCCTCGCCGACGCGATGCACCGGAAGATCGGCGGCTACAGCAAGGGCATGCGCCAGCGGTGCAAGCTCGCCGCCGTGTTCTCCGCCGACGCGGAGGCGCTGTTCCTCGACGAGCCCCTCACGGGCCTCGACCCCGTGTGGCGTCATCGCATCCAGACGCGCATCCGGGAGCGCGCGGAGGCGGGCGTGACCGTCGTGTTCAGCTCGCACGTGCTGCACGAGGTGGAGCAGGCGACGCGGCAGGTGCTGCTCCTCCACCGCGGCCGGCTCGCGGCGCAGGGCGAGGCGCGCGAGATCCGCGCGATGGTGGACAAGCACCCGCACCGGATCCACGTCGAGTGCGCGCGGCCCCGCGAGATCGGGGCGCGGCTCCTCGCATGGGACTCGGTCGAGAGCGTCAGGGTGACGCCGAAGGGGCTTCTCGTCACGACGCCGAAGCCCGACCGCTTCTACGCCTCGCTCACCGAGGCCTCGGCCGCCGAGGACCTCGGCGTCACGGGGCTCCACAGCCCCGACGACAGCCTCGCCGCGCTCTTCGAGACGCTGGTGGGCGGATGAGCGGGCCGGTGCGTCCTCCGGGAGCGGCGAAGACCGTCCTCGAGACGGCAGCGTTCACGCTCCTGCGCACCGCGCGCGGGAAGCGCTGGATGATCGCGGCGGCGCTCGTCCTCCTCCCGACCGTGATCGCGCTGATCGTCCGGGCGTCGGACGTGTCTCCGTTCCGCCAGGAGCGGGTCTTCTTCGGTCTGCTCATCAACCTCCACTTCAAGTTGGCGGTCGCCGGGACGGCGCTTGCGTTCGCGACCGCGTTCCCGTGGCCGGAGGCCGACGACGCCTCCCTCACGTGGTGGTTCACGTCGCCCGTGAAGCGCTGGGCCGTGGCGCTCGGACGGTTCGCCGCCGCCCTCGTGACGGGGCTCGTCCTCCTCCCGTGCGCCGCGCTCCTGCTCAAGTCGGCGGTCGTCGGGCGGCCGACGTCCGACCTCGGCGCGGTCGCGCGGAGCGCCGCGCTCGCCACCGTCGTGGTCTATCCGGCCTACCTCGCGGTCTTCTCGCTCGTCTCGGCGTGGACGAGGCGGGCGCTCGTGATCGGCCTCGTCTTCGTGGTGCTCGAGAACTTCCTCGTCGCGCTCCAGGGGAACGTCGCGCGGCTCACGATGATCCACCACGTGAAGAGCCTGCTCGCGCCGTCGATCACGCCGGACATCGGCCGGGCGGCCTGGTCCATCGTGAGCCGGGACTTCGAGGCGTCGGCCGCGTCCACGTCGGTCACCGCGCTCGTCGCGACGACCGTGATCGCGCTCGCGCTCTCGCTCGTCCTCGTCACCCGCGGCGAGTACCGCGGGAAGACCTCGCAGGCGGCGTAGACTCCCGGGTTCCCATGCCAGAGGAAGCCACGAAGTCCGACGACCCGCTCTCGCGCCTCCGCATCGACCGGGACGGGCTCGCCGCGCGCCGGCGCGTCCCGTGGAAGGGCATCGTCCTCGCCGTCCTCCTCCTCGGAATCGGCGGGATGGTCGTCTCCTCGAACCTCGAGGCGTGGACCGCGCCGCGCGTCCGGATCGGCCGCGTCCAGCGCATCGGCGCCACCGAGGGCGCGGTCGCGACGACCGCCAACGGCTACGTCGTCGCGCGGCGGCGCGCCGCGATCTCGAGCAAGCTCTCGGGGCGGCTCGAGGAGATGCTCGTGGACGTGGGCGACCGGGTCGCCGAGGGGCAGATCCTCGGACGCCTCGGGCACGCGGACCTCGACGCCGCGGTGGCCATGGCGAAGGCCGACATCGAGGCCCGGAAGAAGTCCCGCGCCGCCGCCGAAGCCGACCGCGACGCCGCGACTGCCGCCGTCGCCGCCGCCGAGGCGCAGCTTCCCCGGTCGCAGGCGCAGATCGACGAGAGTCAGGCCCGCGTCGCCGACGCTGCGCGGCAGGTCGCGATGCAGGAGAAACTGCTCGCGTCGGGCGCCGGGGGCCGCGACGCGCTCGACTCCGCGCGGACCCACGCGGCGGTCATGGCGGAGCAGGCGGAGATGTCCCGCGCGTCGCTCGAACAGATGAGGTCGGAGGTCGCCCGCGCCCGCAAGCAGGCCGACGCGGCCGCCGCCCACGCCGCCGCGTCCGCCTCGATGGTCGCCGTGGCCGAGGCCGCGCTCGCCCAGGCCGAGGCGCTCCGCCGCGACGCCGACATCGTCGCCCCGTTCGCGGGGATCGTCGTCCGCAAGGAGGCCGAGGTCGGCGAGATGGTGTCGCCGGTGAACGCCGCGGGCAGCACGACGCGCGGGGCGGTGGTGTCGCTCGTGGACTTCGGCTCGCTCGAGATGGAGGTGGACGTCATCGAGCGCGACATCGCGAAGGTCGGCGACGCCGCCGTGTGCCGCATCGTCCTCGACGGGCGACGAGAGAGCCCGTACGTCGGCAAGGTGCGGCAGAAGGTGCCGACCGCCGACCGCACCACGAGCACGATCAAGGTGAAGGTGACGTTCGAGAAGCTCGACTCCCACGTACTCCCCGAGATGGGCGGGCGCGTCGAGTTCCTCCTCGACGGGAAGGCGCAGCAGGCGACCGCGAAGGACCGCGTCCTCGCGCCGGAGGCGGCGTTCACGACCCACGACGGGAAGAGCGGCGTGTGGATCGTCGAGTCGGGGCGGCTCCGGTTCGCGGAGGCCGCGAAGGGCGCGCCCGCGGCCGGCGAGTCGGGCACCGTCGAAGTCGCGTCGGGCCTCGCCGGCGGCGAGGACGTGGTGCTGTCGCCCGGGCCGGCGTTGAAGCCCGGCAAGCTCGTCCGCGCGGGAGAGTAACGACGGCGGCGCGCCTCGCGCCGGTTCCGCGACCGCAGGACGACTCTCGCGCGGTGCTACGTCCCCGTTCGCGCCGCCGCGGTCCCTTCCCGCTGGCGGCGGGCCACGTCGTCGAGCGCGCGTCCGGCCATCCACAGCGCGAACGCGCCGAGGAGCGCGATCACGACCAGCACGATCACCGTGCGCTTCGTCTTCGGGTCCATCACGCCTCCCCGCGGGCCCGCCGCTCGCGGAGCTCCCGCAACTGGTGGATCGGGTGGTCGTCGGGGACGGTCGTCCGCGAGCGGGCGGCGAGTGCAAGCGTGACGCAGATGCCGATCCACGCTCCTGCGAGTGCGCCGGACGCGATCGCCTGATGTTCGAAGCCGCGTCCCGCACTCCGCACCCACTCCGCGTAGTCCCACCTCGGCGCGCTCCGCAGGCCGACCCAGGCGACGAATGCGCATGCAACGGCAGACGGAACGATGCAGTGCCACGTCGTCGATCCCGGGACCGTCAACCGCAGCATTCCCGCCAGCGCGCCCAGCGTCGCGGCGACCGCAATCGACGCGACAGCTACGTACGGATCGACGGTCAGGACGGTCTGGCTCGCGAGCGTGACCGCCAGCACGCCTCCGGCAGGGCCCGAGATCACGAGAGCCGCGAACCTGGCGACGACGCTCCGTGAGCCTGCCACAAGATGCGATCCGGTCCAGGTCGACGCGGCGAACGAGACAGCTGCCAGCCCTGGATGGACGACTGCCGAGTGTGCGCAGATCGCCGCGGCGAGGGAGATTCCGATCCACGCGGCTGCCGCCATCCAGGGCCTCCGATGCGCGGCGGCGACCCACCGCGTCGTCGGATCTGCACCCGAGTACGGTTCGTTCGCAGCCCGGAGGATCGCGGTCGCGGGGAACAGGAGGATCAATTGCGAAACGCCCTGCACGAGCGTCCCCATGTCGTCCATCGCCCTCACGATGATCGCCCCGCCGAACAGCGCTGCAATCGCGAGTCCCGCGACTCTCGGCGTTGTGCTGGCGAGGCAGAACAGCGGCGCCGCGGCGAGTACGCAGCCTGGGTGGATGACGTAACGGGACACGCTCACCGAAACGAGAACAGCCGGAAGCAGCGAGGCGATGAAGACCGCGTCCAACGGCCGGCGCGCCATCGTCCCGACAGCCGCCGCATACACCACCACAAGGCTGTACTCCTCATACCCGTAGGACAAGAACGTGGGGTTCATCCACTCCGTGACCCCCGCGAACGGCACGGAAACGGCGATCACACGCCACCGAGGCCACCGCTCCGACAGCGCCCGCGCGCCGACCACGACGCATGACAACGCGAGGTACGGAGCAATCCCGCCCCCGAGCATCGCCGCCGCCGCCGCCATCAACGCAATCCCCGCCGCCACCGGACGGCTCGCGATCCACGTCCAGATCGCCGTCGCCATGTGCCCCTCGAACCCGTCACCCACCCACCGCATGGACGCGGGGCGCCGCCACCAGGACCAGCGGAGGCTGAAGATCGGGTCGCTCTCGGCGGGACGGGGTCCGGTCACGTCGCTCACTCTCGCCTTGGACGCCCGGCGACGCTCCGGTCTTTCGTCCGCGGGCCGCGCGCCGCCGCGATCCTTGCCGGGATGCTCATCCAGGTCCGCGGCGTCGTGAAGACGTTCCACCGCGACGCGGAGACGGTCCGCGTGCTCCACGGCGTGGACCTCGACGTCGCCGCCGGCGAGTGGGTGGCGCTCATGGGCCCCTCGGGATCCGGCAAGACGACGCTCCTCAACCTGATCGGCGGGCTCGACGTTCCGGACGCGGGGTCCATCGTGGTCGGCGGCGAGGAACTCGTCGGGCGCGACGGCGGCGAGCTCGCGCAGTGGCGCGCGCGGCACGTCGGCTACGTGTTCCAGCTCTACAACCTGATGCCGGTGCTCACGGCGTTCCAGAACGTCGAGCTGCCGCTCCTCCTGACGCCGCTCTCGCGGAAGGAGCGGAAGGACCACGTCGAGACCGCGCTCTCGATGGTCGGACTCGCCGACCGCATGGACCACTTCCCCGCGCAGCTCTCCGGCGGGCAGAACCAGCGCGTCGCGATCGCGAGGGCGATCGTCACCGACCCCTCGTTCCTCCTCGCCGACGAGCCGACCGGCGACCTCGACCGGAAGTCGGGCGAGGAGATCCTCCAGCTCCTCGACGACCTTCACCGGCGCTTCGGGAAGGCCATCGTGATGGTCACCCACGACCCCCACGCGGCGAAGCGCGCGGACCGGCTGGTGCACCTCGAGAAGGGCGTCATCGTCGAGGACGCGGAGTGAGGGCCCCCGCCGCCCCCGTCCGCTCCGCGGTGCCGTGGCGCCTGCTCTTCGCGCACCTCCGCCGCGCCCCGTTCCGCACGGTCCTCACGCTCTCCGGCGTCGCGCTCGCGATCTTCCTGTTCGTGACGCTCCGGTCGGTGAACGAGTCGTTCTCGACGGCCGTCGAATCCGCCGGGCGGAGCCGCCTCGTCACGGGGAGCGCGGTGTCGCTCTTCGTGAACCTGCCCGCGAAGCTCGAGCAGGAGATCCGCGGCGTCGGCGGCGTGCGGAACGTCACCCACTGGACGTGGTTCGGCGGGGTCTACATCGACGAGAAGAACATGTTCGCGCGCTTCGGCGTGGACGTGCCGTCGATGCGGGAGATGTACGGGGACCTCTCCACCGGGAAGGAGATCCTCCTCGGCCCGGGCGAGTGGGACGCGTTCAACGACGACCTCCAGGGATGCATCGTCGGCGCGGGACTCGCGCGCTCCTACGGCTTCAAGGTCGGAGACCGGATCCCCATGAAGGGGAACATCTGGCCCGGCGACTACGACTTCAACGTGCGCGGGATCTACAGCGCCGGTTCGCCGCAGATCGACGAGGTCTCCATGTTCTTCCACTGGAAGCACATGGACGAGAAGGTCGGGCGGCGGAGCGAGGTGAGCCTCTTCGTGGTGGAGGCGGAGCCCGGGTTCGACCTCGCGAAGATCAGCCGCGACATCGACGGACGGTTCGAGTCGAGCGGGAACCGCACCCGGTCCCTCACCGAGGCGGCGTTCAACCAGCAGTTCATCAGCATGTGGGGGAACGTCCCCGCGCTGCTCACGCTGATCGCGGTGGCGGTGCTCTTCGCCGCGTTCATGATCGCCCTCAACACGATGCTGCTGAACGCGCGCGACCGCCGCGTCGAGACGGGCGTGCTGAAGGCGCTCGGGTTCACCGACCGCGCGATCTTCCGGCTGAACGCCGCCGAGGGGGTCCTCGTCTGCACCGCGGGCGGCGCCGCCGGGGCCTTCGGCGCGAAGCTCCTGTTCGACGTCGGCAAGGTGGACGCGATCTACAAGTTCTTCCCCGCGTTCCGGATCCTCGACGAGACGATGGCGATGGCCCTCGGCATCTCCGTGCTGATCGGCATCCTCTCCGGCGGGATCCCGGCCTCCGCGCTCCGCCGCATGTCGCTCATGTCGGCCCTCCGGGGGATCGGATGACCGGGATCCTCCGCTACCACCTGCTCTCGCTCTGGGTCCGTCGCGCGGGCACGGCGCTCTCCGTCGTGTCGATCGGCATGGCGGTCGGCGTGCTCGTGCTGGTGCTCGCGCTGCGCGACGGGTTCCGCGCCTCGCTCGCCACCACGGGCCGCGAGGACAACATGGTCGTCCTCCGCCAGGGCGCGACGAGCGAGGGCGAGAGCCTGATCCAGCGGCACGAGTGGGGCACGCTCCGCGACTACGAGGGCGTCGCGGTGGACGCGTCCGGCGAACCGCTCGCCACGGCCGAGATCTACGCCGCGATGAACCTCGACAAGGAAGGCGGGGGCTCCGCCAACTTCCCCGTGCGCGGCGTGATGAACCGCTCGTTCCGCGTGCGGGACTCCGCGCGGATCACCGCCGGGCGCGAGTTCGTCCCGGGGACCACGGAGATCGTCGTCGGGAAGGCCCTCGTCGGCCGCGTGAAGGGCTGCCGCCTCGGCGGCGCGCTCGAGGTCGCGGGGCGCCCGTGGCCCGTCGTCGGCGTGATGGACTGCGGCGGCGGCGCGTACGACTCGGAGATCTGGTGCGACGTCGAGGTGTTCATGCAGGCCTTCCGCCGCGACATGTACGGCACGGTCGTGCTGCGCCGACGGGACCCGGTCGCTCCCGGGGGCGAGGATCGCATGGCGATGCTCCTCGCCGAGGACCAGCGCATCAAGGCGAAGACGTACACGGAGCCCGGCTATTTCCGCAGCCAGACGCGCGAACTCGGCGACGCCCTGCTCTGGGTGTCGATCTTCCTCGCGGGGATCATGTCGGTCGGCGCGGCGTTCGGCACGGCCGTGACGATGCTCGCGTCGGTCGCCGAGCGGCGGCGGGAGATCGGGACGCTCCTCGCCCTCGGGTTCCGGCCGTGGCAGGTGGTCGTCGGCTTCGTCACCGAGGCGCTCGTGCTCGGCATCGCGGGCGGCGCGTTCGGCGTGGCGATCGCGTGGCCCGTGAACGGAATCGCGACCGGGACCATGAACTGGAACACATTCACGGAGCAGAACTTCGCGTTCCGGATCTCCGGCGACGTGGTCCTGTCCGCCGTGATGTTCTCGTCGGCCGTGGGCGTCCTCGCGGGGTTCCTCCCGGCGCTCCGCGCGTCGCGGGTCCCCCCCTCCGTCGCGCTCCGCGGCTGACGGCATCGACCACGGGCGCGGCGCTCCGCGGTACGCTTCCGTCGGCGCTCCGATGACCCTCGAGCTTGAACCGGCCCCCGAACGTCCGCCCCTGCCGCGCCCTCCGCGCACGCCGCGGCGGCGGTTCGTCCGCCCTCCGGAGGACGGCGGACTCCTCGGGCGCGTGCGCGGTCTTCCTCGGAGTTTCGTCCTCTCGGTGTTCGCGCACGTCGCGCTCTTCCTCGTCCTCGCGTGGCTGCTCTGGCGCGAACCGCCGGACGCGCCCGCTCCGGTCACGGTGTCGGTCGAATGGCTCCGCGCGGCGGCCGCGGACCCGGAGGCCGAGGCGGGGGGACGCGACCGCCGGACGGAGACTTCCGGCGCGAAGGGCGACGTCGCGGGCCGGGACGCGGGCGACTCCATCGCCGACGAGGCCCGGGACCCGGCGTTCGGCGCGGGCGGCGGCGGCGTGGCCTCGGCGTTCGCCGGGCGC
>JAJVHW010000166.1 GCA_022072415.1 Planctomycetota bacterium
TGCGGCGCTGGTAGGTCGTCAGCATCGAGGACCACGCCTTGTCGAGGATCTCGGCCTGGCGGCGGAGCTCGGGGGCGTCGCCCATGAGCGCCGTCCACGGGCGGTGGACCATGACCATCGCGTTCTCCGCGATCGCGATGCGGTTCCCCGCCATGGCGACGAGCGTCGCGGCGGAGGCGGCGATCCCGTCGATGTGGACGGTGACGTTCGCCGGGAACCGTGCGACCGCGTTGTAGACGGCGATCCCTTCGAACACGTCCCCGCCAGGGCTGTTGATCCGGACAGCAAGTTCGGGGACGTCGCCGAGCGCGCGGAGATCGTCGATCACCTGCTTCGCGAGGACGCCGCCGAACATGTCCACGCCGAGGACGTCGTAGAGGTAGAGGGTCGGCGCGGGCACGGCGTCGTCCGCCTGCGCGAGCACGTAGCCGCGGCCGCCCTGGAGCGGGGTCGTCATGAGGGGTTCTCCTTCTGCGGGTCGGGCGCCTCGGGTTCCGGGGCGGCGGGCTTCGGGGCCGCGGAGTCCGCCGGCCCTGTGCCCTCCGGCGGTTCGCCGGCGCGGGTCATGTTGAGCGGCTGGAGGTAGACGTCGCCCTCGGGTCCGATGCCGTTGAGGTTCTCCAGGCGGCGGATGTCGTTGACCGACCACCAGCCCCACTGGCGGCCCTGCGCGTAGCCCGCCATGCGCGCCGCGAAGTCGCCGCGGAGGAGGCCAGCGACGTTGTGCTCGGCGAAGAACCGCGCGCGTTCGGAGGGAAGCAGCAGGTCGCGCGCGATCGTCTGCTCGAACCGCACGAGCCAGGGGCGCAGCGTGTAGACGACGAACTCCAGCGACGCCTGCTCCATGTTGGCCCGCGGCTGCGCCTGCGTGTCGTAGAGCATGTGGAGCGGCACGCGGAAGAGGCGCGCGATCTCGGCGACCTGGAACTTCTTCAGCTCGAGGAACTGCAGATCCTCGAACGTCATCCCCACCTTCTCGAACTTCGCGCCCTGCTCCAGGATCACGGTCTTCCCGGCGTTCGTGACGCCGGCGTAGGCGTCGTCCCACGAGGACTTGAAGCGCTGGTACTCCGGGTCCTCCATCACGTGAGGGTGCGTGACGATCCCGGCGATGCGGGCGCCGTTCCTCAGCGCCGCGGCCGTGTTCTGTTCGAGGGCGATCGCCAGACCGACGGACTCGCGCGCGAGGGCGATCGGCGACAGCCCCGTCGCCCCGCCCCAGGAGAGGCCCGGGATCCGCCAGACCTGATCCGCGCGGAGCGTCTCCGGCCGGACGCCCGGCTCCGAGACCCGGAACACGAGCGGCCCGTTGCGCCGGGGGCGCTCCGGCTGGATGGTCCCCGGCGCGAGCGGCCAGATCTCGCGCACGTCGCCGCCTCCGTCGCGGACCACACGGGCGTAGGCGTTCCCGCGCAGCAGCACGTGCGCGCAGAGCGTCTCGCGGACGGACTGCGCCGTCGCCTCGTCGTTGCAGAGCGTGTGGAGGATCGGTGAGAGCGGGTGCTCGGCGGCGGGCCGCTTGTCACCGTTCGTCTGCCGCTCGAAGACCATGAGCGGCAGCGTCGAGATCGACTCCGCGAGCACCTTGACGCAGGAGAGGACCGCCGTGACGCGGAGGGCGGTCTGGTCGGTGACGTTGACGCCCGACAGCGTCGGCCGGCCAACTCCCGGCCACCTCCAGAAGGACTCGGGCGGCTCCTCGGAGAGGAGGAACGCGCGGGCGCCGGCCCGGAGGCGCGAGACGAGGCTGCGTCGGGACGGAGCGTCCGGCATCGCCCCGAGTCTCCGGGCGGTGCAGAGTCGTTCCACCGCGGAGGTGTTCGACTCGTCGGCGCTCCGCCGTCGCTGATCACGCGCGGCGGGTGCGCACGCGGCGTCGAGCGGCGGCCGGTAGTCCGAGCATGTCGAGGAACGGGTCTCGCGCACCGATCCGAGTCCGCTCGCGACGCGCGTGGGCAAGGAAGTGGCGCAGGACGCGCAACTCGTCGGCTGGCGCGATCGATTCCTCCATCTCGAACCGGTGGACCACGCCCGCGCGGGCGAAGTAGACGCCGAGCCTGCGGACGTCGATTCGCGCACGGCTCCCGTCCACGCCGTACGCGTTTGCGAGGAGGGCGTAGCCCACGAGCTGCCGGACGTAGTCCACGTGCAGCTTCGACTCCTTCACCGTCTTGATGTCGATGATGCAGTCATCGACGAGCAGGTCCGCGTCGGCACCCCCCACCAGCTCGGAGCCGTCGCCGAACGTGGGATTGAGCCGCAGCACGCGGCGCGGCCGGAACTCCTCCCACGGGACGATCGCGTAGAGCGCGCGGATCTCGTCGAGGTCCTCGGGCGTCGGAGTGCGGCCGACGTCGTCGTACAGCCCGGTGCGGCGGAGGAGGTCGAGGCCCGCGAGGTCGAAGCAAGCCACGGAGGCCGCGCGCGTCAGCTGCCTGCGCAGCGGCGAACGCGAGAGCACTCGGAGCGCGTGCCGGTGAAGCCGAAAGAGCGCCTCGTCGTTCGCTGCCGGGTCGAACATCGCCATGAACGCAGCGCCCGCGGCGACGTTGGCGCGCGCCGTGGCTCTGAACCGGGCGCCGAGCCCGAACCGGAGCGCGTAGTCGAACGCCGTCCCCATCCTGCTCGGCGCGCCGCCGAGCGAAGGCACACGAACGGGAGGGCGGGGCGTGAGCCCGGGGTTCCTGATGAGGTCCCGGAGCGGTGCGACGACCTCGGGGGTCTCCAGCAGCGACGACAGACTCAAGGCGCCCTCCTCCTCGTGCCAGCAGATCGGCCGACGCCCGGCCGTCGCAAGGATCGCACCGGTTGATCGCAGCCTGAGCGAGCACGGAGTTGAGCGTCGGAGACGGGGCGGGTGTCCTCTGCCGTGGACGTGGACATGGGACAAGCGGGCCGCGCGCACGCGGTGCCCGCCGTCCCTCTAGCCAACCGTGCGAACACCCCGATGGGCGTACGGCGACGCGGCGACGTTGCCGAGGACCATCAGCCGGGAGAGCGCGGTCACGGCGGCGACGACTCCGTCGATCCGCCGCGTCCCCTGTGCCGCGCCGCCGGGCTTCACCGGCTTGATGTTCCCGGCCGGGTCCGTCGCGACCTCGCAGTTCGCGACGCACCAACGCATCACGGGGTTCCCGTCGTGGCGGATTCGGCGCGAACGCACGAGCGCCTCGAAGAGCTTCGCGGGGCCCGAGAGCGACGCGTAGCCCTGCCGCACCTCGACCATCTGCACGCCCGCCGCGGTGAGCGACGACGCGAGGTGGTTCGCGTTCCAGGGGTCGTAGCCGATCTGCGCGAGCCCCTTGTGCTTCGCGCGGATCTCCTCCAGGACGACGCGGTAGACCTCGGCGTAGTCCACGACGTTCCCCTCGGTGACGCGAAGCCAGCCCTCGCGCGCCCACACGTCGTAAGGGACGCGGTCCTTCCGCGCGCGCTCGTGGAGGACCTCGCGGGGGAGGAAGAAGTACGGCACGATCTCGACCTCGTAGTCGAGGACCAGCCGGTGCTCGACCTTCGGCGTCGGTCCGGCTGCCGCCAGCGTCGGCGTTCCCGCGGCAGCGCCCTGCGGCAGTTCGACGACGAGCGTCTCCGCGGGCCGCGCGTAGTCCCGCCGGCGGAACGCCAGGACGATCGCGGTGAGGTCGGCCGACGCCGAGAGGTCGAGGCCCGCGCAGCAGGGCAGCGTCGCGAGGTCGGTCGCGGGCTCCGTCCGCCGGCAGGCCTCCCACGCCTCCGGCGCGATCCAGACCGTCCGGCTCTCCGTCCAGATGTTGAGCTCGAGCCGGAGGAAGCTGTTCCGCTTCCGCGGCTCCGCCTGCGCCGCGGCGCACTCGGCGCGCATGTACTCCAGCGACTTCGTGACCCCGAGGGAGGGGTTCGACGCGCGCCAGATGCGCTCATCCGTCCAGTCGGCACCGGGGTCGCTCTCGAAGATCACCGGGAGGTACTGCTCGTCCTCGATGACGCCGTCGCGCACCTTCTTCGCGTACTCGTACTCCTCGTAGCAGATCGACTCGCGGTCGTCTCCCGCCGTCGTGATGATGAAGACGACCGGCTGGCGTCGCGCGGACGTGCCCTTGTAGAGCGTGTCGTAGAGGTCGCGCGTCCGCTGCGTGTGGAACTCGTCGAAGATGAGACCGTGCACGTTGAAGCCGTGCTTCGTTCCGACCTCGGAGGACACCGCCTTGAAGGTCGAGTTCGTCGCGGTCTGGACGATCGCGTTGCGCAGCACCGTGATGTCCGCGTCCTCCAGGAACCTCGGGTTCTCGCGAGCCATGACGGCGGCGTCGCCGAAGACGATCCGCGCCTGGTCTCGATCGGCCGCCGCGGCGTAAACCTCGGCGCCCGGCTCGTCGTCGCCGAACGCGAGGAGAAGGCCCATCCCGGAGGCGAGCCCCGACTTCCCGTTCTTCTTCCCGACCTCGAGGAACGCCTTCCGGAACCGTCGCGTCCCGTCCGCACGCTTCCACCCGAAGAGCGGGCGTACGATGAGGTCGCGCTGCCACGGGAGAAGTTCGAAGGGCCGCCCGGCGAAGTCGCCCTTCACGTGGCGCAGGTACGCCGGGAAGAAGTCGCACGCCTGGTCCGCGGCTGCAGCGTCGAAGTGGTAGCGTCCGCCGCCCTCATCGAGGCGGAGCGACGCGCCGGGCCAGCGCTCCCACGGCGGCGGGCCCTCGCCCCACCAGTTCGCGGGCGGCGGCGCGGGACGGCGGCGGCGGCGCGCGGTCATCGCCCCGGGCAGAGGAGGAAGCCGACGACGAAGAGCGCGATCGCCGCGAGCACCGCGCGGTCCTCCCACGCGCCGGGGAGCATCCCGCGTATCCACTCGACGAAGCCGCTCCGCTCCGGCGTGCGCGGCGTTCCGGGCGGCTCGGCGTAGCGCACCGGGATGCCGAGTGCCTCCGCCGTCGCGATCTCCTCGCGCATGCCGGCCGTGATCGGCCCGATGACGAGGACCTCGTGGGACATCGCGAGCCAGCGGCGTCCGGCCTCGATCCCGAGCGCGCGCTCCGCGGCGACGTCGTCGTCCAGAAGCGCCGGGTAGAGGAGGTGCGGCGCGAAGGGCGCGTCGCCGGCGCGGAGCACCTCGCTGCACGCGGCGCGCGCGACTTCGACATTCGCGGCGACGTCACCGCGGTAGGGCGAGCAGACGAAGATGCGCTTCACGCCGGCCTCCGTTCGGCCTTCTGACCCGAGAGCCGCTCCCATCGCGCGACGATGACGTCGACGTACTTCGGGTCGAGCTCGATCGCGTAGCAGCGTCGCCCCGTCGTCTCGGCCGCCGCGATCGCGGAGCCTGAGCCGCCGAAGGGCTCGTAGAACGCCTCGCCCGGCTCGAGGTGGTTCTCGATCGGCCGCGTGTAGAGGGCGACCGGCTTCTGCGTCGGGTGGTCGACCTTCTCCTCGCGCTCGCCGGCGGGGTTCATGAGCATCTTGGGCGAGGCGGCGTCCCAGATCGTCGACTGGTCGCGCGAGCCGCGGAACTTCGCCGCGCCGTCCTTCCGCGCGTACCAGCAGGGCTCGTGCTGCCAGTGGTAGTGCTGGCGCGAGAGGACGAAGTGCGGCTTCCTCCAGATGATCTGCTGCTTCAGATCGAAGCCGATCCGGCGGAGACCCGACCCAACTTCGACCGAGTAGGCCGATGCGTGCCACACGTACGCCGTGTCGAGCGACGGGACGAGCTCGAACGCGTCCGACCAGTCGGCCTTCGTGTCGCCGGAGATCGCCGTGTTGCGATGCCCGTCGCCGCGCTGCAGGTACGACGGCTCCGCCGCTCCGAGCCCGTTCAGCCCTGCGCGGTCGCGCCACTCCATGTCGAGCGACACGCCGTACGGCGGATCGGTCAGGAGGAGCCGCGGGGCCGCGCCTTCGAGCACGCGACGCACGTCCTCTGCGTTCGTCGAGTCGCCGCAGAGGAGCCGGTGGCGGCCGAGGATGAAGAGGTCGCCCCGCTTCGCCGTCGGCTCCGCACGCGGCTCGGGCACCTCGTCCGGATCGCCCCCGCCGCCGCCCGCCGCCTTGCAGAGCCGCTCGAGCTCGGCCGAGCTGAACCCGCACGCGGCGCGGAGCGACTCGTCGATCCCGGAGAGCGTCTGTGCGAGCAGGTCGTCGTCCCAGGACGCGAGTTCGCCGGCGCGGTTGTCGGCGATCGCGTAGGCCTTCGCCTTCGCCTCGTCCTCGAAGGTCGCGACGGCGATCTCCGTCCAGCCGAGGGACTTCGCCGCGGCAAGCGTCCCGTTCCCGGCGATCACGGTACCGTCCGCGAGCGCGACGACCGGCTTCCGCTGCCCGAACTCGGAGAGCGACGCAGCGATCGCCGCGAGGTTCCGCTTGTCGTGCTTGCGCGCGTTCTGCAGGTCCTCGCGGAGCGACGCGATCGGCCGCGCGAGCGCCTGGAGGTCCGGCGCGATCACCGGCGCGGCCCTCGGATCGTGGCCTGAACCTGCGCGCCGATGTACTGCTCGGCGAGGGGGTCGACCGTGCCGTCGTCGCGGCAGATGCCGTGCGAACGGAGCACCGGCGCGAGCGCCTCGGCCTGGTGCGGCGGAACGTCGGCGAGTTCGGCCCACGCGCGCACGAGCGCCTTCTCGGGGCGCGTCCGGTCGGGGACGAGCGGCCACGCGACGGCGAGCCGCTGCGCGGCGACGTTGTCCCGGAGGTAGACGAGCGCGGCGGGCTTCACGGCGTCGCCTCCCGCCGGCGCTTCCCGGCGACGAGGCTGAAGAAGCGCCGCTGGTTCGCGTCGCCCTCCGTCGCCTGCTCCGCGTCCGCCCGGACGCGCGTCGCGGCGGCCGGCGTCAGCCCGAACTCCAGGAGGAGCCGCCGGAGCTCGACCTCGGCCTTCTCCATCGCGATCGCGTGGGGGTTCCGGTAGAGGTCGCCCTTCGCGTCGGCGAGGACCTCGCCCATCTCGCGCACCTTGGCCGCGAGGCGGAGGTACCGGACCTTCGCGCGCACGAGGAGTTCGAGGGCGTCGCCCTGCTCGCGCAGGAGGACACCCATCGCGGCGAGGCGCTGGCCGAGCGCGTCCCACTCGGCGCGCTCGCGGGCGTCCAGCCCGGTCGGCGGATCGGGGACGCCGGCCGTGCCGCGCGGTTCCGTCGGGCTGTTCCGGCACGGCTGGTACGTCCCGCGCGACCGCTTCATCGCGGAGGGGAGCGGAGGGGGACCGCGGCGGCCCATCAGCGCGCTCCGCCGGAACGTCGAAACCTGCACGCGCGCGTACGCGAGGCGCGCCCCGGTCCTTGGCGCTGAGGTGCCCGCGTTCGAGGTCCCCCCTCCTCCGCTGCCACCTGGTCAGCCATGGGAGAGTGCAGCCTCTGCAGGGGCCTCGGCGCCGTCCTCGACGAGTCCGAGTTCGGCGCGGAACTCAGGGAACAGGGTCGACATCTCCCGAAGGAGGTCGCGCACCTCGGCGTTCTCGCGGAGGAGGCGCTTGAGATCCTCGGTGGTGGCCCCGGAGAGGCTCCACGCTGCGAGCGCGTCACGGAACTTGCGCGCGGCGCGCAGCATCTCGGCGAAGTAGTCGCGCTTCTCCGGCTCGGCCTGTTCGCGCAGATCGACGAGGGAGCGGACGCCGTCCTGGATCGCCTGAGCGATCTGACGGCGTGAGAGACGGATCTCGCGGTTGAGGACAGCGCGGCGTGCGTGCGGGACCGCCTGCTCGAGGCGGTCGATGGCCTCCGCAAACGCGGCGGCGCGGCGAACGGTCTTCTCGCCGATGCCTGCTGCGGCCCCGATCCTGGCCGACTCCCGGATTGGGTCACTTTGACCCGATCGCACCTTGAACCCGACCTGCTTCGACGTGTTGTACTCGCGCCCGAGGTAGTACATCGCCCAGTGCGGCGTGAGCGAGCGTCGCGTGCGCTGCGCCGCGACGAACCACGCGAGCGCAGCCGCTCGGTCCGGGAAGGAGAGCTTCGTCACCCTGAACGGGATGCCGAGTTCGCGGCAGATCGCCAGGCGGTTGTGCCCGTCGAGCAGCGTGTCCTTCTCGCCCCAGACGACCAGCGCGTCGCGGCAGCCCTCGGCGACGAGCGAGGCGCGGAGCGCCGCACGTGTGGCGTCGTCCATCGGCGCGGCGAGCTCCACGAACTCCGGGTCGATCCGCGGGGAACCCCGGTCCTCGACCTCGCCGGGGGCGTACGGCACGTCCTCGGGCCTGTGGAGCCGCGTCCACTTGCGGTCGGACTTCGCCCGGGCGTACACCCGGGGTCGGCGCGGCGGGGTGAGCGGGAGCTCCACGCAGAGCAGACCGCTCGCGACCGACTCGACGATCTCCTCCTCGCCGGCGAGGACGCACGCCTCGACGCCGGGCTCCGCGGTCACGGTCTCGGGTTCGTCGTCGCTCGCGAGCGCGGACTCGAGGAGCGCCGCTCCGGCCTTCGTCTTCCACGCGAGGTCGAGGTCGCTGACCGACGCGGCGTAGCGGATCATCGGGGGTTCACTCCCTTCCGGCGGCTGCGGACGAACGCCTGGTCACGCGCAGTGCGGGCGCTGTGGTGCCGCTTGCACAGCGTCCGGAGGTTCGAGAGCGCGCAGTTCGTGACGTCGCCGTCGATGTGATCCACCTCGAGCGCGGTGCGCGGGTCGGGAGCCAGGCCCAACCGCTCGCACTCGACGCAGACGGGATGGCGGGGCAGGTACCACGCACGGAGTCGTCGCCACGCCGGGCCGTAGCCCCGCCGTGCGGCACTCGGCCGCACCGAGTCGGCCTCGGCCCGCAGCGCGCGTGTGTGCTCGGGGCAGCGCGCAGCGCCGCGGACGAGCTCCGGGCAACCGGGCGTGGCACAGCCGTGCGGGAGGCGGTTGGGCACAGGGACGAGCGTCGAGGCATGGCGGACCCGTTCAACTCCGCACGCGCTCGTGCTCGGCGTTCTGGTAACAGCGGTCCGAGCAGAACTGCCGACGGCCCCGGGAGAGGGCCTTCCCGCACGTGCGGCAGGTCCAGGTGTTCGTCTCGGTGTGGTCCGAGCGGTCGAGCCGGGGTAGCGGGGGGATGACCGGGAGCGGCGGAGGCGGGGGGAACCGGCACACGGGGCAGCGCGCGAGGAGTCCGTGGCGCGAGCGACGGAGCGAGCGGAGTGCAGCTTCGGGCCGGTGGCCGTCCTGAAGTGCGCGCCGCACGGCGTCGCGGCAGAGCGCGCACTTCCCGTCCGGGCAGCAGGCTGCGCCGAGGAGGAGGCCCATGATGCAGTGCTCCGCTGTCCGGTCGGCGGCGAGGCAGGGACGCGCCGGTCCGTCTCGCCGACCTCCTGGCGCTCTGCGAGAAAGGCGAGCTCATGGCGGTCGTCCTCGGCGACGGCTCGTCCCGCTCGCAGAGCACGCGGCTCGGCAACGCGCTCGTGAACGCCCGCGACCGCGTGTTCGCGAACTGGAAGATCGAGTCCGCGGGGCGCGACAGCCACACGAAGGCCGCGCTCTACCGCCTGACGCCGGCCGCCGATGTCGGCGCGCAGCCCGCCGGCGAGTCCGCTCCCGCGCCGCGCGCGGTATCTGACGCCGCGCCCGGCGTCCTTCCGAGTCTCGCCGACTTCGAGGAGGCGCCGTGACCGGCGAGGCGGACACGCCTCTGCGGGAGAACCCGCCCGTCGCGCCGTTCGGCGAGCCGCTCGTCGATGCGGCGACGGTCGCCGCCTACCTCGCGGTCGATACCGCCACGGTCTACCGTCTCGCGCAGCGCGCGGAACTCCCCGGCATCGAGGTCGCGCCGCGCGTCCTCCGCTTCCGGCCCCTCGACGTCCGCGACTACGTGGAGCGCCGAACGCGAAAGGCTCCCCGCGGCGGACGAGTCAAGCGCCTTCTCGGGGGTGCCCCGTGACGGTCTCCGCCCTCCCGCCCGCATCGGCTGAACGAACTGGAGGTGCTCCCGAGAGAGAGCGTCCATCGCCATCGCACGGTCTCCGGCTGGTCGGAGCCGCGCGCGGAGACGACACCGTGGCGATGCCGATCGAGACGGGCGCGGACAGCAAGCGGATGAAACGCCGCCGCCGGTTCGGGCGCGTGAGCAGCCGGAAGTGGTCCTCGGGGCGCAGGACGTGGCGCGCGGTCTGGTTCTGCAGGGTCGAGCAGCGGCGGTTGAGCCGTTCGTTCGACTCGGAGAAGGACGCGAAGGAGTTCCTCGCGGAGCTTGAGCGCCGCGTGATCGCACGGGCCTACGAGGTCCCGCCGACGATCCTCGAAGCGGACCGGAAGGACGCGGCCGTGCAGGCCGCCGCCGCGCCGAAGAAGGTCCCCGCCCTCGTCACGTACGCCGAGCACGTCGTCGACGAGCGCTTCGAGGCCGTGCTCGCGCCGGGGACGATCGGCGTCTATCACTCGGCGCTCCGCGCATGGAAGGGCTTCTTCGGCGCGAAGCCGGGCCAGCCCGCGCGGCGGCTCGACGAGATCACGCCCGCGATGTGGTCGGACTACCGCGCGTGGCGTGCGACGCACCGCAACGCGATCTGCGGGACGGGAACGACCGTCGGCCCCCGGACCATGAACTCGGACCAGCAGTGCCTCGTCCGCATCCTCAACGAGGCCGTCGCCGACGGCTACCTCGACAAGAACCCGCTCGCCGGGATGAAGAAGCTCCGCTGCCCGCAGAAGAGCCGCCGCTACCTGACGAAGGCCGAGGTCGCGGCGCTCTTCGGCGCGGCCGAGCCGCACTTCCGCCCGATGCTCGTCACGGCGGTCTACACCGGCGCGCGGAAGGGCGAGCTCGTGCGCCTGCGCTGGTCGGACCTCGACCTCGTCGCGGGAAAGATCGCCCTCTTCCGACCGAAGGTCGGGACGGCCGACTGGATCGATCTGCACCCGACCGTGGCCGCGGAGTTGAAGGCGCTGAAGGAGCGCCGCGCGGCGCGCAAGGAGGTCCGTCCCGAGGACCACATCTTCCTCTCGCGCTACGGGCGGCCCTTCCACAACATCCACACGTCGTGGCGGCTCGCGTGCAAGGGCGCGGGGCTCGCTGGGCGCGAGGGCGTCTCCTTCCATAGCCTCCGCCACACATTCGCGACGTTCTTCCTCCAGCAGGGCGGCGCGGTCACCGACCTCCAGCAGCAGCTCGGCCACGCGGATCTCGCGACCACGCAGATCTACGCGCACGGGCTGTCGGAGAGGCGGCGGGCGACGGTGATGGCGCTGGACTTCGCCGTCGCAGCCGAATCTGGCGCGCTGGCTGGCAGGCCCGCTGTGGTCGCGTCGTAGTCCGCGGCGTCTGGCTTCAGACGAGCGTCCAAGTCGACCTCATCGGCCGTCATGGCCTGCTCGTGGCCGCGCCCCAGTCGTCGTCACCGCGCCTACAATGACGGCCATGTCCACCGACGTCGAGCGTGCGGTCGCCGAGCTCCGGCGTGCTCTCGCTCGCGCCGCGTTCGCTACGTTTACGGGCGACGTCACACGTCGGCAGGCGAACGTGCTGAGGGAGCTTCGGGCGTCCGGCCCGATGTCGCAGGTGCGCCTCGCGCGGGCCACTGGAAGTGAGCAGTCGTCCGTCGTCCGCGCGTTGGACGACCTCGAGAAGAACGGGCTCGTCGAGCGCCACCGCGGCAAGACGGACCGGAGGAAGAAGATCGTGTCCCTCACGCCCAAGGGACGCGCCGCGCTCGGTCCGCTCGACGGAGCGCACCGCCGACTCGCTCGGGCGGCCGAAGCGGACTTGAACGCCGAGGAACGGGCACAGTTCGTCGCTCTCTCCGCCAAGATCGTCCGATCTCTCGACGCCGTGGCGGAGCGCGCCGGAGCGGCCGAGGAGCTCGCGCCCACCTGCGGCGCCGAAGAGTCGGAGACCTGAGCGCCGCCGCGCCGCGCGCGCCGGGGCAGGACCGTCGTACGCGCGGTTGATGCGCAGCGTTCGGACGCCGACGCCGCCTGCGTGCCGAGTCGGCTCGCGGCTCCGTCTCGGCGCCCGGCCGGCGCGAGCCATCGGCGTGGAAAAACTCCTGTGTCCCTCCGGGCGTTCCGATATAGAAGACGGACGCGTCCGTCTCATGTCGTTGTTGGACGACGCGCTGCCCGGGAGGAGACCCCGCCATGACCGCCGCCGTCCGCCGCCGGGGCCGTCCCGTCGATCCCGAGCTCCGTGCGCGCCGCGAGGCCCAGATCCTCGACGCCGCAGCAACCGCCTTCGCCCTGCACGGCTTCACGAAGCTCGACGTCGAGGTGCTCGCGGCCGAGATCGGGGTGGGCAAGGGCACCGTCTACCGCTACTTCCCGACCAAGGAGGAGCTCTTCCTCGCGGCCCTCGACCGGCTCATGCGCGTGCTCACCGAGCGCGTGCGCGAGGAGGCCGGCCGCGCGGAGGGCCCGCTCGAACGGGTCGTGGCCGGAGTCCGCGCCTACCTGGCCCACTTCGACGAGCACGCCGAGCACGTGGAGCTCCTCGTCCTCGAGCGGGCCGTCTTCCGCGACCGGCGCAAGCCCACGTACTTCCGGCACCGGGAGCAGAACCTCAAGCCCTGGGAGGAGCTCTTCCGCGAGCTCATCGCCGCGGGCGTGATCCGCGACGTCCCGGTCGAGCGGATCGTCGAGGTCTTGAGCCACGCCCTCTACGGGACGATCTTCACCAACCACTTCACGGGACGCCGCCGGACGTTCGAGGCGCAGGCGGCAGACCTGCTCGACGTCGTCTTCTGGGGGATCCGCGAGGGAGACCGGCCGGTGAGCGGGAGGCGGAAGTCATGAGGCGCCGGTACCTCGCGGCGCTGCTCGCCCTCGCCGGATGCGCCTCGGGCGCCCGGGACGGCGTGCCGCGTCCTGCGCCGCCGGACGCGGCCGCCCCGGGCGTCGCGGCGCGGGCCGCTTCCGCGACCGACGACGTTCCCGACCGACCGCTCACGCTCAAGGAGTGCATCGAGGTCGCGGTCTCGCGCCGCGGGATCGTGCGCCGCGCCGAGTTGGCCGTCCTGATCGCGCGTGCCCGGACCGACGAGACGTTCGCGCAGATCCTCCCGCGGGTCTCCGTCGATCTCCGCGGCGAGTCCCGCAACAACGATCGCGGGGCAGTGTTCGACGGGGCCGAGGCCCGCATGACGGGCGACCGCACGGTCGGCACGGGGTCGCTCTCGCTGATCGTGCCCATCTACGACTTCGGCGGGTCGATGTCGAAGATCGACGCGGCCGAGGCGCGCACCCGCTCGGCGGAGCACGACGGCGTGCGAGCCCGTCACGACCTCGCCCTCGCCGTGAGCCGCGCCTACTTCCGCGTGCTGGAGGCCCGCAAGGTGATCGAGGTGGTCGACGAATCGCTGCGCGTGGTCGAGAGACAGCTCGCCGCGGCCCGGGACTTCGAGCGCGCCGGGCTCGTCGCGCGCAACGACGTGCTCACGGCGGAGGTGCAGCTCGCGCGCCGACGCCAGGAGTCGATCGAGGCGCACAGCAACGTCGAGTTCGCCGTCGAGACCCTGAACCGCGTCGCCGGACTGGACCTCGCCCGCCGGACCGAGGTCGTGGACGTGCTCGAAGCCTCGGCGTGGGACGGGCCGCTCGGGGAGGCTCTCGCCGCAGCCGCGGAGCGGCGTCCCGAGCTCCTCTCGCTGAGCGAGCAGATCAAGGCGGCGCGGTCCGAGCACGAGGCGATCGCGGCGGAGTACCTGCCGGGGATCTTCGCGTTCGGGAGCCTCAATCACACGACCGACTCCTTCACGCTGAACAAGGACTGGGCCGCCGGCGGGGTCGGGGTCCGCTGGTCGGTCTTCGACGGCTGGGCCTCTGACGCGCGCCGCCGCCGCACGCGCGAGGAGACGCGCGACCTCCAGGAGAGCCGCGACGAGCTCGCGATCGAGATCGCGCTCGGGGTCCGCACGGCCTACCGGGACGTGCGCGACACGGCGGAGCGCGTGCCGGTCGCGCGTCAGGCGATCGCGCTCGCGGAGGAGAACCTCCGCGTGGTCCGGGACCAGTTCGGCGCGGGCCTCGTGACGACCGCCGACGTCCTCGTCGAGGAGGAGCGTCTCGCGTCCGGGCGCTCGACCTACTTCCGCACGCTCTACGACTACCACGACGCGGTCGCCCGCTTGTCCCACGCGGTAGGCGGCGACCTGCTCGCCGACTCCAGGAGCCGACCATGAGGATCTGCCGTCCCACGCTGTGCGCCGCCGTGCTTCTCGCGGCGACGTCGCTCGCCGCCTGCTCGAAGGGCGGCGGCGACGCCCCGCCTGCGGCCCGGCCGCCGGAGCCGGCCCCGCCGAAGCCGGCCGCGGGGGACACACGGTCCCGCGTCGCCGTGCGGCGCGGCGACGTGAGCGAGATCGCCTCTGCGATCGGCTCCTTCTCCGCGCGGCGCACGTCGCGCGTCGGCCCGCAGGTGTCCGGGCGTCTCGCCGAGGTGCTCGTGGACGTCGGCGACGCCGTCAAGTCTGGACAGGAGCTCGCGCGCGTGGACCGGATGCTCTTCGCGATCGAGGTGGACCAGGCGAAGGCCGCGGTCGCGACCGCCGAGGCGCGTGCGGCCGCGATCGAGCCCGCGATCACGACGGCCGACGCCGACGCGCGCGCGTTCGACGCGCAGTTGAAGGACGCGCAGGCGAACCTCGAACGCATGCGCTCGCTCTGGGAGCGCCCCGAGAGCGGGACCCCGTCGATCCCGAAGAGCCGCTTCGACGAGGCCGGGTTCCGCGTGGACCAGGTGACGGCGTCGCTCCAGGCGGCGAGGTCGCGGGCGACCGAGGTGAAGGCGCAGCTCATGGAGGAGCGCGCGAAGGTCGCAGAGGAGAAGGAGGGTCTGCGCCACGCCGAGCAGCGGCTCGCGGAGACCGTGGTGCGCGCACCCTTCGACGGCGTCGTGACGCAGCGCCTCGTCGATCCCGGCGAGCCCGTCACCTCCGCGCCGGTCACGCATCTGCTCGAGGTCCAGGAGACCTCGACCCTCGAGCTCGTCTTCGCGCTGCCGCAGGCGCTCCTCGCGACGACGCGCGCGGGGAGCCCCGTGACCTTCGAGGTCGAGGGAGTGGAGGGCCCTCCCGGTACGGCCGCGATCGAGACGATCTTCCCCGCGATGGAGGAGGCGACCCGCTCCTTCCGCTGCCGGGCGCTCGTGCCGAACCCGGACGGGCGCTACCGCCCCGGACTCCTCGCGCAGGTCCGCGTCGAGGTCCGCAGGGCCAAGGGCGCGCTCGTCGTCCCGCCGGGCGCGCTGCAGCGCACGTCGCGGGGCTGGCAGGTCGTCGTCGACGCGGCGGGCCGCGAGGAGTCGCGCGCCGTCGAGGTCGGGATCGTCACGGACGAGGCCGCCGAGATCAGGTCCGGCCTCGCCGAGGGCGACAGCGTCGTCGTGGCGAGCGGGGCGAAGCGATGATCCTCTCCGACACCGCGATCAAGCGCCCGGTGTTCGCGACGATGGTGATCGCCGCGATCATCGTCTTCGGCCTCGTGTCATTCCGCTCCCTCGGGATCGACCTCTTCCCGCGCGTCGAGTTCCCCGTGATCACGATCGTCTCTGTGCTCCCGGGAGCGGACCCCGAGACCGTCGAGACGACCGTGACCGACCCGATCGAGGAGGCGGTCTCGACGATCAGCTCGATCAAGACGCTGCGCTCGACGAGCGCGGACAGCGTCTCGCAGGTCGTGGTCGAGTTCGAGCTGTCGAAGAACGTCGACGTCGCCTACCAGGAGGTCCAGGCGAAGCTCGGGACCGTCCGGTCCGAGCTCCCCGAGGACCTCGAGGACCCGTCGGTCGAGAAGTTCGACGTCGACTCCGCGCCGATCCTCGCCCTGATCGTCGGCGGCGAACTCCCCATCCGCGAGCTCACGCGCGTCGCCGACAAGCAGATCAAGGAGCGCCTGCAGCGGATCCCCGACGTCGGCCAGGTGCGCATCGTCGGCGGGCGCGACCGCCAGATCTGGATCACCCTGGACCGCAGGCGGCTCGAGGGACACGGTCTCTCGGTCCAGGACGTCGAGGAGGCGCTGCGCCGCGAGCACGTCGAGGCGCCCGGCGGGCGCGTCGAGACGGGCCCTCTGGAGTACGTCGTCAAGACGAAGGCGGAGTTCAGCTCCGCCGCGGAGATCGAGGGGATGCTCGTCGCCTACCGCGCCGGCGCGCCGATCCGCATCCGCGACGTCGGAGCAGTGGAGGACGGGCTCGAGGAGGAGCGCAGCCTCGCGCGGCTCGACGGCGAGCGCGCGGTGTCGCTCCTCGTGAGGCGACAGTCGGGCACGAACACGGTCGAGGTGGCCCGTGCGGTGAAGGCCGAGATCGCACGGCTCCGCGAGGAGTTCGCGCCGCAGGGAGTCCGCCTCGAGATCGCCCAGGACCTCTCGACCTTCATCGAGCACTCGGTCGCCGAGGTCCAGTTCCACCTCGTCTTCGGCGGCCTGCTTGCCGTGCTCGTCGTCTTCGTCTTCCTCCGCAACCTCCGCAGCACGTTCATCGCGTCGCTCGTGCTGCCGACCTCCGTGGTCGGCACGTTCACGCTGATGAACGCCATGGGCTTCACGCAGAACATGATGACGCTCCTCGCGCTGTCGCTCGCCATCGGCCTCCTGATCGACGACGCGATCGTCGTGCAGGAGAACATCATGCGGCACGTCGAGGCGGGCCAGCCCGCGCGGGAGGCCGCGTCGCGCGCCACGAGCGAGATCGCCATGGCCGTCCTCGCGACGACGCTCTCCGTGGTCGCGGTGTTCGTGCCGGTCGCCTTCATGGGCGGGATCGTCGGGCGCTTCTTCTTCCAGTTCGGGCTGACGGTGGCGTTCTCGGTCCTAGTGTCGATGTTCGTGTCGTTCACGCTCGACCCGATGCTGTCGTCGCGGATCCTCCGCAAGCCGAAGCACTCGAAGCTCCTCGAACTGAGCGAGAAGCCGTTCCGCGCGCTCGAGCGCCTCTACGAGCGCACGCTCGCCGTCTGCCTGCGGTGGCGCTGGCTCGTCGTCCTCGTCGCGTTCGTCGCGTTCGCCGGCTCGGGACTCCTCGCCGGCAAGCTCCGGACGGAGTTCATCCCGCTCGAGGACCAGAGCGAGTTCAACGTGAAGGTCCGGGCGCCGCTCGGAGCGTCGGTCGACCGGACCGACGCGATCCTCGAGCGGATCCGCGCGGAGGTCGCGGGCCAGCCCTGGGTGCAGTACGCCTTCACGACCGTCGGCTCCGACGAGCTCCAGCGCGTCAACGAGGGCAACCTCTACGTGCGGATGACGGAGAAGGATCAACGCACGATCTCGCAGACCGACGCGATGGTCTGGACGCGCGGCCGCGTCGCCTCGATCTCCGACGCGCGCGTCAGCGTCGAGATCGTGCCCCGGATCTCCGGCGGCGGCCGCAAGTGGGCCGACGTCCAGTTGGAGCTGCGCGGCACCGACCTCGCGACGCTCGACCAGATCGCGGGCCGCGTGATGGACCGGATGCGCAAGGCCGAGGGCTACGCCGACGTGGACTCGACCTACGAGACCGGACGCCCCGAGGTCAACGTCTACGTCCAGCGGGACCGCGCGGCGGACCTCGGCGTCTCGCCCCGGGACGTCGCCTCGACCGTCAAGGCGATGGTCGGCGGCGACGACGTCGCGAAGTTCAAGGCGGAGGGCGACCGCTACGACATCACCGTGCGCCTGCAGGAGCCCTACCGCAGCCGCCCGGAGGATCTCGACGTCCTGACGGTGCGCGGCCGCGCGGGCGAGCTGATCCGGCTCGACAACGTCGCCCGCGTGCGCGAGGAGTCGGGACCCGTCCAGATCGACCGGTTCAACCGCTCCCGGCAGATCACCGTCCTCGCCAACCTCGTGCGCGAGAAGAAGGTCCTCGGCGAGGCCGTCGCGGAGCTCACGTCGGTCGTGCGCGAGGTCGGGCTGCCGCCCGGCTACACGTTCGGCTTCGCCGGCCAGGCCGACACGATGAAGGAGTCCTTCGGCTACCTGCTCTTCGCGATCGGCCTCGCCGTCGTCATCGTCTACATGGTACTCGCCTCCCAGTTCGAGAGCTTCGTCCACCCCTTCACGATCATGCTCTCGGTCCCTCTCTCGATCGTCGGCGCGTTCGGCGCGCTCGTGCTCACCGACATGACGATGAGCATCTTCACGATGATCGGCGTGATCCTCCTCATGGGGCTCGTCACGAAGAACGGCATCCTCCTCGTCGACTTCACGAACCACCTGCGCAGGGAGGAGGGCCTCGACCGCGACACGGCGCTCCTGCGCGCCGGGCCGATCCGGCTGCGGCCCATCCTGATGACGACCCTCGCGATGATCTTCGGCATGCTCCCGATCGCCCTCGGCACCGGCGCCGGATCGGAGTCGCGCTCGCCGATGGCCGTCGCGGTGATCGGAGGGCTCATCACCTCCACGCTGCTGACCCTCGTCGTCGTGCCGGTGGTCTACACGCTGCTCGACGACCTGACGGTGCGGGTCCGGAGGCTCTTCGGCCACCGCGCCGAGCCCGCGCCCGTGGCGGAGCCTGTCGCGCCGGGCGCAACCGAGTAGCGCGCCGTGCGCCGACGGGATCGACCGCGTGCGCGTGCCGCGTCGGGCGGTCCGCGCCGACGCGTCTCAGGCGTCGGCGCGGAGCAGCAGGCCCGACGCGAAGAGGTCGGCGAGCTCCTCGGCGAGGGCGCGGCGTCCGGGTCGCCCGAGCGGCGGATCGGGGAAGAGCGCGTGCGAGAGGGCGAGCCACTCGACCAAGCCGACGAAGGCCGTCGCCGCGAAGCGTGCTGTCGCGGCGTCGGCGGCGGTGCTACCGGTGCGGAGCGTCTGCGAGAGGGCGGCCGCCAGCGCCGCGGACCGCGCCCGGCGCAGCTTCCCGGCGAGCGGGTGTCCGAGCAGCGCGGCGTGGAGTGCGAGCCGCAGCGCCGCGGGGTCATCCGCCGCGCGCGCAAGAGTCCGCTCGGCTACGTCCGCAAGCGCCGTCCGCAGCGGCTCGGCCGCGACGGCCCGGACGATCGCGCGGGAGGCGTCCCGTTCGCGCAGAACCCGCCGCGCGAGGACGGCGTCGTAGAGGTCGGCCTTGTCCGCGAAGTGGCGGCAGACGAGCGCGGTCGAGACCCCGGCCGCCTCGGCGAGCCCGCGCAGACTCGCCGCGTCCGGTCCGCGCGACGCGAACACGCGCTCCGCCGCGTCGAGGAGCTGCTCGTGGCGCGCCGGCGCGGACATGCGCCGTGGCGCAGGACGCGGGGATCGGCCACGGACGGCCGAGCGTGCGGAAGCGGCGCGCGTGCTCACGTCGAACGAGTGCCCCGGGCCGCAGTGTACGGGCGCGACGGCGGGCGGACGACGTCGATGATCCATCGGCGCCGGACCGCGGGCGCGAGCGAGCGCCCGCGGTCCCTCCGGTGGGCCCCATGATCCCCGCCGCCGCGCCGACGCAGCTCCAGCCGCACGAGATCCGCCGCGTCTACGCGGGCCTCATGGTCGGCATGCTCCTCGCGGCGATGGAGCAGACGATCGTCGCCACCGCGCTGCCGACCATCGTGGGCGATCTCGGCGGACTCGACCACCTCTCGTGGGTGGTGACGGCGTACCTCGTGGCCTCCACCGCCGTCGTCCCGCTCTACGGGAAGCTGAGCGACCTCTACGGACGCCGGGCGCTCTTCCAGACCGCGGTCGGGGTGTTCGTCGTCGGGTCCGCGCTCTGCGGCTTCGCGACCTCGCTCGGGCAACTGATCGCGGCGCGCGCCCTCCAGGGCGTCGGCGGCGGCGGGCTCATGGCGATGGCGATGGCCGTGATCGGCGACATCGTCCCGCCGCGCGAGCGCGGGCGCTACCAGGGCTACATCGGCTCGGTCTTCGCGTTCGCGAGCATCGTCGGTCCGCTCGTCGGCGGGTTCCTCGCGGACCACGTGTCGTGGCGGTGGATCTTCTGGATCAACGTCCCGGTCGGCGCGGTGGCGTGGGTCGTCACCGCGCGCGCGCTGCGGCTCCCGTTCGTCAAGAGACCGCACAGGATCGACGTCGCGGGCGCGGCGCTCGTCGTCGCGAGCACGGTCTGCCTCCTCCTCGTCGCCGTGTGGGGAGGCAGTCAGCACGCATGGACATCGCCGACGATCCTCGCGCTCGCCGGAGGGGGCGTCGGCATGGGGGCGCTCTTTCTCGTCGTCGAGACGCGCGCGTCCGAGCCGATCCTGCCGCCGCGTCTCCTGCGCGACCGCACGTTCGTCTTGTGCAGCGCCATCAGCTTCCTCGCCGGGTTCGGGATGTTCGGGGCGGTCGTCTACCTGCCGCTCTTCCTGCAGGCGGTCTCGGGCGCCTCGGCCACGAGGTCGGGGATGCTGATGCTCCCCTTCATGGTCGGCGCGGTGGTGAGTTCGATCGCGATCGGGCGCCTCATCACACGCACCGGCCGCTACCGCGCCTGGCCGATCATCGGCTGCGCGCTCGCGGCGACGGGGCTCTTCCTCTTCTCGACGATGAGCGCCGCGACGCCCGGCTGGCTCGCGTCGTCCTACTCCGGCGTCACGGGGCTCGGCATGGGGATGATCCTCCAGGTCATGGTGCTCGCTGTGCAGAACGAGGTCTCCCCGAGCGACCTCGGCACCGCCACGTCCGGCGTGACGTTCGCGCGCGCCATGGGCGGCTCGTTCGGGGTCGCGGCGTTCGGGGCGATCTTCCTCCACCGCCTGGAGGCGCTCCTTCCCGGCACCGCTTCCGCGAACGTCCTGCGGTCGCCCGAGGCGATCCGAGCGCTGGCGCCGGAGGTGCGCGATCCGCTCGTCGCGGCGATGGGGAGCGCTCTCTCGACGGTCTTCGCGACGAGCGCCCCGTTCCTGGCGCTCGGCTTCGCGCTCGCATGGCTCGTCCGCGAGCGCCCGCTGCGCGAGACGCTCGCGGTCGCCCCTGCCGTGGAAGCGGGCGAAGGGCTCGCCGCGGCGCTGGAGCCCGGGACGGTGACCGAGGATCCGCCGGATCTGCGGGAGCGCGGCGGGCGGTCCGGCTCCTCGTGACGAGACGCGGGGCAGAGCGGCGAAGCGGCGCGGCCGCGCATCGGCAGAACGCGGGCGGCGCCCCCGCAAGGACGCACATCAGAGAGTCGAGATGCGAGTGACCAAGCCGGATCGATCGGAGGAAAGCGCGATGACACCTGGAAGAAGTCTGTCCGACCTCAAGGCTACGCCGCGCGACCGCGGAGACGGCTCCGGGCGCAGCAGAGTTCCGGGCTGCGTCGGCGGCCCGGTCCCGAAGAGGGTGTGCGGGACGCGCTGGACCGCCGTCCCGGCTCTCGCGCTCATGGCCGCTTCGCTCGGCGGCTGCGTCGGGGGAGCGATGACGCTGTACGAGGAGAACGACGTCTTCAGCGTGCGCGGCCGTCAGGACCGCTACTACACGCAGGGCGCGCGCGTCAGCCGCGTCTTCCCCGCGAAGGAGGCGCCGGAGGCGGCGCAGGACATCTGCGCGGCGCTTCCGCAGGGAGAGCCGGAGGCGGAGCGGGCGATCGGCCTCGTCTTCGGGCAGCAGATCTACACGCCGCGCGACATCTCGATCGAGGGGCCTCAGAAGAACGACCGCCCCTACGCCGGGTGGCTCTACGGAGGTCTCGTCGTCGCCGACCAGGAGATCGCGTCGCCGGACCGCTCCGACGACAGCCAGCGCACGTTGGAGATCGACGTCGGGGTGGTCGGCCCCGCGTCGCTCGCCCGGCTGGCGCAGGAGTCCTTCCACCGCGCGACGGGCGCGACGGCGCCGCGCGGCTGGGATCACCAGATCCACAACGAGCCGGGGATCGACGTCTCGTACGAGCGCCGCCTCCGGCTCGTCTACGCCGACCTGCCTCTCTCGACGGGGTTCGACCTCCTGCCGATGTACGGCGCGACGCTCGGCAACGTCGACACGCACGCCGGCGCCGGCGCCACGGTCCGGTTCGGCCTGAACCTGCCGCGCGACTTCGGCGTGAACACGATCTCGACGACGTCGATGGAGACCGGGTCCTCGGCGCAGGACGCCGTGCCGTCGATCTACCTGTTCGGCAGCGGGGAGGGCCGCGGCGTCGCGCGGAACATCTTCCTCGACGGCAACACGTTCCGGGACAGCCCGGTCACGGTGGAGAAGGACCACCTCGTCGGCGAGTTCCGCGCGGGGATCGCGCTCCAGTACAAGGCGCTGCGCCTGACGTACACCTGGATCACGCGCTCGCCTGAGTTCCACGGCCAGCCCGGCTGGACCCGCTACGGGTCGCTGTCGCTGGGCCTCTTCCTCGACTTCTGAACGGCTCGCTCCACGCGCCGCGCGCCCACGCGGCCGACGCACGCGCCGCGGTCTCCGGGGGACCCCGGGACATGGCTCCACGCGCAGGCGCATGCCCCGTCACCGGGGCGGCGTGTCGCTTCCGACGCGCCAGTGGAACGCTCGCTTCACGCCCGACCGGCGCGGGAGGTAGCATCGACGAGCATGGTTGACGGCGAGGTATTCACGCCCGTCGCCGACTGGGCGACCGGAGACCTCCTGGGCGTGCGGAGCAGCGTCCTCGAGGGTGCGGTGCTCGGTCTCGCGTGGGGGTCGTGCATGCGTCCTTTCGAGAGGCGGCTGGGGCGTCGCGGGACGACCTCCGGCCGATCCGCGTGTTGAGTCACCGCTCTGCGGCGGTCCTGATCGCGGCGCCTGCGATCGTCGCGCTCGCCGCGGTCGTCCTCCTCCGCGCAGAGCCGTCCCCCCGAGACGTCGCGCCCGCGGCTCGGGGGGCGCCCTCTCCGCGGGTGGCGCCCGCGGAGCCACGGCGACCGCGGTCAAGAGCCGCCGAACAGCCGCCCGTCGCGGATGAACCTCCGTCCTCGGCGGAGTGGACCGCGACCTGGGATGAGGAAGTGCAGGCGCAGATCAACGCGTCGCGCGACCTCGTGCCGCTGCTCGCGGAGCGCGACGAACTCTATCGACGCCTCTACGACGTCGGCATGATCGCGACGGACGAACTGACGCTGTCCAGGATCGAGCGCGTGTTCCATGAGGCAGTGGGCGCCTCCGGCAACGCCCGGCAACGGACGGTTTCGCTGCTGGAGTCCTCCGCGCACGAGTTCGAGGGCATGCAGCAGCTCAAGGTCGCCAACGGAGTCCTCACGGAGGGCGACGCTCGGTCGATGACCACCGCGGTCGAAGCACTGCGGAAGTCGCTCGCCTGGTACGGCTCGCCGCTGACAGATCGGGCCGCGCAGCGACCCGTACCCGCGGACCAGCCTGGGAAGATCGCGGAGGTCGCATCGGGGACGGAGCCCCGAAGCGATCGGCGGGCCGTCGCGACGAGCATCCGCGAAGCGCGCCGCCGCAGTCTGAACCAAGAGGCCACCCTCCTCGATCGGCTGCTCGCTTCCGAGACGCCGGACGCCGGCGAGGCGCGACGCGTGGGCGCACACATCCGGCGGTTGATCGTGCGGGTTCAGCTCGGCGAGACGGAGTCGGCGGCGGCGCAACAGCGGGCGGGCGAACTCCTGGCCGCGGCGCGCGCGAAGCTCGAACCCAAGGCGTACCAGGATTTGCAGGCCTTGGCCGCCGGACTCGACTGGTACGGTAGCGCCGCGATGAAGAAGCTGTACGGTGACTGACTCGACTCGGACGCTCCGTGCAAAGGACGACGTCGACGGAGCGGAGAGTCCGCGTTCCGCCCGCGGATGTCGGGAGTCGTGAGCGACGCACGGCCCCGAGCGAGCCGTCACCGGGCCTTGGGAGGGAACCTCCGATGAGACGCGGCCCCTTCTTGCTCGTCGTCCTGGCGTGCGCCGTTGCGGCCTGCCTCGTGATCGTGCTGGCGCGAGGAAGTCCGCCGACTCCGCGGAGTGGCGCGAGTTCGGCCGCAACCGTGTCGGACGGGAACGCGACGCGCCAAGAGGCGCCGCCCCGCGATCCGCGGCGTCCGCGTCCGACGAGAGTCCGCACGGAGTCGGCGCCCGTCCCGCCCCGCATCGACGAACCGGCGCCCGCGCCCGACCTGCGCGCGACCGTCGACATCGGCGAGAAGGACGAGGCCGTGACGCTCACGGCGACGATCCGACCCGACGACCCCGCAAGCGACGCCCGTCCCGTTCCCGTCTCGCTGACGATGGACCCGGCGACGACACGGTTGACGGTGACGCTCGGCGTCGTGCCCGATCCCGGCAGCGTCAGGGTGCTCGGTCAGATGCAGCAGACGACGCACGCGCCCGACGGCGCCAACATGGCGTCGGGCGTCGTGACGACCGATCCTGAGTTGCTGACGATCGACGAGCCGTCGGGTCTCGTCCACGGCGTGTCGAACAGCCTCGGCTCGGCACGACAGGTCGCCGGCGTCACCCACACGCTCGACGGCAAGCCCTCCGGCCGCTCGACCGCGTGGGGACGCGTGCGCATCGCGTTCGCGGTGCGCGGCAGCCGCCACACGCTGACGGTGTCGGTGCCGCGGTTCGAGAGCTACCGACCGCGGCGGCTCGATCTTCTCGACGGAGCGGGGCGGACGCCGGGCCCGAGGTGAGACGCCGCCGGCGACCGCTTGCGGTCGCGCGCGGCCACGGCAGGCCGAGGATCGTCGACGCCGGTCCGCCACGTCCGACGCGCCGTCGAACCGCGTGGGGCGCACGGAGCGCCGGTCCAACTGCGCGTCAACAGCCGCCCCGCGTCCCGGGACGTTGCGTTGAGACTCGGCCCTTCACGGGTCCGGCCGCAGGCCCGTCTTCTGTATCCGCGGGTCGAGCCGTTCCGCGAAGCGCTCGCACGCCGCGAGATCGAGGTTGAGGAGCGCCTTGACCTCGACCGGGTTGAGCCGCACGCCCTGAGCGATCAGCTCGTCGAGGACCGCGCGGCGATCGTGTTGGAAGCGCCGCCGGAACCCCTCGTCCGTGGCGAGCCGGCCGACGACCGCTTCGACGTTGCTCTGCGACATGAGCGTGTCTCCGGGGATGCCCCGGGACGGCTCCCGCGCACACGGCATGCCCGATCGCCCGGGGCGTCGGATCGCGCAGTTCGCCGTGACGAGGTACGGGATTCGGCGCGGGTGCTCCGCGTCGTGCGGCCGAGGTTCGAGGATGCGGTGGAACTCGAAGTACCGGCTGAACAGATCGCGGTCCCTCGCGATCACCCGCCCTCCGAGCCCGCCGAGCATCTCGTCGGCGCGGCGGTCGAGGGCGCCGGCGAGCGCGCCGACCCAGTCCGGCCGCACCACGCAGTCGTCGTCCGTGAACACGAGCAGATCGCCGCGGCTGGCATGCACACCGCGGTTGCGCGCGGCACCGGGGCCGACGCAGCGATCGTTGCGCACGAGCCTCACGCGGAACGGTCGCGCCGCGGACAGCGCCGCCTGGTCAGGCGCGTCGGTGCTCGCGTCATCGACAACGACGACCTCCGCGGGGAGCGGATCGCAACCCGCGAGGCTGGTCAGGAGGTCGCCGAGGAGATCGCGGCGATTGCGCGTGGCGACGATGACGGAGACATCGCTCCGGATACCCATGCGGCCGGGCCCTCCCGGGCCGACTCCGCTTGCGCGGGGCAACGGGGGAAGTCCCGGTGCCTGTCGTCGGTCCGTCGCGCTGAAGGCTACGGTCCCCCGAGTTACGGAGTCAGTGGGGTCGAGAGGAGCACGCGGGCCAGCTCAGCGTGACGCACGCTCGATCATCTCGATCAGAGCGGTGCGCTCCGCCTCGCGTTCACCCGTGACTGACCGCTCGTGTTACCTCTTCCATCGCAACCGCGTCCCAGAGCGCGACCCGCGCTCGCAGAGCGCGCACCGCGGCCTGCAGCGACAC
Source organism: Planctomycetota bacterium (assembly GCA_022072415.1). Lineage (GTDB taxonomy): Bacteria > Planctomycetota > JAJSAM01 > JAJSAM01 > JAJVHW01 > JAJVHW01. The sequence continues at coordinate 25,599 of JAJVHW010000166.1, forward strand.
ATCGATCGTCGCCGGGTCCGTCAGGCACGTCTTCTCGAACAGGCGCGCTGCGAGCGGCGCGTGGTGGTCGGCATCGACCGCGATGTGCCGGTCGAGATACCAGCGGAAGACGCGCAGGTCCGATCCGCGCATGTCGGCTCGGTCGAGCCGCGCGACCGCGGCGCGGAACATACCCGGGATCACGTCCTCGCGCCCCAGCGTGAACGCCGCGACGCGCTCGGGCAGCGTCGCCGCGACGGTCTCCATCGTAGAAGCTACGAAGACTCCCGCAGCTTGCGGTGGCGACGCGCCCGCGAGTGCCACCTGCCACGGAACGCCGCGCGCCACCGCGGCCGTCATGGCGCGGATCGCCTTGGTCTCCGCTCCCGCGGCATCCATCGCCGCCACGTAGATCTCGAAGTGACTGGCGTGGCCGCCGTCCGGGGCCTCGTCGCTCTCCTCACCCAGGACGATCTCGTTGACGAAGCGCGCGGACTCAGGGTCGGCCGACGGCGTCCACGGAGTCGTCGCCGGAGCGAGTGCAGACTGGATCGACTTGAGCAGCGACATGAAGTCCCAGACCGCCCAGACGTGGTGCTCCATGAACGCGCGCACGTCGTCCATGCTCCGAAGACGGTCGAACACCTCGTGGCTGCCCACGCGCGCGGCGAGGGCGACGATGGCGGCGGCGAGCGGCGTGTCGAGGCGTTCGACGAGGTCGAGCGCGCGTGCAGGGCGGGTCATCGCCGAAGGATCTTAGGCCGCGGCACCCCCGCCGCCGAGAAGCGGCGGACGGGCGCTCGTGTCGCGCGCCACGTCAGGCGGGACGCGGTCGCGCGACCAGACCGGACGCCACGCCGCCCCCCGCATACTGTGCGACCTTAGGGCTCCTGTTAGAGCACCTCCTCCGGAATCGGGCCGTTCTCGGGCCGTCGCGAGGGGGCTCGCGGAGTCGCCGTAACCAGCGCGCTTGCCGCGCGTTACGAATTGGTCGGGGCGAGAGGATTTGAACCTCCGGCCTCTTGCTCCCGAAGCAAGGGGGGATGGCGTCAGCCGAGCCTGACCGGGCTCCCGCGCCTGTCGCAGGAGCCGCATGTGTCGCATCTGTCGCAGGA
>JAJVHW010000005.1 GCA_022072415.1 Planctomycetota bacterium
GCGGCGCCGGGGCCGAAGGGTCCGGCGTTCTGCGTGTCCGGCCGCGTGCGGCGCGGTCAGAGCGGCGGCGGCGCGGCGGGCGCGAAGGCGGTCGTCCGGTCCGCGGCGGGCGCGGAGACGACGGCGCCGTGCGCGCAGGACGGTTCGTGGTTCGCGCCCGGCCTCGCGCCGGGCGAGTACACCGTGCGGATCGACGGTGCGAAGCCCGCCGCGGACCCCGCGGAGCGGAAGGTGACGATCGCGGCCGCGCACGTCACCGACGTGGACTTCGCGTGCGCGGACCGCACGCCGCCGACGGTGGACCTCTCGAAGGTCGCCGCGAAGCACGGACGCCGCCTCGCCGCCGAGGCCGCCGTGACCGACGACGACGCCGTGCGCGAGGTCGTGTGGCTCCTCGACGGGACCGAGATCGGCCGCTCGCGCGCCGCGCCGTGGCGGATCGACGCGAACGTCGAGCTGAACGCCCGGGGGAAGCACAGGCTCGAGGCGACCGCGACCGACGCGTCGGGCAACGCGTCCGCCCCCGTCGCGCGCGAGGTCGAGTTCATCACCGACCGCGAGGGCCCGAAGATCACGCTGAAGGGCCACGCCTCAGGGAGCATGATGAAGAAGAAGACCACGATCACCGTCGCCTGCGCCGACGACCTCCCCGTCGCCGAGGTCCGGTACGAGCTGGACGGGAAGCCGTTCGGCGCGCCGCGCAACGCCGCGCCGTGGGACGTGGAGATCGACCCGGCCGCGCTCGCCGAGGGCGCCCATGTCCTCGTGGTCGTCGCTCGCGACCAGGACGGCAATCCCGACCGCGCGGAGCTGCGGTTCAAGACGAAGAAGTGAGGCGCCGCCCCGGGATGACCCACGCGCGCGTCCCGGGACGACGCCGGAGCGCTACTTCTCCTTCGCGTCCGGCTTCAGCGTGAGGCACACGGAGTTGATGCAGTACCGCATGCCCGTGTCGGTCGGGCCGTCGTCGAAGAGGTGGCCGAGGTGGCTCGCGCAGCGCGGGCAGGTGACCTCGGTGCGGACCATGCCGTGGGACGTGTCCACGTGCTCGTCGATCTTCACTCCGGGGGCCGCGCGGTCGAAGGCCGGCCAGCCGCAGTGGGAGTCGAACTTGCCCTCGGATCGGAAGAGCTCGGCGCCGCACGCGCGGCACGCATAGGTGCCGGACGTCTTCGTGTCGGTGTACTCGCCCGTCCATGGCCGCTCGGTCCCCTTCTCGCGGAGGACGTGGTACTCGAGGGGCGAGAGGATCGTGCGCCACTCGTCGTTCGATCTGACGACGTCCGATCTGACGACGTTCGATCGGACGACGCGGCCGGCAGGCAGCTCGGGCATCGGTTCACCTCGGGGGGACGCGTCGGCAGGCGCGGGGGCGACGGGAGGCTGAGGCGCGGCGGGTGCGGCGGGTGCGGCGCCGCCGCACGCTCCGGCGAGGAGCGCCACGTGAACGATCGCCGCGGCGCGCGCGCCGCGCGACGTGGGGAGGCGGAGCGGAGTTCGGTGGGTCATCGGAGAGAGGGAACCCCCGGAACGTTTCCGAACTTCCCGGATCGGCGGGGGCGGAAGGGAGTGTATCCTCGCCGACATGCGCGATGGGACGACCGGACCCCGCGGCCGCCTTCGACACCGAGGCGGCGCGCGGCTCGCGGGCGGGCTCGCGGCGGCGTGCGGACTCGCCGCGGCGGCCCTGCTCGGACTGGGTGCGACGGCGGGCGCCTCCGACGAGACGGCCTTCAAGGCCCTCAAGAAGGAGTACGACGACCTCGCGAAGAACCAGGACGACGCCGCGATCCGCGGGCGCACCTGGGCGATCCTCCGCTGCTTCGACTACCTCGACCAGAAGGCGTGCAGGAAGTGGCTCCGGGACGCGTACGGCGACGAGCGCGCGCCCGACCCGCGGACCGCGGTCGCGTTGATGCTCCCCGCCGGCGGCGACCCGAAGGACACCGAATTCCTCCTCGGCGCGTTCAAGAAGGAGAAGTCGCCGGGCCCGGTGATCGCGCTCGGCGAGGGGCTCTCGTACGTGCCCGAGGCCGGCGCCGCGGCGATGGCCGCCGCGCTGAACGCCCAGCTCGCGCGGCAGAAGGGCGAGCCGCAGCGGTCGCTGATCGAGGGGATCGGCTGGCTCGCGCAGGAGTCTTCGCTCCAGCCGCTCGTGGCCCTCGGCGACAAGCTCCCCCGCCTCGAGGCGTACGAGCGCCTCGTCGCGATCGGGTCGTGCGGGAAGGCGAAGGCCGTCCCGTTCCTGCAGCCGCACCTCGCGAGCCTCGAGGGCGACGTGCGCCTCGCCGCCGTGACGGGCCTCGCGCTCTCCGGGGCGCCGGAAGCGCTGCCGCTGGTCGCCGACCGTCTCTCCGACCTCGATCCCCGCGTGGTCGAGGAGGCCGCGAACGCCGTCGGCAAGGCGAAGTTCGCCGACGCGAAGGACGCGCTCGTCGGCGCCCTCTCCGGCGCCCCGCTCCGCGTGAAGGAGGCGATCCGCGCGGCCCTCCGCGAGATCACGGGGAAGGACTTCGGCACGGATCCGGAGGCGTGGCGCGCGGAGAAGGCGTCCGCGTCACTTGCCGTGACTCCGTCCTTCTTCGGCATGCCGGTCGCGAGCGACCGCGTGGCCGTGGTGCTGGACCTCTCCCGCTCGATGGACTGGAACGGGCGCCTCGAGACCGCGCGGCACGGCGCGGCGACCTACGTGCGGATGCTCCCCCCGACGGCGCTCGTCGGCGCGGTCGGCGCGAGCCGGACCGTGGTCCCGATGGGCGAGAACCTCGTCACGTCCAAGGCCGGGATCGACGAAACGGCGGCGTGGATCGAGAAGCAGCTCTCGGGGACGAGCTTCGACTTCCGCGAGGCGATGCTCTACGTGACGCGGCGCTATCCGGAGGCGGACACCGTGGTCGTCGCCACCGACTCGTATCCGTGGGGCGACTCCTCCGAGGACACGCCCCGCGTCGTCCTCCAGGAACTCCGCCGCGACCAGCGGCTCAACCGCCTGCGGTTCGTGATCGCGTTCGTCGCGCCGGGCGGACGCCACACGGAGTCGGAGACCGACGCCGCCGAGTTCGAGGACCGGAAGAAGGTGCTCGAACTGCTCGCGAAGTCCACCGGCGGCGCGTTCACGGTCGTCGAGAAGTGAACGCGGAGAAGTAGCCCCCGGCGGATCGGCGCGGGTAGCACAGGCGCGATGACGTCTCCCGTGCCCGCGGTCGTTCTCCTCTCCGGAGGGCTCGATTCGTGCGTGACGGCCGCGTGGGCGCTCTCGCAGGGCCGGGCGGTCCACGGCATCTCGTTCGACTACGGGCAGCGGCACCGCGCGGAGCTCGCGGCGGCGGCGCGCGTGGCGGCGGCGCTCGGGCTCGCGTCGCACCGCGTGGTGCGCGTGGACCTCGCGGCGATCGGCGGGAGCTCGCTCGTCACGGGCGCGCCGGTTCCGAAGGACAGGAGCGACGCCGAGATCGGCCGCGGCGTGCCTTCCACGTACGTCCCCGCGCGGAACACGGTGTTCCTGTCGCTCGCGCTCGCGCTCGCCGAGACGCTCGGCGCCGCCGAGATCTGGATCGGCGCGAACGCCCTCGACAGCTCGGGCTATCCCGACTGCCGGGACCCCTACCTGCGCGCGTTCGAGGCGATGGCGAACCTCGCGACCGCCGCGGCCGCCGAGGGCGGGACCCGCTACCGGATCGTCGCCCCGCTCGTGGCGATGACGAAGGCGGAGATCGCGCGGCGCGGCGCGGAGCTCGGCGCCCCGATGGCTGCGACCCACAGTTGCTACGACCCCGCGGGCCCGGACGCCCTGGCATGCGGGCGGTGCGACTCATGCATCCTCCGGCGCCGCGGGTTCGTGCAGTCGGGCGTCGCGGACCCCACGCGCTACGCGGCGGAGCCGCCGCGATGAGCGCCGAGGAGGACGCCGCGGACGACGTCCGCGCGACGCTCCCCGACCCCGCCGACGCCGCCCTCCTCGTCACCGAGGTCTACGCGAGCCTGCAGGGCGAGACGACGTTCGCGGGCGTGCCGTTCACGCTGGTCCGCCTCGCGCGGTGCCACCTCCGCTGCACGTGGTGCGACTCCGCGTTCACGTTCCGCGGCGGCGAGCGGCGGAGCGTCGCGTCGGTGCTCGGCGAGGTGCGCGCCGCGGGGCTCCGGCACGTGCTCGTGACGGGAGGCGAGCCGCTCCTCCAGCCGGCGGTGCACGGACTCATGCGCGCGCTCTGCGACGAGGGGCGCACCGTGCTCCTCGAGACGAGCGGGGCGTGCGACGTGGCCGACGTCGATCCGCGCGTGCATCGGATCGTGGACGTGAAGTGCCCGGGGAGCGGTGAGGAGCGGCGGAACCTCTGGCCGAACCTCGCGAGGCTGACGGAACGCGACGAGGTGAAGTTCGTGCTCGCCGACCGGCGGGACTACGAGTACGCGCGGGACGTGATCGCGCGGCACGACCTCGCCGCGCGGTGCGGCGCGGTGCTCCTCTCCCCCGTCGCGGGCGACCCGTCGCTCCCGCCGCGGATCGCCGGGTGGATGCTCGACGACCGGCTCGACGCGCGCCTCCAGCTCCAGCTCCACAAGATCCTCTGGCCGCCGGAGGAGCGCCGCCGGTGAGCGGACGGATCGCCGTGCCGAAGGCCGTCCTGTTCGACCTCGACGGGACCCTCGTGGACTCGCTGCCCGACATCGCGCACGCCATCAACAAGACGCGGCGCGAGCACGGGCTCCCGGAGGCCGCGACGGACACGGTGCGGAGCTGGATCGGCGGCGGCGCGGCGCGGCTCGTGGCGCGGTCGCTCGGGACGGAGGACGAGGACGATCCCGCGGTGGCCGCGCACCTCCGCCGCTTCCTGGACATCTACTCGACCGAGTCCGGCCCGCTGTCGCCCATGATCCCCGGCGCCCGCGCGCTCCTCGACGCGCTCGCCGCCCGCGGGGTCCGACTCGCCTGCACCACGAACAAGCCCGGCGCGGCGACCGATCTCGTGCTCTCGTCGCTGGGCATCCGGCCGCTCTTCGGCGCGGTGGTGACGCCGGACTCGATGCGCGGCGCCCGGAAGCCGGACCCGCGGTTCTTCGCGGAGGCGATGGCCGCCCTCTGCGTGGATCCGCCGGACGCGCTCGTCGTCGGCGACGGGGTCCCCGACGTGGCCGGCGCGCGGAGCGCGGGGCTCCCGTCGGTCGCGGTGCTCGGCGGCTACGGCGACCGCGACGCGCTCGCCGCAGCGGGGTCGACATGGACCGTGGAGACCGTGGCCGACCTGCTCACGCGCTTCGCGTGGTGACGCGCCGGTAGCGCACCGCGGTGGCCGACCCCACGGCTTCGCGGGACGTCTCCTCCCACTCGCGCGGGTCCCATTCGGGGAACGACACGTCGAACGGGCCGTCGTAGTCGTGGAACGTGAGGAGCATCTCGTCGGCGAGCGGCAGCGCCTCGCGGTAGATCACGCCCCCGCCGCCGACGGTGACGACGTCCGCCCGCCGCGACGCCTCGCCGATCGCCTCGCGGAGCGTCGCCCGCGCGACGACGCCCGGGTGCGCCGCTTCGAACGCCTCGGGGTCGCGGGTGACGACCACGTTCACCCGCCCGGGGAGCGGACGCCCGATCGAGTCGAACGTCTTCCGCCCCATCACGAGCGCGGTCCCCACCGTGTGGCGCTTGAAGAACTTCAGGTCCTCCGGCGCGTGCCACGGGAGCTTCCCGCCGAGCCCGAGCGCGCGGTTCCGCCCGATCCCGGCCACGATCACCACCGGCGCGCGGCGCTCCGTCAGACGGCCACCTTGAAGTCGATCTTCGGATGCGGGTCGTAGCCCTCGAGGCGGAAGTCCTCGAACCGGAGTTCGTCGATCGGCTTCCTCGCGATGACGAGGCGCGGCAGCGGGCGGGGTTCGCGCTCCAACTGTTCGAGGAGCCCCGGCACGTGATCGTAGTCCGCGTTGCTCCCGTCCTCCCCCGCCGTGTAGATGTGCGCATCCACGATGAAGTGGCTGAACTCGCCGGGTTCGAGGCCCGTCTCCTGCGCGATCATCATCGTGAGCGCCGAGTACGCGGCAAGGTTGAAGGGGATGCCGAGGGCGATGTCGCCCGAGCGCTGGTTCAGGTGGCAGTTGAGGCGTCCGCCCTGCACGTTGAACGTGAACGTGTAGTGGCACGGAGGAAGCCGCGACTTCGTGGCGTTCCCGGGCTCCCACGCGGTGACCACGAGGCGGCGGCTGTCGGGGTTCCGGCGGATCTCGTCGATCACGTACCGGATCTGGTCGGTCTCGGTCACGCGCCACGACCCGTCGACCTCACGCTTCGCCGAGGGGAACCGCCGCCAGAAGTACCCGTACGCGGTCTCGAGATTCCCGTCCGCGTCGGCCCACGCGTCCCAGACCTTCGTCTTCTTCGTGAGGTTCCGGATGTGGTCCTCGCCCGTCAGGTACCAGAGGAGCTCGTGGAGCATCGACTTCCAGTACATCTGCTTCGTGGTGAGGAGCGGGTAGCCGTGCGCCAGGTCTACGCGGTAGTGCGCGCCGAACACGGAGAGGGTGTCCACGCCCGTCCGGGAGTGCTTCCGCTTCCCGTGCGCGAGCACGTGGCGGACGAGGTCGAGATAGGCCTGCATGGGGCCGAGGCTAGCGGCGGGCGGGGACGTGCGCGGGAGGCTCCGCCCCGGCGGAATCGCCCGCCGGACCGTGCACGCGGGACCCCTGCGCGACGGAGCTTGGTATCTTCGCCGCGGGAGGACTCCGATGGCACCAGCGGCGGGGATTGCAGGACGGCTCCACGAGCGGATCTCCCGCGGTCCCCGGCGACTGCGGGCCGTCTACGGTGCCGTGCGGGCGGCGGCCCGCGCACGAAGGCTCCGGGAACGTCGAGGGGCGATGCGCGAGCTCGCGCCGCCGGCCGGCGGAGGCATCCCCGACGATGACGGCTTCCTTCTCGTGCCTCCGCGGGACACGGCCTCCGAACGGCGCGTGATCGAACTCGCGCGGAAGGTGCGCGCGGCGACCGACCTCGCCCCGCTGTGGGTCGCCTCCGAAGGCCGGAACCTCCTCCGCATCCAGCTCGGCGACCACCTCGCGGCCGATCCCGCCTGGCTCGGCGTGGCGCTCGACCCGGCGCTCGTCTCCGTGGCGGCGCGCTACCTGGGATCGGTCCCCCTCCTCTGGAAGGCGCAGCTCTGGGTGTCTCCGTGGGCCGAGCGCGACCTCGCCGGCCGGTTGCTCGAACACCGCTACCACTGCGACTGGGGCGACATGCGGCAGCTCCGGATGCTCCTCTTCGTGGAGGACCTCACGCGGGACCACGGCCCGCTCACGATGATCGGCGCGCGCCGCTCCGGGGAGCTCCGACGCACGCTCCGGTACTCGTTCGACGAAGAGGACTCCGCCCTCACGGACGAGATCTTCTTCTCGGCGGTCTCGCGCGACGAGCAGCGGCCCCTCGTCGGCCCGCCCGGCACCGTCGCCTTCGCCGACACGAGCCGCTGCTTCCATCAGGGGAGCCGCGTCCTCCGCCCGGGACTCGAGCGCGTGATGGTGATGTTCCAGTACGTCACGATCGCGAGCTTCAAGATCGACGCCGCACGCCTCGCCCGCCCGCCCTTCGCCCACCTCGCCGCCCCCCGACACGGCCGGATCGAGCGCCTCGTCCTCGGGGCGGAGTGATGACTCAGCCTGCCGTAGCTGCCGCAGGAGCCGTACCCTCCCGATCCGGCCCGAGGGGGCCGCACACCGCTCGCGCCGACATGGACCCCCGGAAGGACCCCTACGCCAGGCTGGGCGTTCCACGGAATGCCACGCCGGAGCTGATTCGCACGGCCTACGACCGTCTCGTCCGCGTCCACACGCCGGAAGACGACCCGGGGCGCTTCCAGGAGATCTCCGAGGCCTTCCGGATCCTCTCCGATCCCGCGGACCGTTCGCGCATCGATGCCGAGGCGGCGCTGCCGGACGACGCACGCTCCGCGCTCGAGGCGGCCGCCGCTGCCGCCGAGCGGGCGGAGGCGCTGCTGGCGCCGCACGCGCATCCCGGCGAAGCGCACGGAGACCTACCGCACGGTGGCCGACGACCAGGCGATGGTCGAGATGCAGGTCTTCGAGCTGGATTCGCTGAAGGAGCGCGTGAGCGGGAAGCCGTTCGACGTGCAGAAGATCGCGGGGCTCCCGCGCGGCCCCGCGGGCTCGTACCCGATCGAGGTCACGTTCGAGTACTCGGTGGACCAGCGCCTCACGATCACCGTCGCGATCCCGAGCGCCGGGATCCGACGCCGCTGGCAGCCGCGGCACGAGCGCGACCTCGCCGACCGGCGCCCGGAGTCGCAGCAGCGCGTGGACACGGCGTTCGGCGACGCCCTCGGGAGTTTCCGGAAGCTCGCGGAGCGGACGGAACGCGCCCTCGCGGCCCGACCCGATGCGACACGGACCGCCGCCGCGCTCGACGCGCTGCGCGATGCGATGAACGCCTGCGACGCTGCGGCCTGCACGGCCGCGAAGAACGCCCTTCTCGAAGCGCTCTTCGACGACCAGATCACGCTCGGCGCGTGACCTTGCAGCCCCAGCCGTCGTACGTTCCCCCCCGGGCGGCGCAGGCGTCGATCGCGTCGTAGCCGGCGGCGGAGACCGTGCGGAGGTCGGCGGGGGCGACCTGGTGGAAGGCGAGCGTCGCGCGGCCGTCGGGCGCGGTGCCGGACTCGCCGATCACGAAGCCGAGTTTCTCGAGGTCGGCGCGGACGGCATCGCGGTCGGCCGGAGACGCGAAGTGCGCGAAGTGGTCGATCTGCCGCGGGATCGACGGGTCGTCGCCCTCGGCGTCGAGCGCCACGCGCACGTGGCGGCTGCGGATCTGGTGCATCTCCTTCGGGCCGGGCGCGAGGAAGGAGCGGAGGTAGTCCCAGGCGGGATCGTCCTCGACGTCGTGGCGGAAGCGGTACGGGCGGTGGCGGTCGAGGACGCCCTGCACCACCGGCGCGGCCGACCGGGCGTCGCGGCAGTAGAACGCGTACTCGGCGTAGCCGTGGCGCGAGATCCGGCCGGCCCATCGCGCGGAGAGCCGCGACTCGACGGCGGCGACGAGCGCCTCCTCCATCGCCGCGAACCGCGGCTCCTCGCGCTCGCCGCGGAACCCCTCGGCGCCGGCCTCGAGGAACGCGATCCGCACGCGCAGGAGCGCCGGACGCGACGGGTCGGGGCCGCCCTCGATCGCCGCGAGGTCGGCGAGGACCATCGCGGGCACGCCCTCGATCGACGTGACGTACGGCTCGTACCTGCGGTCTGGGAAGGAGAGCCCGGTCATCGATGACTCCTCGTCGGGACGCCCGTCCGTTGTGCGGGACGGGGCGGCGAGCGGCGATCATCGCCGCGGTGAACGACCCCGCGCCGCCGTTTCCGGGAGTGCCCGCGATCCTGCTCGCCGCGGGCGCGTCGAGCCGCATGGGGCGGCCGAAGGCGCTGCTGCCGCTCGCGGGCGCGGCGTTCGTCGACGCCGTCGCCGAGACGCTCCGCGCCGGGGGCGCCCGGCCGGTTCTGGTGATCCTCGGCAGCCACGAGGCCGAGATCCGCCGCGGCGCGAAGCTGCGCGACGTCGAGATCGTGTCGCACGCCGGATGGGCCGCGGGGCGCACGTCGTCGATCCAGGCGGGCCTCCGTGCGCTGCCCTCCGATGCGCCCGCCGCGATCTTGGCCCTCGTGGACATGCCGTTCGTGCGGAGCGCAACGGTCGCCGCTCTCCTGCGGGTCCACGCGGCGGCGCCGGACGACGTCGAGGCGGTGGTCCCCTCGTTCGGCGGACGCCGCGGACACCCGGTGCTGCTGCGCCGCCCGCTCTTTCCGCGCGTCCTCGCCCTCGGCCCCGACGAACCGCTCTCCACGGTGATCCGGGCAGCGCACGTGCTCCCCGTCGCCGTGGACGACCCCGGCATCCACACGGACCTCGATGCGCCGGAGGACCTCCCGAAGTAGTCTTCCCGCATGAGGCTCCGCGCGTTGCTCGTCGCCCCAGGCGCCGTGTTGGTCATGGCCGCAGCGTGCAGGAGCAGCGCGGCCGAGCCGGAGGGCCCGACAGCCGCGAGTCCCCCTGCGCCCGTCCCCGCGCCGCGGCCGGCCGAGGTCCCGAGCCTGTCGTCGCCCGCGGCGACGCCGGACCCGGCGCGTCCGGCCGGCTTCTGGACGGAGGACGAACTCCGCCGCATCGACGAGGGGCTCCGCCTCTGCAACGCGTCGCGCGCCGACCTCGGTTTCCAGAAGCGGCCCATCGATGATCCGTTCCGCCTCGACGTGGTGAACCGGGCGCTCGACGATCCGCTCTCGTGCGGCCCTGCGGCGGAGTCCTGGGACGGGCTCGCGCGCGGCGGCGACGCGGCGGCGATCCTGGTGCGGCAGGGCGACACGGTGCGGCCGGGGCGGACGCGTGCGGCGTATCCGCCGGGCGCCGTCCCGCCGTGCCCGCCGGAACTCGAGGCGAGGCTCCCGCTCGGCGCGGTCGGCGTGCTGCCCGGGGTGATGATGGACGTCGCGTTCGCGCGCGGTCTCGTCGCGCGGGGCCTCGAACCGCTCGGCGGCGACCGTGCGATGGTGCTCGTCAAGGCCCTCCTCTCGCAGGTGGACAAGCCGGTCTCGACCTGGGCGTCGTCGATGAAGGACGAGGACTTCCTCGCCGCGGCGCGGAGAGCCGACCTCGATCCGATCCTGCACGCAGGCGACGTGGTCCTCGCCGCCGCGGCGGGACTCGCGAAGTCGCTCTGCGACGGCGCCGTCCCCGAGGGCGCCACGCGCCTCCGCGCCGACTTCGGACCGGGCCTCGGCGTCGTGGTCCTGTACGGCACGGGCGACGATGTCCATGCGGGCGACGAGGACGCCGCGGTGGTGATCGACCTCGGCGGGAACGACGTCTACCCGCGCGGCGCGTCCGCCGACGGCACGGCGGGGCGACCCGTCCAGATCGTGATCGACCTCGCGGGCGACGACGTGGTGCGCTGCGCGGACGAACTCTCGTGCGGCGGCGCGCTCGGCGGCGTGGCCGTCCACTGGGACTGCGCGGGCGACGACGTGCGGACCACCGGCAGCGTGTCCATGGGCGCCGGGATCTTCGGCGTCGGCGTGCTCGTGGACGAGGGCGGGAAGGACGTCGCGCGGAGCGGCGACTTCGTGCAGGGCGCGGGCGCGTTCGGCGCGGGGCTCCTCCTCGACCGGGGCGGGAACGACTCCCTCCACGCGGACCGGTTCGGGCAGGGGTTCGCGTCCACGTGGGGATGCGGCGTCCTTGCCGACCTCGGGGGGAACGACTCCTACGACGCCGGCGGAGAGCATCTCCACGCTCCGCTCTACCGCGACCGCTACCAGGCGCTCTCGCAGGGCTTCTCGATCGGCATGCGGCCCGACGCGTCGGGCGGCGTGGGCGTGCTGATCGACGCGTCGGGGAACGACGCGTACCGGACGGACATCTACGGGCAGGGTTCGTCCTACTGGTACTCGCTCGGGATCCTCGTGGACGGCGACGGGCACGACTCCTACGACGGCACGCACTACTGCCAGGGGACGGGCATCCATCTCTCGGCCGGGATCCTGCTCGACCGCGCGGGGAACGACTCCTACCACTGCCTGAACGGCGTCGGCGTCGGCGGCGCGCACGACTACGCGGTCGGGTTCCTCGTGGACCGCGCGGGCGACGACCACTACTCGGGCTCCGGCGGGAGCCAGGGCGGCGCGCTCACGAACTCCGTCGCCATGCTGATCGACGGCGGCGGGAACGACGGCTACACGGCGGTGAACGCGTCCACGCAGGGCAGCGCGACCCCGGCGCGCGGCACGGGCGGGATCGGGCTCCTCCTCGACGCGGGCGGGGCCGACGTCTACTCCGAGCAGACGCGGAACGACGGCGTGTGGACCCGCGACTTCACGGGCGCAGGGATCGACGAGCCGTCCCCGCCGAAGCAGGGCGGCGAGCCGCAGGCCGCGTCCATCACGCCGGAAGCCGCGGCGGCGAAGGTCGAGGCCGAGGGGAAGAAGGACGGCGCGTGGGACCTCGACCGCCTCTGGAAGCTCGCGTCGGCGTGGGAGGTGAACGACAACCGCGTCATCGTCCCGGTGGCGCGGGAGCGCCTCTTCGAACTCGGCGACGCGGCGCTCGAACGCGCGATCTCCCGCGTCGGCACGAAGGACGGGCTCGAGTTCCGCGCGGTGGAGGCGACGTGCGCGAAGTTCCGCGAGAAGGCGGTGCCGGCGCTCCTCGACCGCACGAAGAACCTCGACGCCGCCGTGCGCCGCGGGGCGGTCCGCGCGCTGACGACGCTCGCCGCGCCCGAGGCGTACGACCGGCTCGTCGAGATGCTCGCGAACGACGAGGGGAACCGCGGGACGGTGCTCTCCGCGTTCGCGGCGCTGAAGCGCGCGCCGCCGGAGGTGAAGGAGTTCCTCCGCGGCCCGAAGGAGGGCGTCGGCGTGCAGGCCGTGCTCTCGCTCGCGGGGGTCGGCGACGCCGCGGCCATCGAGGCGCTGGTCGGCGCGCTCGGCGCGGACACGCCGTTCCCCGTGCGGCTGGCCGCGTGGGACCGTCTCGGCGCGATCGGCGAGCCGGCCGTCGTGGCGCTTGCGAAGCTCGTCTTCGCGACGGAGCGGAAGGACGAGATGGCGTTGCGCAACGCGCTCCGCGCGCTCGGCCGGACCGGGAAGCCGTCCGCCTCGGACGCCGTGAACGCCGGACTCATCGACGCGTCGCCGTGGGTGCGGCTCTCCGCCCTCGAGGCGGCGCGGGACCTCCTGAAGTCGCTCCCCGAGGCCGACCGCGCGGAACTCCAGCAGGCGGTCGATGCCGCGAAGGGCGTGGAGACGGACTCCGTCGTGAAGCGATGGCGGTGAGGGCGGCCGCGCTCCTCGCCGCGGCGGCCCTCGCGCTCCTCTCGCCTCCGGCGCTGTCCGCCGCGGACCGCGACGCCGAGCGCGCGGCGCACGTCGCCGCGCTGACCGCCGGCGTGAGGAAGGTCGCGAAGCCGGGCGTCCCGGGGCCCGTCGCCTGCTTCGGCGAGGACGCGTTCCCCGTCGTTGCAGGAGACATGGGCGACGGGCGGTCCGCCGCCGTCGTCGGCGCGGCGACGCCGGGCCGGGGTCGCGTGGTCGCCTTCGGGCACGGCGGGTTCCTCTCGAAGGACGGGCTGGCCGCGGGCGACACGGCGCGGCTCGTCGTCCAGTCCGTGCGGTGGGCCGCGGGGAAGCGCGAGAAGCCCGTCGTCGCGGTGTGCGGCGCCGACGCGCTGCTCCCCCGCCTCGACGGACTCGACGCGCGGAAGACCGACGGTTCCCTGCTCGCCGCCGCGCTGCAGGGCGCGCACGTGGTCGTCTACGGCGACGAGGAGGGGCTCGACGCCGAGGAGGCGAAGCTCCTCGACCGGTTCGTCCGCGACGGCGGCGGACTCGTCACGTCCGGTCTCGCGTGGGGTTGGATGCAGATCCACGACGACCTCGACCTCACGCGCGACCACACGCTCAACGAGGTCCTTGCGCCGATGGGCCTCGCGTTCGTGGACGGATACGTGGACGCCGTGCCCGAACTGCCCGCGGCGCGGGACGGCGACGCGATCCACACGCTCTGCGCGCTCGAGCGGGTCGAGCTCTCCGCGTCGTCGCGGGCGGTCGACGCGAGGACTCCCGGGAAGGCGGCGGAGCACCTCGCGCGGATGAAGAACGACGTCCAACTCGTCTCCGCGGCGTACCGCTGGCTGCCGGTCGGGGCGACGGCGTTCCGCGACCGGGTGCGTGCCGTCGTCGCGAAGGCGGGTGCGGACCTCGTCCCCACGGAGAAGGCGCCGATCCGCGCCGGCGCGGCGCTGAAGCGGCTCGCCGTCCTCGTCCGCCACATGGACGACCTCGCCGCGGAGCCGCGTCACGCGAAGCTGGCGGCGTCCGCGTCCGACTTCCCGGGCGTGCCGCCGCCCGGGACGCCCCGGACCGCGCGGACGGTGCGGATCGACCCGACCGTCCCCGGATGGACGAGCACCGGCCTCTGGGCGCTCGCAGGCGAGGTCGTCACGGCCGACGTCGCGGCGGACGCGCCCGCGAATCTCGGGCTCCGCATCGGCTGCCACACGGACACGCTCTGGCACCTCGACGACTGGCGCCGGCACCCCGAGATCTCCCGTCGTTTCGCGCTGCCGCCCGGGCGCACCGAGGCCGCGAACCCGCACGGAGGTCTCGTCTACGTGGACGTCCCGCGGGACCTCGCGGACCCGAAGCCGTTCGACGTGAGGATCGCGGGCGCGGTGATCGATTCGCCGCGGTTCGTGCTCGGCGAGACCGACGCGGCCGCGTGGAAGAAGGCGGTCGCCGGCCCGTGCGCGCCGTGGGTGGAGCTCTCGGCGAAGCACGTCACGCTGACCGTGCGGACCGAGGACGCGCGCACCGTCGCCGATCCCGTGGCGCTGATGACCTTCTGGCGCGACGTGATCCCGCACTACGCCGACCTCGGGCAGCGCGCGGAGGACGCGGCCGGGCAGCGGTTCGTCCCGGACCGGCAGATCTCGGCGGGCTGGCTCCACTCGGGCTATCCGATCATGGCGCACCTCGTCCACTCGCGCGAACTGCTCCGCTGGGACGTGCTCCGCCCCGGGGACCCGCGCGAGCACGGCGGATGGGGCTTCTGGCACGAGATGGGCCACAACCACCAGCAGGACGCATGGACGTTCGACGGCACCACCGAGGTCACCTGCAACCTCTTCAGCCTGTTCGTCGAGGAGAAGATCCGCGGCATCCGGCCGAAGGACCATCCGTGGCCCGCGGGGTCGCACGCGAAGGCGAAGGCGCACCTCGCCGGGGACCGCGACTTCGGCGCGTGGAAGCGCGATCCGGGGCTCGCGCTCTGGATGTACATCGCCCTCGAGGACGCGTTCGGCTGGGACGCATTCCGCGGCGCGTTCAGGACCTACGTCGGCGACGCGAAGCTCCCGCGGGGCGACGACGCGCAGCGGGACCAGTGGCTCGTCCGGATGAGCCGTGCCTGCCGGCGGGACCTCGGACCGTTCTTCGAGGCGTGGGGCGTGCCCGTCTCCGCCGCCGCTCGCGCGGAGGCCGCGAAAATCCCGGAGTGGAAGGGCCCCTTCCTCCCGGAACCCTCCGCGAAGTGAGCGCGGGGCCGATACGATCCGGCCCGTGAAGATACACCTCGCCTCCCCCCGCGGCTTCTGCGCCGGCGTGGACTACGCGATCGACATCGTCGAGCGCGCCCTCCGGAAGGAGGGGAAGCCCGTCTACGTGCGGCACGAGATCGTGCACAACCGCCAGGTCGTGGACCGGCTCACGCGGATGGGCGCGGTGTTCGTCGAGGAGACGTCGGCGATCCCCGAGGGCGAGACGGTCATCTACTCCGCGCACGGCGTGTCGCCGCAGGTGCGCTCCGAGAGCCGCTCGCGGCGGCTCGACGAGATCGACGCCACCTGCCCGCTCGTGCGGAAGGTCCACGACGAGTCGCGCCGCCTCGCGGCCGACGGCTACGAGATCCTCCTCATCGGGCACCGAGGGCACGTGGAGGTCGAGGGCACGTTCGGCGAGGCGCCGGACCGCACGATCCTGATCGAGACGGTGGAGGACGCGGCGCGCGTGCAGGTGCGGAACCCAGACCGCGTCGCCTACCTGACGCAGACGACGCTCTCCGTGGACGACACGGCCGAGATCGTCGCGAAGCTCCGGGAGCGGTTCCCGAGGATCGCGGGTCCGGCGAAGGACGACATCTGCTACGCGACGCAGAACCGGCAGAACGCCGTGAAGGAGCTCTGCAAGGTCGTCGACTGCGTGCTCGTGGTCGGCGATCCGCACTCGTCGAACTCGAACCGCCTCGTGGACGTGGCCCGCCGCTGCGGGCGCCCCGCCTGGCTCGTGCAGAACGCCGCGCAGGTGGACGTGCGCCTCGGCGAGGCGCGCACGGAGCTCGGCCGCGTCCCCGACGCGGTGGGCCTCACCGCCGGCGCGTCCGCCCCCGCCGACCTCATCGACGCCGTGCTCGCCCGGCTCCACGCCGTGGGCGGCACGATGGCGGGCGAGATCGTCACCGCGCGCGAGCGGATCCACTTCGCGCTCCCGGCGTCGCTCCGGGACGTCTGACCGCCGGCCGGAAGGGCGTCGGTGACCGCACGGACCGCGAATCGTCATCCTCCCGCGGAGGAAACCGGAATACTCGGGGACCGACGCGCGTCAGATTGGCCGGTCCGATCCCCCACACGGAGGTTCCTCGATGAAGTCCTTCCTGTTCGCCGTCGTCGCCGCCGCCGCCTTCTCGCTCTCCGCCTGCGCCTCCCACGGCCCAGGCCATGGTCACGACGGTCACCACCACGGCGCCGACGCGAAGTGCACGCACGACGCGGCGAAGTGCGAGGGCTGCAAGGCCGGGACGTGCGATCCGTCGAAGTGCCCGATGAAGGCGGGGCAGGCGTCCTGCTGCGGCAAGTGCGAAGGCGACGCCACGAAGTGCACGGGCGCGAAGACCGACGCGCCGAAGGCCTGCTGCGGGAAGGGCGGCGGCAAGTAGCCGCGCGCCGACCGCTCCGCAGTCAGCCGAGGAACGACTCCAGGGTGTCCGCGAACCAGTCGGGCGATTCGATCGCCACGGTGTGGCCGACGCCTTCGCATTCCGCGTAGCGGGCGCGGGGCAGGAGCGACACGAGTTCGCGGTTGAGCGCCGCGGACACCACGAGGTCCTCCTCGCCGCGGATCACGAGCGTCTCCCGGCGGATCGTGCGGAGCTCCTCGCCGAGCCCGCCGCCCGGGAGCAGCGTGTCTGCGAGCAGGCGGGACATGCCTTCCTGCGTGTTCCGGCGCGTGAAGGCGCGGACCATCTCGGCCTCGCTCTTCTCGTTCCGCGCGAGCCAACGGTCGCCCATCACCATGGGCGTCACGACGCGGAACGCGTGCTCGAGCCCGCCGTGGCGGAGCGCGTCGGCCCAGCTCCGGACGATCCACCGCCGCGCGGTCGTGTCGCGGTGCGCGCATCCCACGAGGACGAGCTTCCGCACCCGCTCCGGGGCGAGCAGCGCGAACCGCAGCGCGATCCGGGACCCGTAGGAGAACCCGACCAGGTCGAACGCGCCGATCCCGAGCGCGTCGGCGAGGTGCAGGAGATCCCGCGCATGCCCCGCCGGGCGGTGCCCCTCCGGCGGAGGGCTGCTCCGCCCCTGCCCCGCCGCATCGTGGAGGAGCACGCTCCGCCGGCCCTTCATCCGCTGCGCCTGGAGCCCCCACGCGACCGTCGTCTGCGAGAGCCCGTTCAGGAAGGCCACGGGCGGCGGCGCGTGCGACGTCGCGAGCGGCGCGGGGCGCCAGTCGTAGACGAGCGAGCGGCCGTCGGGGAGCAGGTGCGTGCCGTGCATCGCCGGGAACGATACGTCAACGCGCGAGGCGCGCCTCGACGTGGACGACCTCGGCCTCCGCTCCCGGGCGCAGAATCGTCATGGCATGCCTCCCCGGGAACAGCGCCGGGAACTCCGCTCGCCCGTTGCTGACTCGCGCGGTCACGAACAGGTCTCCCTCACGGTAGGTGATCCACCCGGCGCCCCCGCCCGGCACGTCCACGACCACGGCCGCGCGGTTCTGCCGGCGCAGCCGCGCCGCGTCGCGTTCGAGCTCGGCGATGCGCGCGTCGTCCCCGACGCCGCGCTCCGCGCGCGATCGCCGGAGGATCGATCCGATCTCGTCCTCGATCTCCCGGATCCGGGAGAGGGTCCGCTCGACGACCTCGGGCGCGTGGACGGCCTCGAGAGCGGTCTCCGTCAGGAACCGGTCCCAGGACTGCCCGCCGGGCGGCACGGCGATCTCCCGCCAGTTCCGCATCTCGTCGAACGACGCGAGCTTCGGCCCCGCGCCGACGCCCTCGACCGCGAACGACCCGTCGGCCGCGACGCCGACGCCGTAGCGCCGCCTGACGAACGAGACGAGGTCGATCACGCGGAGCTCCGCGTATCCGGGGAGCCGGAGTTCCGTCCCGTCGCCGACGAGTTCGCCGGCGATCCGTCCGCGCTCGTCCAGGGTCGCCGTCTCGAGCCGCACCGTGACCTCGCGGCTCGTCACCACGCCGCTCCACGGCGCGTACCCGGGAGCCGCGACGGACAGGCGCATCAGCGCGTCGTCGTCCACGAAGTCACCCGGAGGAATCGCGGCCGCCCAGGTCCCTGTCGCGCCCGACGTCGCAGGCCACCACACGATCCGCGCCTCCGAGAACGCGGCGTAGCGCACCGTCGCGTCCGTCACGTCCGAACCGTCCGGCGCGAGCACGCGGACCGTGACCGACCGCACGACGCCCGGGGGGTCCACGGAGTCGCCGGTCCACGGCGTCACGCCGATCCGCACGTCCCGGACCGCGGCCTCGCCGGCCGCGGCGAACGCGACTTCGTCGCTTGCCCACGACCCGCCGTCGTCGTCCTGCACCACGGCCGCGCGGGGCTGAGGATCGTCTGCGGACACCGCGACTCCCGAGAATCGGTAGCGGCCCTCGGCATCCGTGCGCGTCGTCGCCGCGAAGTGGTCCCACACGACGGGCTCGGTCCAGAACTTCCACCGCCCCGACTTCGCGTGGCGCTTCCGGCGATCCGCCGGGAAGAGTTGCACCTCGCGTTCCGCGAGCGGCGCGCCGTCCGCGCCGTAGACCGTGCCGGTCAGGACGCCCCCGACGCCGAGCACGAGGTGCACCGGCTCCGGTCGCACCGTCGCGTCCGCCGACCGCGCCACGACGGCGCCGACGGTCTCGAACCCCGGACAGGACGCGTAGACGACGTACCGGGTCTCGCCCGCGGGGACGGAGATCTCGAACGACGCGTCGCCGCCGGCGATCTCCGCAGATCCGATCTCCGTCCGCGGCAGCCCCCCGGCTGCGCCGCGCACGTCCCACGCGCGGACCGTCGCGCCGGCGGCGGCGCTGCCGTCGGCGAAGCGCACGGAGCCTCGAATCGCGGGCGCTCCCTTCGGTTCCGGCGCGGATTCCGGACCGACCGCCGCAGGCTGCGCCCGAGGCTTCTGCGTCGGCTTCGCGGCCGCAGGCGCCGCGGGGGGCTGCCGGAGCGACGTGTCGGCCGATTCGTCCGCCGGTGCCGCAGGAGCCGCTTCGCTGCCGCGACTCGGTCCGTCGGGCGAGCCGTCGTCGGCGCCTCTCACGACCCGCCACGCCGCGATCGCCGCGAGGATCACGGCGAGGAGCATCCATCCCGCAGCGCGGCGCGACGTCACGCCGGAGAGGGTATCCGCCCGCGCGGCGTCTACGCCACGCCCGCCGCGATCTCCCGCAGCGCGCGCTTCGCCATCACGCCCGCCATCTGCTTCCGGTAGCTCGGCGGGAGCCACGTCGCGCGGACGGGCTGGACGGCCGCGGTCACGGAGTCGCCGATCGCATCGATCGTCGCTTCGTCGAGCGTGCGACCCGCGAACGGCTTGGCCACGTCCTCCAGCCACAGCGGGATCGACGCGACCGCGTTCGCCACGATCCGCAGTTCGCCGATCCGCTTCTTCGACGCGGGGCCGTCGAACCGGACGCCGACCGCCGTCGCGACCTCCGCGAAGTCCCACGCCTCGCGCACGCGGAGCTTCTGGTAGCTCGAGCGGATCTCGGCCGCGTCGGGCGGCATGTCGAGCGACACGAGCACCTCGTCGCGCTCCTTCACGAAGCGCGTGATCCCGTCGATGCGGAAGAACGACGTCAACGGCACGCTGCGCTCGCCGCGCGGCGACGCGAGGCGCGCCGACGCGCCGTGCACCATGAAGAGCGGCGCGGTGTCGCCGGAGTAGTTCGCGTAGCAGCGGTCGGTCGAGCCCTTCACCACGCGGCACTCCGGCCCGTCGGCCTTCAGGCAGTTCCCGAGGGCCTTGCGCGCGAACTCGGTCTGGTTGAGCCAGATGCAGCGCGTGTCGAGGAGGATGTTCCCCGCGACGGTGCCCGTCTCGCGGATCAGCGGCGACGCGAGGCGGGCGAGCGCGCCGCGGAAGCCGGGGAACGCGTCGAGGAAGTCCGCGTCGCGCTCGAGCGACGCGAGCGTCACGCCGCCGCCGACGCGGCGCCCGTCGCGGCGGTTCATCTCCGCGATCCCGCGGAGCGAGATCACGACGGGGCGCGTGTTGATCCCCCACTTGTAGTTGCAGAGGAGGTCCGTGCCGCCGCCGAGGAAGTCGCACTTCCCGTCCGCGCGGCGCGCGGCGTCGAGCGCCTCCGCCAGCGACTTCGGCCGCTCCAGCTTGAACTCGGGAAGGATCAGCATCCCTGTCCGGTCTCCCAGGTCTTCCTGAAGCCCGCGCCGGACTTCCGGAGCTTCGACAGGTGCGCGAACACCTGGTCCGGCGTGACGGGGAGCGACGTGGCGCGCATCCCGATCGCGTTGTAGAGGGCGTTCCCCACCGCGGGGAGGATCGGGAGGAGCGGCCCCTCGCCGGACTCCTTCGCGCCGAACGGGCCTTCCTTGTCGTTCGACTCCACGACGAGGACGCGCACGTCCGGCATCTCCTTCGGCCCGAGGATCTTGTAGTCGAGGAAGCTCGGGTTCGAGACGCGGCCGCCCGAGTAGCGCATCTCTTCGCCGAGCACCTGGCCGAGCCCCATGTGCACGCAGCCCTCGATCTGGCCCTCGACGGACAGACGGTTGATCGCGCGGCCGCAGTCGTGCGCGGCCCACACGCCGGTGCATCGCACGATCCCGGTCTCGAGGTCCACGTCCACCTCGGCCACGAAGGCGCTCATCGAGTACGCGGGCGCGAGGCCCGCGCCGGCGCCCTTGTAGTCGCTGCCCATGCGGGGCGCCTGGTACCAGCCGCTCGCGGCGATGGCGCCGTGGTCGGCGAGCGCCTCCGTGAGCGCCTCGAAGTACGAGAGCGACACCTTGCGGTCGCTCCGCGCGGTGACGCGCGCGTCGGCGAACTCGAAGTCGCCGGCGGGGTGCCCGGTCACGCGCTCCGCCGCCCGCGCGAGCTTCTCGCGCACGACGATCGCCGCCTCGCGCGCCGCGTTCCCGATCATGAAGCAGCCGCGGGAGCTGTACGCGCCGAGGTCGAGGGGCGCCGTGTCCGAGTCCTCGCTCCGCACGCGGATGAAGTCCATCGGCACGCCGAGGATCTCGGCCACCGCGATCGCGATCACGGTGTCGGAGCCCTGCCCGATCTCGGCGCCCATCGAGTGCGCGGTGATGCCGCCGTCCACGTCGATCTTCAGGTGCACGGTGCTCTGCGGCGTCCGCGACTTGTGGATCGGGAGCGCGGAGCCGGAGATGAAGAACCCGCAGCCGACGCCGATGCCCTTCCCGAAGGGCAGCTTCCCCTTCTTCGCGGCCCATCCGGACTCGTCGCGGGCGCGGGTCAGGCACTCGACGATGCCGTTGCTCGTGATGCGGTAGCCGTTCAGCGTCTTCGTGTGCGCAGGGAGCGCGTTCAGGAGGCGGAGCTCGATCGGGTCGATCTTCAGCTCCTCGCACGCCATGTCGATCACCGACTCGACGGCGTAGCGGCAGTTGACCGCGCCGTGCCCGCGCATCGCGCCGCACGGAGCCTTGTTCGTGTAGACGCGGCGGCCGGAGTAGCGGAAGTTCGGGATGCGGTACGGCCCCTGCGAGAGCGTGCCGTTGTAGTAGGTCGTGACGACGCCGAACGACGCGTACGCGCCGCCGTCGATCCATGCGTCGAGGTCGTAGGCGAGGATCTTCCCGTGCGCGTCGAAGCCGATCTGCGCGGAGATCTCGCCGGGGTGCCGCCCGCGGTTGGTGAGGAACACCTCCTCGCGGTCGAACACGAGCTTCACCGGGCGCCCGACCTTCCGCGCGAGGAGGCACACCGCCATCTCGTGCGGGAACGGGTCGCTCTTCCCGCCGAACCCGCCGCCCACCGCCGTGCGGAAGACGCGGATCCGGTGCATCGGCATCTCGAGGACCTTCGCGAGCGCCTTGTGGACGTAGTGCGGCACCTGCGTGGGCGTGTAGAGCGAGATCCGCCCGTCGGGCTCCGGCACGCCGACCACCGCGTGCGGCTCGGTGAACTGGTGCCCGACGCCCATGAACCGGAACGTCGCCTTCGGCGCGACGGCGGCCGACGCGAGCGCGCCCGGCACGTCGCCGAAGTGCTGGTCCACGCGCTTCTGCACGTTGGACCCGTCGGACGTCCACTCGTGGATCGGCGCGGCCACGCGCTCCGCCGACTTCTTCATGTCCGTGTACTCGGGCAGGCGTTCGTAGACGACCTCGATGGCGGCGGCCGCCGCCGCCGCCGCCGCCTCGTCGTCGGCCGCCACCGCGGCGACGATGTCGCCGACGTAGCGCACCTTCTCGATGCAGAGCGCCTCCTCGTCCTGGCTGATCGGGAGGACGCCGAACCGGGCCTTCGCGTCGGCGCCCGTGACGATGCCCCGGACGCCCGGCATCGCCGCGGCGCGGGACGTGTCGATCCGGACGATCTTCGCGTGCGGGAGGGTGCTCCGGAGTACGCGGCACGCGAGCATGTTCGGGAACCGGACGTCGTCGCCGTACACGGCGGCGCCGGTGACCTTCTTCCACGAGTCCACGAGCGGCTGCCGGGAGCCGACGACCTTGAACTCTTCCTTCGCGTCCGCGGCGCCCGTCTCTGGGGTCATCTCGGCTCCGTTCAGCCCTGCGGCTGGAGGGACGGGTGGTCGGCGGGCGCGCGGGCCGCGCGGAGGCGTCCGGCGGCTCGCTCGACGGCGTCAATGATCTTCACGTAGCCCGTGCAGCGGCACAGGTTCCCGGAGATCGCGTCCTTGATGCGCTCCCGCGACGGCGAGGGCTCGTGCTCGAGCAGCGAGACGGTCGTCATCACGAACCCCGGCGTGCAGTATCCGCACTGGCTCCCGCCGCACGTCGCGAACGCCTCCTGCACCGGGTGCAGTTCCGCGCCGCGCGCGAGGCTCTCGATCGTGCGGAGGTCCTTCCCTTCGGCCTCGAGGGCGAGGGTGAGGCAGGAGAGCACCGGCCGGCCGTCGGCGATCACCGTGCAGCACCCGCAGGTGCCGAGATCGCAGCCGACCTTCGTGCCGGTGAGCCCGCACCCCTCCCGGAGCGCCTGCGCCAGGGTGTCGTGCGGCCGGACGGCGACCTCGTACGTGGCCCCGTTCACGCGCAGCGTGACGAGCGACTTGTTCGGCATGGGCGTCCTAACTAACCAAGATTCGGCTCGAAAGTTAGTTAACCCGGATCATTCACGAGGGTTCGCGCGAGAACGGCCTTCAACTCGCGGACTGCCTGCACTGTACGTCGATTCCGCCGTCGGTCGCCCGGCGACGGACTGTCCTGGCCGAGATCCGCGGGATGCGATGCAAGGAGGAGACCGCAGAGCGACTTCGGCAAGTCGGTCAAGGGCTCCGACGCAGCAGCGCGCCCGCGGGCTCGTCCAGGCGCGAAGCCTCGTGAATGATCCGGGTTAGGGCTGGACGCGCGCCGGGAGGCGCCGCCCGGACCGGCCGGTCCGGGGTCCCGCCGCCCCCCTGCGCGCAACTTCCGCTCCGGCAATCCGTTGCGTCCCCGTTGCGTCCCCGGGCGCGCCGGGGCGGGTTTCCTCGCACCCGTCCCCACGGGCTGTCGCGGGACGGATCCCGGCGCCAGTCGCGCGACGTGCGAGGTTCGAGCCCGAGGATGCCCCGGGCGGTCCGATCACGTCGGGCGCCGACGCTTCGGCGCATCCGCGGAAAGGCCGTCGCCCGGGGCCGTTTCGCGGCGTCCCCTCACTGCACCGCGTCTTCCATGTCGATGCAGCCCCGCGACCGCGGCTCGGCGCCGTCCACCGCGTCCACCGACTCCATGAGCAGGGAGGTCATGGCCGACGGCGTGGTGTCCGGAGCGTCCTCGAGGACCAGGGCGGCCGCCGCCGCGACGAACGCGCACGAGAACGACGTGCCGTCCCACGTTCCGTAGGAGTCGGCCGTGTCGCCGCCCACCGGGCCGACGATCCCGACTCCGGGGGCGAACACCTCGACCAGCGAGAGATTCGGCGCCCATGCCGGGATCGTGAGCGAGTCGGTGCAGGCGCTGACCACGATCGACCGGTCGCGGAGGTACGAGTCGCTGAAGGGGCCTGACGCCGAGTTGCCCGCGGCGCAGACGATCGTGACGCCGGCGGCGATCGCGTCGTCGATCGCCTCCTCGAGCGCCCCGGACATCGACGGCACCACCATGCTGAGGTTGATCACGTCGGCTCCGAGTTCGACGGCCTTGTCGATCCCCCGCACGAGAGCCGGGATTCCGCCGTTCCCCTCGTCGTCGAGGACGCGGATGGGCAGGATCTCCGCGTCCGGCGCCGCGGCGAGGATCAGCCCCGCCACGAAGGTGCCGTGCCCGACGAAGTCGTCCGCGCCGTCGGAGCCGTCGTCGTCCACATCGTTCCCGATGTCCTCGGCGAAGGCGTCCTCCGCATATGCGTCCCACTGCGCGCCGAGGCGCCCGTCGAGGTACTCGTGGGACAGGTCGAACCCGCCGTCGAGCACCGCCACCTTGACCCCGTCGCCCGTCGCCACGGTCGCCGCGCCGGAGCGGTGCATCAGCGCAAGGGCGAACTGACCGCCCACGTCCTCGAAGGCGAAGTCGGGATCGATCACCGGTCGATCGAGACCCGCGCCCGACGCTCCGGACTGCATCCCCTCGAAGGACCCGGCCGCAAGGAGGACGACACCTGCGACCACCGAGAACCCGCGCGTGGACATGGACATGAAGGGATGCTCCCGAGCGCGACGCGATCCCGGGACGCGGACCTCCGTTCACCGGACCGCCGCCCCGCGCGCCGGTCCCTTCCGCGCGCGGAGCGCTGACGAGGCCCCGGTCTTCGCAGCCCGCGGCGTCGCGCACGGGCCACCTCAGTAATGCAGCGAAGGCGTCGCTGGATCGCGGAATCCGGGAATTTCTCCTCGGATCGCGAATCCTGGGCCCGCTCCGCGAGCTCGTCTCACGCGTCGGCCGGCGCGCAGGTGAGCGCGAGGGCCCCCCACGCGGACGGTCCGGGCGCGGCTCGCCGCACGCAGCTCTGCGCCGCAGCGAAGGCCACTGCGATCGGGTCGCCGTGGGCCAACCGTTCATAGAAGGCGGTGGTCCAGGTCGCGATCTGGTCCTCGTGGACCGGCCACCGGGCGGCGACGACGGCCGCAGCCCCGGCGTCGATCAGCCCCTGGACGATCCCGGCGCGCCCGCCGCCGACCTCGCCGTGGGCCGCGCCGCTGCTGCATGCGCCGAGCACCACGAGCTCCGCCCGCCCCTCTGCGGACTCGAGGTCGGACGTGGTGATCCAGCCGTCGGCGAACCGGAGGCCCGGCCCCGGCACGTCGAGTCCGCCGACGCCGTGCGCCGCCACGTGGACGACCGCCGAGTCCCCGAGCGACCGGAGGAAATGGCGCGCCGAGGCGCGTTCCACGAGCCGCACCTGCGCGCTCGCCGCGGCCATGATGACGCGTCCCGCCTCCGCGGCCGCCGCGCGCCCGACATCGCCTCCGCCGAGCACGGTGATCCGCCCGAGCGCGGGGGATTCGGCCGAGGCCCGCCGTCCCCCGATCGCTGCGTAGGCCACGCGCCGGGCCGGCCCCGCCTCGAGGCGCCCGGAGAGGAGCACGTGGAACGGCACCCAGGCGAGATCGGCGCAGGGAGACACGACGACGCTGCGCACCGTCGCGGGCAGCGGGAGCGGCGCGGCGAACTCCGCCGCGACGCTCTCCAGCGCGCGCTCGAGGAGATCCCGTTCGTCGGCCGACGCGTGCGGCGAGAGGCTGCACGCCAGGGCGAACTCGAACCGCCGTCGCAGCGCGGCCGTCCGTTCCGGTCCGACGTCGATCCGGACGTGCGTCGCGCCCCCCGCCGCGACGACGTGCGCGTGGAACCCCCGCTCGGGGTGGGGCGCGAAGTCCACGAACGCGACGCCCTCGGGGAGGCCGTCGGCCTCGGTCCCGAGGGCGGTCTCCACCGGCGCCCCGGCGGACGTCGCCGCGAGCGCCATGTACCGCGCCTCCGCCTCCCGCGCGGCGCGGTGCGCCGCCGCCACGTCCCCGCCGTCGCGCACAGACTCGTGAAGCCGCGAGTATGCGGCCCCGACGGCCCGCCGCGCGGAGTCGGCTGCGGCGTTCTCCGCCGATTCGGTCCCGGTCCGGCGGACCGCAGGCCGCAGACCGGAGGACTTCGCGGTGAGCGACGTCCGGACCGCGCCGAGCCCGTCGCCGGCTCGGACGAGCGCGTCCACCGCCTCGGCGTGGAGGTGCGAGCGGACGGCGAGGAACGATGCGCCGAGGGCCGCCGACGGCAGGAGGTCGCGGCGGGCGGCGAGTTCGGCCACGGCCTCGCCGAGTCCGGGGGCGATCCGGCCTCGGACGCGTTCGACCAGCCCGGCCGTCCGCGCGATGTCGGCGGCCGTCCAAGGCGTGGCGCCGTGTCGCGCCGTCCATCGCGCGAGCCGG
>JAJVHW010000030.1 GCA_022072415.1 Planctomycetota bacterium
CGACGCGCACGTGACGCTGCTCGGGAGCCGCGACGCCCTGGCCGCCGCCGAGCGCGCGGTCGGAGAGCGCGTGCCCCGCGCCGCCGGATTCGCGGCCGCGCCCGAAGAGGGCGACGCCGCGGCGCTCTGGGCGCTCGAGGAGGCGTGCCGTCTCGCGAGGAACGGTGCGGCGGACGCGATCGTCACGGCTCCGGTCCAGAAGTCCGACCTCGCGCGGATCGGCTTCGCGTTCCCCGGGCAGACCGAGTTCCT
This sequence comes from Planctomycetota bacterium, assembly GCA_022072415.1. Taxonomy (GTDB): domain Bacteria; phylum Planctomycetota; class JAJSAM01; order JAJSAM01; family JAJVHW01; genus JAJVHW01. The sequence goes on from JAJVHW010000030.1 coordinate 253, forward strand.
CGGCGACAGGCTCGGAGTCGGCGCGGACGGGACGACGATGCTCCTCGCCGGACGCACGCTGCGCGTCGCCCTCGTGACGACGCACATGGCGCTCCGCGACGTCCCGGACGCCGTCACGTCGGCGCGCGTCGCCACGACGATCCGGCGCCTCCACGCCGGGCTCCGGGAGGCGTACGGCATCGAACGTCCGCGGATCGCCGTGCTCGGCGTCAACCCCCACGCGGGCGAGGGCGGGCTCTTCGGCCGCGAGGACGAGGAGCAGGTGCGTCCGGCGGTCGCGTGGTGCGCCGCCGAAGGGATCGACTGCCGCGGACCGCTCCCGGGCGACGGCACGTTCGCACCCCGGGCCCGGGCGGCGTTCGACGGGTTCGTCGCGTGCTACCACGACCAGGGACTCGCCGCGCTGAAGGCGCTCGAGGGCGGGCGGGCCGTGAACGTCACGCTCGGGCTGCCGGTGCCGCGCACGTCTCCCGACCACGGCACGGCGCGGGACATCGCGGGGCGCGGAACCGCCGACCCCGAGAGCATGGCGGAGGCGCTCCGTCTGGCCGTGCGGTGGGCGGCGCGGCGGACCGGAGTCCGGGCCCGGACTGACGGCGGCTCCCGCTGAAACGTTGCGCATCCCCCGCCCGCGGGGCAATCTGGAAGGCTCGTCCCCGAAAGGAGCCCGCAGTGTCCATCGACAGTAGCCTCCGCGTGAAGAGCGCCTCGCTGCGCAGCCGCAGCGTCCTCACGCGCATGGAGCGCCTCGAGAAGCTTGAGCGCGCCCGCAAGTGGAAGGACGGCGACTCCGTCCTCGGGCTCCCGAAGGTCCGCACGTCGTGGAAGCAGAAGGCGAAGAAGAAGGAGAAGAAGGAGGCCGCCGCAACCCCGGGCGCCGCTCCTGCCGCCGGCGCTGCCGCCCCCGCCGCCGGGGCGAAGAAGCCCGCCGCTCCCGCGAAGAAGTAGTCGAAGAAGCAGCCGCGGGACGTCTTCCCCCTCCGCGAGAGACGGGGAATCGAAAGGCCGCCGCGATCCGCGGCGGCCTTTCTCGATTCCCTCGCTACTTCGGAGACGCGCCGGAGGACGCGACGGCGGTCATCGCCGCGCGTCCGCCCTTCTCCCACCATCCGGACCACGCCGCCGCGTCCTCGCCGTAGTCCTTCCCCGTGAGGAGCCGGAGCGAGCGGAATGCGACGCGCCGTTCGACCTCGGTCCACTCCTCGCGGACGGAGAGCACGCGGCAGTCGAGCAGCGTGCCTTCGCGGATCTTCCCGACCACCGGGTCGCCGATCTGCGCCGCCTGCGCGATCTCCACGTCGAAGTCGGAGACGTAGGTGATCTCGCTGCCGACGAAGATGTGGTTCCGCCCGCCGGGCCCGCCGCTCGTCATGACGCGGCGCAGGATGTACTCGACCGACTGTGCGGCGGCCTCGGGGAACGCCGCGAACCCACCGAGCGCCTCGGCGGCGTTCATCCGCACCTCGGGCAGCGAACTCCAGAGGCTCCGGGCGATCGGCTTCACGACCGCGGGGTTCCCGAGACCCGCGAGCGACTCCACGGCAGCGGAGCGCACCGTCGGGTCGCGGTCCAGCACGGAGGAGAGGATGAGCGGACGGAACACGTCGGCGTCGTCCCGGATCCGCCCGAGGAGGCGCGCGCCGAGTTCGCGCTCCGTCGCCGTCCTTCCGCGACGGAGCGCGCGCAGCGCCGGCCGGCCGAACGACGCGGGCGGGAGCCGCTCGAGCGACTCCAGCGCGAACTTCTTCGCGGCGGCGGGCCCGGTCGCGGCCCGCGAGACCAGGTCCTCGACGGTCTTCTCGTCCGGAGTGAGATCCTGCTCCGCGGCGCGGCGGTCGAGCGCCTCCGCCTCCTCGCGGAGCAGCCACGCCCCGTCCCGTCCGACGAATCCCTTGGCGGCGAGGAGGTCGCTCCCGCCGAGCCACGATCCGTCCTTCTTCTGCTGCGACAGCGCGTCGCGCGCGGCCGCGTGTTCGGGGTCGGCCCTCACGGCCGCCTCGAGGCATGCGCGCGCGTCTCCGTCGAGCCCCGCCTTCCGCGCCCAGAGCGCGAGCGCGTAGAGGCCCGGCGCATCGCCGTCCTTCACCGACGCGCGGCGCTCGGCGAAGATCGACGCGGCGGTCCGACCCGGGAGCACGGCGTCCACGTCGCGCCAGCGGACGGACACGACGCCGTGGTCCGTCTCGACGCGCAGCCGGTCCCCTTCGTCGGCGACGCGGCCCTCCACGATGTCGCCGCCCCGGAGGCGCACCGTGTCGCGGGACGGAGCGCCGGCCTGCGGAGCCGTGGCGGGCGGATTCCCGTTCGCAGGCGCAGGACCCGCTGAATCGGCCGCGGCGTTCGCTGCGGTCGCGGCGAGCGCCGCCAGCAGGGCTGCGGCGCAGGCCGCGCGTGCGGCCGTTCGCGCCGGAAGGCGTGCGACGGCTCCGACCGGAGCTTTCGTCACGTTCGGGTCTGACATCGAATCCTTCTCCTTGCGCATCGGCGCGCGTCGTGGAGCCCGACCGTGCGGACAGTCTACCCGGCTTCGCCCGGCCGTGGGGCGGGAGGCGGGGCGCAAGGGGCGGGAACGCGCAGTCAATTCGAGAAACCCCGCATGCCGATGGGAGAGACGGCATGGAACACCTTCTCACGCGGCTCCTCGCGAGGCCGAGCCTCCAGACCGCCCAGCTCGCCGGGTCCGCGGTGCGCGGGGAGATGGCGCAGGATCCGCGCAGGGCGTTCCAGGGGCTCGCCGCCTGGAGCACGCACGCGGAGCCCTTCGCGAGGATCGCGTCCGGCGTCGGCTTCGGCCTCTACGCCACGATGGACCGGAACGCGCTCACCGAGGTGCTCCCCTTCCTGGAGCGGCTCGCGTCGGACGGCGACGCCGAGGTCCGCCGCCACGGGGCCCAGGCCGCGATCGAGCAGCTCTGGCTCGTCCACCCCGACGCCATGGACGCGGTCGCGGAAGACTGGCTCGGCACGCGGCGCGACGTGGTCCGCGAGGTGCTCGTCCACGCGATCCAGGGAATCGCGCTCGGAGGACAGATCCGGAGGCCGTCGTTCCTCCGCCGCTTCATCGAGCGCGGGCTCTCGCTCCTCGACCGCGCGGTCCCCACCGCGCAGGCGCAGCTCCGCGGAGCGATCGCGCACGCGGTGAGCGACATCGGCGCTCTCGCGCCCGACCTCGTCACCCCGTTCGTCCGCGAGTGGTCCGAGCGCGAGGACTCCGGCGCGCTCCGGCTCGTGTCCGAGCTCGCGCGGCTCCCGATCGGCCCCGCCTGCGAGGGCGTGGACTTCGCCGCCGCGACGAAGCGCCTCCGCCGGAAGTCGGCGCAGGTGCGCCTCCGCGCCGCGCGCTGGGTGCGCCAGGGCGTCGGCACCGTCGAGTATCCGCAGGTGATGACGCAGACGCTCCTCGCCCCGACGAGCGACGAGCGCGTCCCGTGGACCCACGCGGCCGACCCCTACCGCGGGTGCCAGCTCCGCTGCGAGTTCTGCAACGCTCGGTCGATCGCGGAGTGGGTCGGCGAGGACGCGGACAGCTTCGTCCGGCGGGTGAGCGTCGTGCGGAACGCGCCCGACGCGCTCGCGCGCGCCGTGACCGCGGACACGATGCTCCCGCGCGACCGCAACGTGATCGGCATCGGCGTGGCGAGCGACCCCTACCAGCCGGCCGAGGAGAAGTACGAGGTCGTACGCGAGATGCTGAAGGTCTGCCTCGAGAGCGGGCACCCCGTGGTGATCCAGACGCGGCAGTCCCTCGTCACCCGGGACCTCGACATCCTCGAGGCGCTGGCCGAGCAGGGGCTCGTCAACGTGCTCGTCACCATGCAGTCCTCGATCGAGGGCATCCGCAACAAGATCGAGCTCGGGACGTCCACCAGCGCCGAGCGCTACCGCGCGATCGGGATGCTCGCGCGGAAGGAGGTCCCCGTCGGCGTGGTCGTGTCTCCGATCATGCCGGAGCTGACCGACGACCCGTCGATCCTCGACGAGACGCTCCGCCGCGCCGGCGACTCGGGCGCGCAGTGGGCGGTCGGCGAGGCGCTGAATCTCCGCGGCTCCGCGGGCGTGAAGGTCCGGCTCTTCCTCGAGAACTACGTCTCGACGCTCGTGCCCCGCTACGACGCGATCTACGGCACGTCCGCCCGCGCGACGGAGCCCGACGCGGAGTGGCTCCGCCAGATGGCCGACGAGGTGTTCCCCGAGGCCGCCGCGCGGCACGGGCTGAACGACACGTCCCGCATGATCACCGGCGGCCGCGACCCGGCCGCGCTGCTCTTCAGGCGCTGAGGCAGGTCGCGCAGCGCCCGTAGAGGCGGAGCGAGTGCCGCTCCAGCCGGAAGCCGTGCTTCCGGGCCGTCTCCTCCTGCAGGCGCTCGATCTCGTCGTTCTCGAACTCCACGATCGCGCCGCACCCCGTGCAGATGAGGTGGTCGTGGTGATGGCGCCCGAGGACGGGCTCGAACATCGTCTGTCCGCGGCGGAACTCCCGCGTCTCGACGAACCCGCCCTCGACGAGGAGCGCGAGCGTGCGGTAGACGGAGGCGCGGCTCACGCGTTCGCCCGACGCGCGGAGCTTCTCCAGGAGTTCGTCCGCGGTGTAGTGCCCGTCCGCGCGGAGCGCCCCGTCCACGATGCTCCGCCGCGCGTCGGTGCGCCGGAGCCCGCGCCCGCGGAGGTAGCCGTGGACCTTCTCGAAGTCGTCCATCGGGGCCCGTTCTACCGCGCGGCGCGGGCGGCGCGAACAGCCATCAGCTGAATTGCCGGAGCATCGCGAGGAGGCGGACGATCTCCTTGTGCACCTCGGGGTACTGGCGGACGACGATCCTGCGCTCGCCGAACGTGCGGATGTCCACCTTCTCGTCGTCCCAGGTTCCGTCGCCGGTCATCTTCTTCAGCGTCTCCACGACCTTCTCCGCGTCGGAGAACGCGTTCTCCACGTCGGACTCCTCCTCGTCCTTCCACTCCGCGGATGCGAGATGGAGGCGGATGTCGGGGCCGGGGACGTTGCGGAGGCGGTGCGTGAGGTCTCCGAGGTCGTAGATCCGGAGGACGGGTTCGCCCCGCGCGTCCTCCGGCGTCGTGAACTGGAGCACGCCGTCCCTCACGGCGAGCCGCGTGCCCGTCATCTTCGCCGCGACCTCCGCCACCTGGCGCATGGTGACGGCCGTCAGGCGGAACGTGACTTTCGGCGTCGCGCCGTCGCCCTTCGCGGCGAGGAGCGGCGACACGATCACGTTCTGGCGCGACACCTTGCCGACGAACTCCGCGACCTCGGCGAGCGACACGTCCTTGAAGTCGCAGCTCGCCTTCACGCGCGCCAGCCGTCGGAGCGCCTCGTCCACGTCTTTCGGCGCCGCCGTCGCGGCGAACGCGGTCGGTTCGGTGCGGACGGGGGACGTGTCTGCGTCGCTCGGCTTCGCGTCAGACGGCTTCGCGCCAGACGGCTTCGCACCGGACGGCTTCGTCCCGGACGTCTCCGAAGAACCGCCGCCGGTTCGCTTCGGCGTCCCGGACGCCGGTTCGTCCGCTCGCGCGGATCCGGCGCAGATCAGGACGATCGCCGCGGCGAGTGCGGCGATCGTGTTCGTGTTCGTACGCGTTCCTGTGCCCATGGAGCCTCCGGTCTGCGATCCCCGGAGCCGCACTCTAGCGCGGACTGCCGCCGCGCGGGGACGGGGCGCGGAAAAGGGTCACGAACGTCATCGCGCCGCGTCGGCCGCGATGTCCCTCCGCACGACCATCCCGGAGAAGGAGATCCGCGACACCGCCTCGTACGCCGCCGCGCGCGCGGCCGCGACCGTGTCGCCGACGGCGGTGACGGAGAGCACGCGCCCGCCCGCGGTGATCACGCGGTCCCCCACCGCAGCCGTGCCCGCGTGGAAGACGACGACGCCCGGCACCTCGCCCGCGGCCTCGAGTCCCACGATGGCGTCCCCCGTCGTGACCTTGCCCGGATAGCCGGGCGACGCGACGACCACGCAGACCGAAGGCCGCTGGTCCCACTCCAGGCGCTCCACGTCCGCGAGGCGGCCCGACGCCGCGCCGACGAGGAGCGGCACGATGTCCGACGTCATCCGGCGGAGCACCGCCTGCGTCTCCGGGTCGCCGAACCGGCAGTTGAACTCGATCACCTTCGGGCCCGCGCGCGTGGCCATGAGCCCGGTGAAGATGCAGCCGCGGTACTCGACGCCATCGCGCGCGAGCGCGTGCACGGTGCGGACGAGGATCTCGCGCGTGGCCGCGTCCATCACCTCGGGGGTCCCCGCGGGCGCGGGGCACACGGCGCCCATGCCGCCCGTGTTCGGACCGGTGTCGCCGTCGCCGACGCGCTTGTAGTCCTGCGCCGGTTCGAGCACGGCGATGGTGCGCCCGTCGGTAATCGAGAACACGGAGAGCTCGCGCCCGCGGAGGAACTCCTCGACGATCACGCGCTTCCCCGCGTCGCCGAACTTCTTCTCCTCCATCATCTCCCACGCCGCCTCGAGCGCCTCGTCCACCGTCTGCGGAATGACGACGCCCTTCCCCGCCGCCAGCCCGTCGGCCTTGATCGCGCACGGGACCGGGTCCTGCGACTCCTCGAACCATGCGCGCAGCGCGGCGAAGCGGTCGAACGTGCGCGAGGCCGCGGTGGGGATCCCGTAGCGCCGCATCAGGTCCTTCGCCCACGCCTTGCTCGACTCGATCTGCGCCCCCGCCGCGCCGGGCCCGAAGACGAGGACGCCCTCCTTCCGCAGGCGGTCCGCCAGACCGAGGGCCAGCGGGTCCTCCGGCCCGACCACCACGAGGTCGACCTTCTCGCGCCGCACGAGCTTCGAGATGCCGTCCGCGTCCGACGCCTTCACGGCGTGGTTCTCCGCCACCGCGCGCGTCCCGGGGTTCCCCGGCGCGCAGAGCACGCGGTCCACGAGCGGGCTCGCGGCGATCTTCCACGCGAGCGCGTGTTCGCGTCCGCCGCCGCCGACGACGAGGATCCTGTGTCCCATGACGGGAGAGTGTAGGCCGCGGACCATCGAATTCCCTTCCGCGCGCGGAGCCGCCTCCGTACGTTCCTCCGCCCTCGCGGCACGACCGCGGGAGTCCTCTTTGACGCGACGACGAAACCAGGATCTTCCTGACGCCCCGACGCGCGGGCGCCCCGACGCGACGTCGCCGGCCTTCCGGCGCACGGCGTCTCGCGTGCTTCGCGGTAGCCTCGCGGCCGACGCGGACACCGCCGTGCACATCGGGGCGTAGCTCAGCCTGGCAGAGCGCCTGCTTTGGGAGCAGGAGGCCGGAGGTTCGAATCCTCTCGCCCCGACCAGCCGCGATGCGCGTTCCCCGACGCGCCGTGTCGAGCCCACGTTTCGACCGGACGTTTCGACGAGACGCTTCGAGGAGACGTTCCGACGAGACGTTTCGACGAGACGTTTCGACGAGCCAAGTCGATGCGGCGAGCCGCCGGCCTGTCCGCGTCGGTTCCGCTCGGGAGCACCCTGCGGCGAGGATCCTCCGGGATCCGGCGCCGCGGCGCGACCATACGGCGCGAGGCTGGCCGTCTCCCGCGCCGGTAGCTCAGCTGGACAGAGCAGCGGATTTCTAATCCGCCGGTCGGGGGTTCGACTCCCTCCCGGCGCGCCAGGCTCGACGCACGGACTCGACGCACGGACTCGACTCACGAACTCGACGCACGAACTCGACGACGGCGCGTTCGCCGGCAGATGCCCTTCGGCCGCAGGACGCCTCGTTCTCTCTCTCGCACACGTTCCGGAACGGCGGTGGATGTAGCTCAGCCCGGTTAGAGCGCCAGACTGTGGATCTGGATGTCGCGGGTTCAAATCCCGTCATCCACCCCAGCCGCTCCGGTAGGATCTCGGTTTCGACGCGTCGCCCGCGCACACGTGCGCGGATGCGGAGCGGGACGTGCCTCGTTAGCTCAGCCCGGTAGAGCAGCGGATTCTTAATCCGTGGGTCCAAGGTTCAAATCCTTGACGAGGCACCAGGCTTGTCCCCGCACTCCGGGATACCTCCTCGGCGAGCGTCTCGGCGAGCGCCGCGTCTCCTCCTCGTCGGTCCACCCGGGCGCGGGACCGGGGACCCGTGTTGGATTCGGAGTGGGAACGCCACCTGGGTTTCTCCCCGCACTCCGGGATACCTCCTCGGCGAGCGTCTCGGCGAGCGCCACGTCTCCTCCTCGTCGGTCCACCCGGGCGCGGGACCGGGGACCCGTGTTGGATTCGGAGTGGGAACGCCACCTGGGTTTCTCCCCGCACTCCGGGATACCTCCTCGGCGAGCGTCTCGGCGAGCGCCGCGTCTCCTCCTCGTCGGTCCACCCGGGCGCGGGATCCATCGCGGCTCGGCCGCTCGGCGTCGGGTTCCCTCCCACCCGGTCGCGCGCGTCGGCGGGGTCTGCGACACTCCGCGGATGGACGCGCGCGCGGATGCCGATGCACGACCCGATCCCGACGATGCGGGGCGCGCGGAGGTCGTGCGCGCCCTCGGGGCGGCGCGGCGGATCGTATGCGCCGGGCACCTTCCTCTCGACGGAGACGGGCTCGGATCGGCGCTCGCGCTCGCGGCGTGCCTCCGCGACGCGGGGCGCGACGCGGTGTGCCTCCTCGGTGCGGAGCCCCCGCGGAACCTGCGGTTCCTCCCGGGGCTCGACCGCGCGCTGCGCATGTCGGACCCGCTCCCGTTCGCGCCCGACCTGTTCGTCGCGCTCGACGGCAGCGACCTCGCGCGCTTCGGCCCGATGGCGGACGTCGCGCGGCGGGCGGGCCGCGTCGCCGTGATCGACCATCACGTGACCAACGCGCGCTTCGGCGACGCCAACTTCGTCTCGCCCGCGTGGGCGGCCACCGGAATGATGACGGACGCCGTGATCCGCGATCTCCGGCTCCCATTCGGCCGGGACGCGGCGCTCTGTCTCTACGTCGCCCTCGTCACGGACACGGGACGTTTCAGCTACTCGAACACATCCCCCGCCGCGCACGAGGCGGCAGCGCGGTACCTGGCCCTCGGCGTGCGCCCGGAACGAGTGCTCCGCCATGTGTGGCGCTCCCAGCAACCCGGCCGCCTCGCGCTCTGGAGCGAAGGCGCGCGGCGCACGCGCCTCGCGGCCGACGGACGGCTCGGCTGGACGGTGCTGACGCGCGAGATGTGTGAACGCGCGGGCGTGGACGCGGAGGACGTCCACGACCTCGTGGAGATCCCCATGTCGCTCGAGGGGGTCGAGGTCGCGGTGCTCTTCCGCGAGACGACGGACGGGCTCCACGTGAGCCTTCGGAGCGACAGCGACTTCGACGTCGCCGCGTTCGCGTCGGCCCGCGGCGGCGGCGGACATCGCAGGGCCGCCGGGTTCAGCCTGTCCGTGCCGATCGGCGAGGCGGAGGAGCGCATCCCCGCGGAACTCACGCGGGAGATGGCGCGCGCATGAGCGACGCGGAAGCGCTCCGGGTCCTCGCGCGCGCGGCGCGGCTGCTCGTCGCGGGAGAGCGCGAGGCGGGAATCGTCGATCTGCCGATCCCGAACGCACCGCGCCCGCCGGAGGCGGAGACGCGCACCGGCGGAACGCCGTCGTCGGCAGGGTCGGCGGCGCGCGACGCAGGACCCGCCCGGTCCGATCGGACGTCGCCCGCGCCGTTGGAGAGGGCGACCACCACGGCCGCGTCCGCGGCACCGGCCGCACCTTCGGGATTCGTCCCCCGCGTGCGGCCGCTCGTCCTCCCCGCGAACGCGCTCGCCGCTTTCGGCGATCTCCCCGCGCGCGTCGCCGCCTGCGTCGCGTGCCGCCTCTGCGAGGGCCGCACGCAGACGGTGTTTGGCGAGGGGACCGCGCCCGCGCGGCTCGTCTTCTGCGGCGAAGGCCCCGGGTTCGAGGAGGACCGGAGCGGACGGCCGTTCGTCGGCCGCGCGGGGGAACTCCTCACCGACATGATCGAGAAGGGGATGAAGCTCCGCCGCGAGGACGTGTTCATCCTGAACGCCGTGAAGTGCCGGCCTCCGGACAACCGCACCCCGGCGCCCGACGAGATCGAGGCCTGCCGCCCGTTCCTCCTGGAGCAACTCGCCGCGCTCCGCCCGGACGTGATCGTCGCGCTCGGCAACCCGGCCTGCCGCGCGCTGCTCGGGCAGGAGGGCATCATGAAGCTCCGCGGCCGCGTGTTCCCGTCGCCGCTCCCGGGCGTCGCCGCGCGGATCGTCCCCACGTACCATCCGGCCTATCTCCTCCGCAACCCCGAGGGGAAGCGCGATGCCTGGACGGACCTGAAGCTCGTGATGAGCCTGCTCTCCGGCGACTGACCCCGGAGGTCGGCGCTTCGCACTGCGGCGTCCATGACGTAATCTCCGACGACCTTGCCTTCACCCAACCCGATCTGGGGCGTGCACGTCGTTCCCGGCGGCATCGCCTGGGCCAAGGTCCGTCGCGAGAGCGACGGCTCGTTCCGCGTCGCCGAGTGGCGCGTCGAACCGGCCCCGGGCGACGCAGCGGGCGCGGCGCGTGCGGCCGCGGACGGACTCTCGAAGCGGGGCGTGCGCGGATGGCCGGCCTTCGTCGCGATCCCGGACGCGTCGGGTTCGTTCGTCACCGCGCGGCTCCTCGCCGAGGAGATGGACCTCCAGGGTGACGACCTCGTGCGGGAACTCCACGAGCACACCACGTTCGAACCCGACGCGGCCACGCTGCGCGCGAAGCACCTCCGGAACGACGGACGACGGCGCGTGTTCCTCGTCGCGGCGATCCCGACCGCGCAGGAACGCCTCGCGACGGATCCCGTCGTCGCCGCCGACGACGGGAACCTCGGCGTCGGGTTCGCGTCGGCGTCCGCGTACCTCGGCGCGCTCGCGCTCGGACTGCTGCCTCCGGGCCGATTCGGCGTCGAGGTCATGGCGCGCACCACCGCCGTCTACGCGGCCGATCCGGGGTCCGTCCGCCGCTACGTGATCGCGGCCGGGGCCGAGAACGTCGCCCGGAACCCCGCCGCCGCCGAGGTGATCGCCGCCGACGTGCGGAATGCCGCGGAGTACCACCGCGCCCAGCGCGCCGCGATCCGGAAGGACGACGCGTCGCTCCCCGAGCCGTCGTTCGTGCCGCTCGGTCCCCTCCTCGGCGAGGGTCCGCTGCGCTCCGCCCTCGCCGCGCACCTGCACGGCTTCGACGAACGGTCCCCCGCCGGCGAACCCGGCGCCCGCGTCGCCTTCGACCGCTCTCCCGGCGCCGCCCTGGGAGCCGTCGCCGGCGCGGTCGGCGCGGCGCTCGAGGGATTCGAACCCGAGGAGTCGCGACTCGCGCTGCGCCAGCTCCCGGCCGACGTGCGCGCGCCCTCCGAAGGCGCAGGCGCCGCGAAGATCGCCGTCGCCGCGTGCGCCGTGGCTGCGGTCGCCGCGGGCGCGTGGTGGTTCGGCCTGCGCGAGGATCCGTCCGGCCCCCCTGCGACAACTCCGCGCTCCGGGACGGCCGCCCCCGCGATCGGCACCTCGGGCGGTCCCGCGGGAACGCAGGGAGATGCCCACCCCGACGCGAGCCAGGCCGTCGTACGAGTGACCGGCCCGCTCGCCACGCTCGCCCGCCGCGCCGCGTTTGCCGCCGCCCTCCGCGACGTGGACGCCACGACGCGCGGGAGCGGCGGCGGATGGGCGCGGCGCCTCGCGGTGGAGTGCGACGAGGACTCGGTCAGCGTGACGCTCACGCCGGGCGCGGACCTTCCGCAGTCGATCCTCGCACGGCTGGTGGACTCCGGGAACCGGAGCGTCTCGGCCGACCGGTCGGCCGTCCGATGGAAGCGCCCGGTCGCGAAGATCCCTCTTCCGGAGACCGTCGCGGACGGTCCGATGCGCGACGTGCGGCGCGCGATCGACGCCGCGCACGCGAGCTGGACGTCGCGCCCTGCGTCGGCCGGCGCGCGCGGCGCGCTGCCGATGTCCTGGCCCGTCGCCCCCGCCGATGTCCTTGCCGCCGCATACGACCGCTCGCCGCCGCACGGTCCCGCGAAACTCGCGTGGTCGGATGGGGTGCTCGCGATCGAGGACGGGGCGGACCCCGGCGCGGACGCATCCGTCGTCGCGGCGGACGCATCCGTCGACGCAGCGGTCGCCGGGATCGTGTCGTCGGCCGGAATGCGGCCGGGCCCCGGCTCCTTCATCGCGCCCGCCGCCGCTCCGCTCGGCGTCGTCGTCAGCTCGGACCACACGCGCATCCGCATCGCGGTCCCGCCCGGAGGCGAGGGCCGCCGACTCGAGTGCCGCACCCCGGGCAGCGACGCCTGGACGCAGATCGGTCCTCGCGCGGGGCTCGGCACCGGAGCGTCCGAGGTCACCCACGTCGCGCTCGGCCCTCCGGGAGCCTGGACGTTCCGGGTGGCGCCGTCGGGACCCGAGACGAAAGCCGATCTCCGTCCGGACATCCGGGTCGAGGTCCTCGGCGCCGTGGACGAGCGGACGGTCCGCCTCCGGATCAGCGTCACCTCGGACACCGTGACCCACGAGACCTCGGGGGCGTTCTCGGTGGGCTCTCCGCTCTCCGGAATGTCGGGAGCCGACCCCTCCGGCGCGCGCTTCCCCATCGACGCCGGGGTCCGCGTCGCCGCGGTCCGCGTCGCCTCCGGCCTCTCGGCCACGATCGAACAGGTCCCCGAGTTCATGACCGACGGCCGCGTGCGCCGGGACGCGGGCGGCCGTCCGGTCCTCCGCGAGACCGTGGTCGAGCGGCCCGTGCGCGCGGTCGAAGTGGACCTCGCGTCGCCCTCGGGCGCGGTCCGGACGGTTTCCGGAAAAATGACAGACGGATGACGCGGCGACCGTAGTAGTCTCCGCCGCCGGAGGACGCATCTCCGACGTTCCGATGCATGGAGCCCGCGAGGGCGCGTGCCGAGGACCTGCGGAGGGCGGCGTTCGAGACGACGTGAACGGATCGTCGGGCAGACCTGTCGTTCTGGGCAACGAGACGTTCCGGGCAACGAGACGTTCCGGACAACCTGTCGTTCTGGGCAACCTGTCGTACTGGGCAAACAGTTGGGCAACATGAACGGGAGCGGACGCCGCGGCGCCCTGCAAGGGCTCCGAGGAACCGACACCCGAGCTACAGGGAGAACGTGCATGCACGCGCCTCGTAGGACCACGGCGCTCGCGCTGGTGACGGCGCTTTCGCTGGCGGCTTGCAAGAGCAAGGTCGCGGCTCCGACGGATGCCGCCCCGGCCAAGCCGGGCGCGCCCGCCGCGAGCAGCTCGTCATCGTCGAGTTCGGCCGGCCCGGCGAAGCCCGGCGCAGCGACGCCGAGTCCGGCAGCGCCCAAGGCGGCACCCGCGGCGCCGAAGCCCGCTCCCGTCGCTGCGCCTGTCGCCGCTCCGGCCCCGGTCGCCGCGAAGCCCGCGGGCGGCACGGAGGACATCGTCCGTGACCGCAGCGTGCGCGAACAGCACCGCGCGCACCTGGTCCAGCAGTTCACCCAGCTCGGCGAGTCGGCCTTCGCCGACTCCCGCCTCGAGGACGCGCAGAAGCACTTCGGCTCCGTGCTCGACCTCGATCCGAAGAACGACAACGCCCGCCGTCGCATGGACCAGATCGGCGCCGCCCTCGGCACCGGCACCACCGGCGCGCGCTCCACGTTCGACGCCGCCCGCGACGCCTCCCGCGTGAGGGCGGACCAGGCGCGCGTCGAGGTCGCGAACCTCGTCGCCCAAGCCTCCATGAAGGAGAAGGTCGGCGACTTCGAGGCCGCCGTGGACCTCTACGACAAGGCCATCCTGATCGAGACCCTGTACCCCGGCAACGTGGCGTTCTCGCCGGACGTGAAGGGCCTCGAGGCCATGAAGGCCAAGGCGAAGTCCACCGCTTCGGCCAACGCCGAGGCCGACCGCGCCCGCAAGGCCCGCGTCATCGAGGAGAAGGTCCGCGCGGAGGCGATGCAGCAGCGCGCCGCGCGCGAGAACCGCCTCAACAAGCTCCTCGCGGCGGCCAACCGCGCGATGGAGCAGAGCCAGTACCAGCACGCCCACAACCTCGCGAACGAGATCCTCGCGATCGACGGGCAGCACACGATCGCCCGCCGTCTGCGCACGCTCTCGCTGAACGCAGCGAACGACGCCGCCGACCAGCAGCTCCGCGCGCTCTGGATCGACGAGTGGAAGCACACGTTCGGCCAGCTCGACGCGGCCGCCATGCCGCAGGTCGACGACTACTCGTTCCCCGAGGACTGGTCCACGAACCAGGGTCTCCGCACCGCGCCCTCGCTCACCGACGCCGCAAGCGGCGGCGAGGATCCGCGCGACCGCGACGTGGCGAACCGCCTCGACGGGCAGCGCACGTCCGCCAACTTCGACAACACGAAGCTGGCCGACGCCGTCGCCTTCCTCTCGCGCATTTCCGGCGCGAACATCGTGATCCTCCCGGCCGCGACCGAGGGCAAGTCCGAAGAGGACCTGACCATCCAGAGCCTGAAGCTCGAGAACCCCCTCCCCGTCGCCCAGATCCTCAACCTCGTCACGAAGGTCACCGGGCTCGCCTGGAACGTCGAGAACGGGGTCGTGCAGATCACGACGCAGGAGGCCGCGCGCGGCGCCCTGGTCGTGCAGCTCTACGATGTGAAGGACATCGCCACGCCGATCCCGAACTTCCCCGGCGAGGAGATCAACCTCGATCCGACGGGCGACCTCACGACGGCCGAGGAGGCCCCCGAGGCGCAGCCCGAGTACGCGCTCGACTCGATCGCGGAGCTCATCACGCAGAACGTCGACAAGACGGTCTGGGAGAACGGCGGCACGGTGGAGACGGTTCCTCCGGGCACGCTCGTGGTGAAGGCCCCGCGCGACACGCAGGGCCGGGTCTCGCAGCTCCTCTCCGGCCTCCGCGGCGCGGGCGGACTGCAGGTGTCCATCGAGACGCGCTTCGTCACGGTCACAGACAACTTCCTGCAGGACATCGGCGTGGACCTCCGCGGCCTCGGCGACCAGTCGGGCGGCCTCGGCATCGCCGGCAAGGGCGGCGTTCCGATCCCCGGCGGCGGCGGCGTCACGCCGGTCACGTTCGACGACGTGTTCTTCGGTTCGGCCGGCGCCCCCCAGGGCATCGGCTCCGGCAACGACGTCGGCGTCTTCTACAACATGAACAGCGACGGCGACCTCCGCGCCCGCTTCGAGAACCTCTACGACGTGGCGCTCGGCAAGTCCGGCGTGCTCACGCCGCTGGGCGGCCTCTCGTTCCAGGGCACGATGATCGACGACACCCAGCTCGAGGTGATCCTGCGGGCGGTCGAGAAGAACGACCGCTCGACGCTGGTCATGGCTCCGCGCCTCACGGCCTACAACGGCCAGCGCGCGAACATCACCGTCCTCAACCAGATCAGCTACATCTCGGACTTCGACGTCGAGATCGCGCAGGCCGCGCAGATCGGCGACCCCATCGTGCAGACGCTGCGCGACGGCGTGATCCTCGACCTGCGCCCCACCGTCACCGCGGACCGGCGCTTCATCACGATGGAGCTCCGCCCGACGGTCGCGATCATCACGCGGCCCCTGGCGACCTTCCAGACCACGCTGGCGAACGGCCCCCCGGTCACGATCCAGCTCCCGGAGCTCCAGGTCCAGCGCGTCCGCACCACGGTCACCATGCCGGACGGCGGCACGCTGCTCCTCGGCGGCCTGAAGTTCTTCGAGGAGCGCCGTCTCGAGTCGTCGGTTCCGTGGTTCGACAAGGTGCCGGTCCTCAACTTCGTGCTGTCCCGGAAGGGCACGTACACGGAGCGGAAGAACGTCCTCGTGCTGATCCGCGCGCGGATCGTCCGGCCCGAAGAGAACGAGCCGGCCGCCGTCCGCTGAGCCGCACCATCCGATCGATCCGTGAACCGGGGAGGCGAAGGCCTCCCCGGTTCGATTCCGGAGTGGCCCGGTTGACGGATCCGCACGCCGTGGTACTCTCCGTCCTGCCTGTCCGTCTCCGCGCGGATCGAGACCGCGGCGGGAGCCCTGCTCCCTCCCCGGCATGGAACGATCCAGCGCGATGTCCCTTTCCGACGCTTCCCTTCCCGAGCTGGAGCCCCGCGCGGCGCACGCGCGTCGTTGGCCCGCCGTCGGAGCGCCCTTCCGTCGCGCAGCGACCCACGGCGCGCGGCGGGCCGGCGACTTCCCGGCTCCGCCCGCGGAGGACGATCGCGCGCACGTCGCGCCCGTCTCGGCCGGGATTCGCCGCGCAACCATCCTGCTTCTGACCGTGAACATTGACCCTCGCCGGAGCCGTGGCTACGATCCGCGGCTTCCGGGCACGGGGTGCGCACTCCGGCCCGCGGACGGTCTTCCGCCGCGGGAACGTGCGCGCCCCGCCGCTCCGGGACCGCGCGCTCAGCGCGGGAATCCGGGCTGCGACGACGAGGGCGATGGGCACCGGGCGGGCGTCCCGAAGGGCGACGCGCCGCGACGATTCCCCGAGCCGGACGACGTACCGCGCGGATCCCCGCCGGAGGAGAGGTGACGATGCGAGCTCCGAAGAACCCCGTACGCCGCTTCGTGCTGGCCCTGACGGTCGCCGCCGCGTCGGCGATGACCGCCGCGCCCGCGATGGCGGGCGGCAGCGACGAGTTCGACCTGGCCGACGCGCTGTCGCGGCGCGGCTACAGCGATCTCGCCCGTGAGATCTTCGAGACGCTGATCAACGACCCGAAGTCGCCCCCCGCCCGCAAGGCCGAGGGGCAGTACGGTCTCGCGATCCTCGCGCACTCCGACGCGAAGCGCGAAGCCGGGCAGCGGGTGGAGAAGCTCCGCAAGCCCATGGACCAGGTGCACAAGCTCTTCGACGAAGCGGACCAGGTGTTCGCGAAGTTCATCGAGCAGAACGGCGCGCACCCGCGCGCCCTCGAGGCAAAGCTCTCCCGCGCGAAGCTCCTCCAGGACAAGGCGGAGTACACGAACATCTGCATCGCGTCCGGATGGCTCCCGCCGACGATGTCCGAGGCCGACGCCCGGAAGAGCGTCGCGGGCTGGTTCGACACGGCGATCGGCCTCCTCGAGGAGAACCGCAAGAAGGCGGAGTCCGACGAGAAGAAGTCCGACGGCGACGCGAAGCTCGAGGCGCAGGACCGCCTCGCGATCGTGTGGCTGTTCAAGTTCAGCTCGATCCTCGGGAAGGTCCAGGCCCTCCCGCGCGGCGACGCCGGGGCGGCGAAGGCCGTGGACGACCTGAACAAGGAGTACGAGGACTTCCTCTGGATCTACAGCGGCACCATCCGCGAGCTCTGGGCCACCAAGATGGTCGGCACCGCGAACTGCGCCGTCGGCAAGATGTCCGACGGCATCGGATACCTGCGCGCCGTCGCGGCGCTGAACCCCGAGTCCCCCGAGGACAAGGCGGCGATCGCCGACGTGGTGTTCGAGGCCTTCGAGGAGATCGGCCGCCAGGCGGCGGACACCGGCCGGAAGGACGGCGTGGACTGGCCGAAGGAGGCGCTCAAGGACTTCGACCGCATGGCGAAGAACTGGCCGAAGCACATGGACTCCGCGGGAGGCCAGAGCGCGGCGCTGCAATGGGCGCGCTGCCTCCGGGCCGCGGGGAACGCCGACGCGGCTCTCGCGAAGGTGCAGGACGTGGCGAAGCGCGGCGAGGGCAACATCAACGTCAAGACCGCGGCCGCGAAGGCGCTCGGCGAGATGATCCAGGGCGGCGGCGGCGCGACGGGCGCCGTGGACCCGAAGCTCTTCTTCCAGGTCGGCCAGCAGGCCCAGCGCGACGGCGACTACCGGAAGGCGATCTCCGCGTTCCAGTCCGTGATCGCGGGCTGCGACACGCCCGAGCAGATGGACGAGTGGGGCTGGAAGGCCTGGGACCGGATCAGCGACTGCTACTTCGCGCAGGACCGGTTCTACGAGGCGTTCCTCGCGCTCGACGCGATCGAGCAGGCGTGGCGCAAGGAGAAGACCCGCACCGCGCTGAACGACATGACCAAGGAGTCCGGCTACAAGCGCGCGTTCACGCTGGACCGCCTCTTCCGGAAGACGAAGGACAAGGCGGACGAGACCGAGGCGAAGCGCGCCATGGACGAGTTCGAGCGCGACCACCCCGACAGCGACCGGCTCGCCGGCGCCGCGGAGCGGAACGCGGACACGACGTACCGCGACGCGATCGCGCTCCGGCCGAAGGACAGCCAGGGCGACGAGGGCGTCTACCGCGCGGCGCTCGAGGCGGCGATCCCGAAGCTCGCGAACATCGACAAGACGAGCAAGCAGTGGGACGTGTTCCAGTCGCGCATCGCCGACTGCCTGAACCGTCTCGGCCGCACCGCCGAGGCCGTGAAGATGGCCGACGACTGGCTTGCGGCGCCGAAGGCCGCCACGACCGACAGGGCGGTGGAGCGCTCCCGCGCGACCGCCAATGCGCAGTTCCTCACGCTCTCGATCGACGGCCGCATCGCGGCGGCGGTCGCCGCGGAGAAGAAGGGCGACGCGGCCGCGGCCGTCGCCGGCTTCGAGTCCGCTCTCGCGACGCTCGCGAAGAACGAGAAGGAGATCCGCGAGGCCGTGAACGCCGCGGACCGCCTGATCGACACCTGGCGCACGGAGTGCCTGATCGGCACCGGGCAGGTGGACAAGGCGGACGAGCTCGTGGACGGGATCATCAAGGCCGCGCCGGACGCCCCGAACAGCAAGTACCTCGCCGCGAAGATCGGCGCCGCGCTCGACCGCGCGGCGCGCGTGTACAAGGCGAAGGAGGCGATGCGGGAGTTCCAGCAGTACATGCTCCGCGCGGCGAAGCGGCGCGAGTGGGTGCTGGAGCGGACGACTCCCCGGAATCCCGACTCCCTCCGGTCCCTCGGCGGCGACTTCGCCGACGGCGGCGACTACGTAAAGGCAGAGTCGTACCTGAAGGAGGCGAAGTCGATGTACGAGGCGCGCGCCTCCGCGCATCCCGCCGGCTCGAAGGAGCAGAAGGAGGAGTTGAACAAGGCCCGGTCCTGCACCGTGGACCTGATCGACCTCCTCGTGCAGCAGCAGAAGTACGACGCTGCGATCCCGCAGCTCGAGGAGGAGCTCGTCCGCGACGCGAAGGCGCGGGCGGCGGTGCTCGCCCGGCTGCGGAAGGACACGAACCTGACGAAGAAGGAGCTGAAGGACGACCTCATCCCGAAGATCGACGGGACGCGGAACGTCTTCGACAAGCTCACGGGCGCGTACATGCGGGCCCCCAGCAAGGAGCGCCTGATCGCGGCCGTGAACCTCATCCAGATCGGCCTCGACACGACGCCGAACGACGTCAAGCACACGGCGCCGCACATCGAGCTGACTCTGCGCCACGCCGAGGCCTACCTCGGCCTCTTCAACTTCACGAAGAGCCCGGAGGACGGGAAGTGGGCGCGCGCCATCGCGAGGAACCTCGAGGTGACCGGCGCGCTGCCGGCCTACGAGCGGGAACTCCCCGGCGCGAAGGCGCGCTGGGAGAAGATCGTCCGCGACTGCGACCGGCAGGGAATCAAGTAGAGGCTCCGAGGTGAACCAGATGAACTCCCCCGCCATGAACCGCCGGAGCGCCGCTCGCGCGGCGTCCTCCGCCCTCGCGCTCGCCGCCGCCGTCGCCGGCGGCGCGGTCGTCCTCGCGCTCGCGCAGGCACCGGCCGCCGCCGTCGCACAGGACAAGGCCCCCGCCCGGCCGGACCGCGTCGTCTGGACCGAGGGCGGCCAGCAGAAGTCCCGCGCCGACGGGCGGCTCTCCGCCTGGGACTGGGACGCGCTCCAGTACGACGCCGCGCGGAAGGCCTCGATCCCTGCGACCGACGTCGTGGAGATCGTCTGGGGCGACGACGAGGACGGCAGCTACTCGCGCGGGCTCCGGCTCCTCGCCGAGGGCGACGGCGCCGGCGCGCGCAAGGCGTTCGAGGGCTCCGTGAGCTCCCGGACCGCGCTCCCGAACATCCGCGCGTGGACCGACGAGTTCGCGAACTGCGGACTCGGCGAGGCGTGGCTCCTGATCGGCGGCGCCGACGCCGGCGCGAAGGCGGCCGACGCGTTCGGAAAGGCCCGCGCGGCCAACGCGAAGAGCATGATCACGGACCGCATCCTGAAGGGCGCCGCGTCTGCGGAACTCCTCCGGAAGAAGCCCGACGCGGCCGTAAAGGCCGCGGACGATCTCGCCGCGGCGGGCAAGGCGGCCAAGCGCCCCGCGTGGGAGCTCGACGCCTACCTGCTGAAGGCGCGCATCCAGGCGGACGCCGGCAACTGGGCGGGCGCCATGGCCGCGTTCGACGACGCCTCGCGCTTCGCCGAGAGCGCGGCCGCGGCCGAGAAGAACGAAGCCGCGAAGGCCCGCCTGCGCGCGAGCGGGATCGAGTCCGCGTGCGGCAAGGGCTGGGCGATGTGCGCCAAGGCCGACGCCGACAAGTCGGGGCACGACCAGGTCCGCGCGTACTTCGACGGCCTCGCCCAGAAGTACGGCGAGGAGCCGGCCGTCCTCGGCGCGGCGCAGAACGCCCGCGGCAAGGTGAAGCTCGCGTCGGGCGACGCCAAGGGCGCGCTCCGCGAGTTCGCGAAGACCGAGGTTCTGCATTTCCGCGCGCGCACCGAAGTCGCGCGCTCGCTGTGGTTCCAGGCCGAGGCCATGAAGGCCCTCGGCGATGATGCGGGCCGCACGGCGCGCCTCAAGGACCTGAAGGAGCTGTTCCCCGCGTCGGAGTTCGCCCGCGGGGCGGACTGAGGCGCTTTCGGTACACGTCGTGCGGGGGGGCATGTCGTTCCCCCCGCCACCCCCCATCGCGTTCAGGCGCCGGGCCTCTCCCGGCGAGTTCAGGAAGGAGTCAGGATCATGAAGGTGTTCAACCGGGCCAAGCCCCTCGTCGCGGCGATCTTCGTCGCGGCGCTTCCCGCCGCCGCGGCGTTCGCGCAGGACGCGCCGAAGAGCTCCGGCGACGGCGACCTCACGCTCGCTCGCTACATCGAGTACGGCGGCTGGGTCGGCAACCTGATCATCGTGTGCTCGGTGATCATGGTGGCGCTCATCATCGAGCACTCGGTCAGCATCCGCCGCGACAAGCTGGTCCCGCCGGAGGTCATCGACGAGCTCGACGCCCTCCTGCAGGAAGGCCAGTACCAGGAGGCGATGAACCTCTGCGAGTCCGAGAAGAACTTCGTGACGAACATGGTCGGCGCGGCCCTCGCGAAGATGCCGCACGGCTTCGAGGAGATGCGCGACGCGGCCCTCAACGCCGCCGCAGGCGAGTACGGCAAGCTGAAGCAGAAGATCAGCTACCTCAACCTGCTCGCCAACATCGGCCCCATGCTCGGGCTGTTCGGCACGGTGTACGGGATGGTCGGCGCCTTCGGCACGATCGTGAACCTCGGCGCGAACGTCACGCCGAAGGAACTCGCGGGCGGCGTGCAGCAGGCGCTCATCACCACGGTCGACGGCCTCCTCGTCGCCGTGCCGTGCATCATCGCGGGCTTCATCTTCACGAACAAGATCGGCGCCGTGTCCGGCGAACTGCAGAACATCGGCGAGGAGATGCTCGAACGCTTCCGCACCCAGGGGCAGGGCGCCTAGGCCCGACCCATGGCCAAGAAGGAACGGCCGAAGGCCGACGAGGCCAAGCCCGCCGAGTTCGACATGACGCCGATGATCGACGTCACGTTCCAGCTCATCATCTTCTTCCTCATCGCGAACGACCTCTCCAAGAAGGAGATCGTGGATCTGCAACTCCCCCAGGCGCTGCACAGCATCCAGGACCAGGACGTCGCCGGCGAGGAGAGGCGCGTCATCATCAACCTCGAGCGACCGAAGCAGGACCCGCCCGAGAAGATCCCGACCGTGACGGTGAAGGGCCAGGTTCTCGAACGCGAGAAGCTGAAGCTCTATCTCCGCCAGGAAGCGGACAAGAAGCGCGAAGGCGGGCCCGGCTCGCCGAGCGCGGTGTTCGTCCTCATCCGCGCCGACCGTCGCGCGCCCTGGGTGCACGTGCAGTACGTGATGCAGGTCCTCGCGGACCAGAACATCGCGATGTACAAGCTCCAGTTCGCCACGACGAAGAGCGCGGACGGCAAGTCCGCCAGGCCGCAGTAGCAGGGAGGCAACATGGCCCGCAGACGCAAGCAGGAGGACACGGAGACGATCCGACTGAACATGACGCCGATGATCGACGTCGTGTTCCAGCTCCTCGTCTTCTTCCTCGTGACGATGAAGTTCAAGACGCTCGACCAGCGGGTGGACGCCTACTTGCCGACGGACCGGGGCCTCGCGGCGACGCCGACGAAGCCCGAGGAGGTCCCGAAGCTCGTGGCGGTCCTCAAGCACAAGATCTCCGACGGCTACACCCGCGTGAAGATCAACAACCAGGACCTCGGGACGCTGAAGCCGGCGGAGAAGGAAGCGACGCTCGCCGAACTCTCCCGCCGCGCCGCCGAGGCCCGGAAGATCGCGGGCGACGCCGCGGACAAGGTGAAGGGCGAGGTGGACGCGGCTCCCATGACTCCGATGGGAGACGTGATCTACGCCGTGGATGCGTTCCAGGCCGGCGGCCTGAAGAACGTCACGTTCATCGGCACGCCCGAGCCCGGCACGGTGCTCGACAAGTTGTACGACGATCCCGAGATCAAGAAGAAGCGCGAAGGCCGCTAGCCGCACGCGGCGCTTCCGCGGACGCACGACTCCACCTGAACGAAGCCCGGCCCGGACGCGCAGCCCCGAACCCTCGGGGCTGCGGCCGGGCCGGAGCGATTCCCGCGGCGGATTCCGCCGCGTCCCCACGCCCCGCCGGAATGCGGTACCATCCGCGCGGCAGGCCCCGTCCGTCCCCGAGCAGGCGCAACGACGGAGGCCCCCATGCAGCGACGCGCACGCACCCCGGACCGGAACGCCGCCGAACCGCTCCGGCTGAACATGACGCCGATGATCGACGTCGTGTTCCAGCTCCTCGTCTTCTTCCTCGTGACGATGAAGTTCAGGACCCTCGACGAGCGGGTCGAAGCCACGATGCCGAAGGATCGCGGACCGAACCGCACGGCCGTGCAGGTCCCGCCGCGCCCCAAGCTCACGGCGGTCCTGAAGCGCGGCGCCCGCGAGCACACGATCGTGAAGGTCCGGAACGTGACGCTGGGCGACCTGTCCCGCGAACGGCGCGACGCGACGCTCGCGGCGCTCGCGGCGGAAGCCCGCGGGGCCATCGCGCTCGCCGGCGACCTGCCTCGCGACGAGGGGCTCCTCTGCGAAGTGGACGCGGCGGACGACGTGCCGACCGGCGACGTGATCCTCGCGACGGACGCGTTCACCGCGTCGGGCGCGCCCGCGATCTCGTTCCTCGGCGCTCCCGAACCCCGCTGAACTGGTCGGCGGCCCGGCGCGCGGAGGATACGCTCCCTCCGTGCGCCGCGGACCCCTCGTCGTCGCCCTGATCGTCGCTGCCGCCGCGGCGCTCGCCGTGGCGGGGGGCATGCTCCGCCGCGGCGCGGACCGCCCCCACGTCGTCCTCGTCACCTTCGACACGTTTCGCGCCGACCGCACGGGCCGCGCGGCGTCCCTCACGCCCCGGTTCGACGCATTCGCGAAGTCGGGCATCCGGTTCCCGCGCGCGTGGACGGTCGCGCCGCTCACGATCCCTGCGCACGCGTCGATGCTGACGGGCCGCATCCCGCCCCAGCACGGGCTCCGCACGAACCATCCGCCGCGCCCGCTGCCTCCGCGCGAGTCGCGCGACTTCGCCACCGTGGCGGAGGCCTTCCGCGCCGCCGGATGGCGCACCGCGGCCTTCGTCTCCGCCTCGGTGCTCCGGAAGGACCGATCCGGTCTGGACGCCGGATTCGACGTCTGGGACGAGGTCCCGCCCGCGAAGCCCGGCTCCCTCCACGACGAGGAGCGTCGCGGAGACGCCGCCGTGGACGCCGCGCTCGCGTGGATGCGCGGCGGCGAAGGCCCCGCGTTCCTCTGGGTGCACCTCTTCGACCCCCACGCTCCGTACGACGCGCCGCCGCCCCACGGCGCGGGTCCGTCGCATCGCGCGGACGAGCGCGGCTACGACGGCGAGGTCGCCTGGACCGACGCCTGCTTCGGCCGCCTCCTCGACGGCTTCGCCGCCGCCGGGCTCGACCCGATCGTCTGCGTCACCGCGGACCACGGCGAGGGGCTCCGCGAACACGGCGAGGCGACGCACGGACATCTCCTGCACGAGGCCACCCTCCACGTCCCGCTGGCACTCGGAGGCGGTCGGGTCCGCGGCGCCGCCGCCGTCGTGGACCGCCCGGTGTCCGTCCGCGAGATCGCGCCGACGCTCCTCGGGATGGCCCGCATCCCCGTGCCGGAGGGGATGCCGTCGGTGTCTCTCACCACGTCCGGGGTCGCCGCCGACACGCCCCTCTACGCCGAAACGCTCTACGGCGCCGACGCGTTCGGCTGGGGCCAGCTCTTCGCCCTCCGGCGCGGCGACCGGAAGATCGTCTGGACGGGGCCGCGCGCGCTCGCGTACGACCTCGCCGCCGACCCGCGCGAGGAGCGTCCCGCGGTCCACCCGCTGGATTCTCTGCCTCCCGACGTCGAGGAAGCCGTCGCCGCCCTCGAGGCCGCCGCCAGGACGGACGGCGCGTCGGGCGCCTCCTCCTCCCATCCCGTCGCCGAAGGGAGCTATGTCTCCGGCTCCGGAAGCGCGGAGACGCTCCTCCGCGAACGCAATGCGCGGCGTCCCGACGCGTACGACCGGATCGGCGATCTCCGGCTCCTCGAGGAAGGACAGGCCCTCCTCGTCGCCGGCGCGGCCGCACAGGCGCTCGACCGCTTCGAAAAGCTCGCCGCCGCGGACCCCGGGAATGCTCAGGCCTGCCACTGGCGGGCCCGCGCCCTGGAGCGCTTGGGCCGTCCCTCGGACGCCGCCGCGGCGTACCGCTCTGCGTTCGCCCTGGGATGGCGGACCGTCGCGTGCGTCGAGAAGGGGCTCGGGGCCGCGGTGATCGCCGCCCGGTCCGAGGGCGCCTCCCCCGCCGAGGCCGCCTCGGGCCTCGCATTCGCCGAGGCGGCCCGCGCGGAGGGCGTGCCTGCGACCGCCCGGTCCCTCTTCTGCGAGTCGCACCTCCTGTTCGCGTCCGGAGACCGGGCCGCCGCGGCCCGGAGCGCCCGCCGGGCCCTCGACCTGCAGCCTGATGACGTGCTCCGCGGGCACCTCCGCGACCTCCTCCGCGAGCTCGGCGACGACCGCTGACTCCCGGCATCCGGAGGCCGGTGACAGGCGGATGACCCGGCCTCGGAAAACTGCTGGGGAACATCGTTGACGCAGGCTCGGAACCCGCACTAGCATCCGAGCTTCCGGACCGGGTGGGCACCCGGTTCCGGAGCGGCACAGGAAGGACGCACGTGTGAGGGCCGACGGCGCCGAGGGGCGCCGCCCTTTCCCTGCGACCGTCCCGTGACGCAGGACGTGCATGCTCGCGAGCCGTGACCTCACGCGACGTGAAACGACGTGAAGCGCCGTGACGAGAAGTGACGTGACGAGACAAGCGACGTGAAGACCGCCGCAGGACGAGGATCCGCATGGGCTCGGAACCTCGGAACGCGACGGAAACGGACAGCAGAGCGCGCGAAGCGCGCCTGAAAGGCAGGATCATGACGGACTCCCGCAAGCGGACTCTCCCCGCCGCGTTCGCGCTGACGACGCTCGCCGTCGCGGCCGCCGCCGCCGCGTCGTGCACCGGTTCCAAGGCCGGCGCGACGAAGCCGACGGACAAGACGTCGGGCACGTCCGTCGCCAAGGGTGACAAGACGGTGGCACCGCCCGCCGCGCCCGCCAAGCCGGGCACGGCCGCGGGCACGGCCGCTGCGCCCGCGAAGCCGGCTCCGGCTCCGGCCGTCCCCGCA
>JAJVHW010000150.1 GCA_022072415.1 Planctomycetota bacterium
GGCCGCGACGGCGGCGCGCCGGTCGGGCTCCTCGTGGGCGCGGCGGCGGCGGCGATCGTCACCGAGGCGCATCTCCGGCGGAGGACGTCGAGGGACTGGGCGCGCGAGCTTCCATGCGGCGTCCCCGCGCTCCGCGTCGCGCTCCGCGACGTGACGAGCGGCCTCCGGGGCGAGGCGCGCGAAGACGCCGACGGCGGACTCCCCGCCGAGCCGATGACGCGCCTCCAGGCCGGGCTCTCGCTCGGCCTCCTCGCGGCGCTCGTCGCCGCGCTTGCCGTGCTGACCCGCGCGCTCGCGCCGGTCCTCCCCGAAGTCCGGCTGCTTCCGGGGTTCGGCGATGCGTGACGCCGACGTAGTCGCCGACGTTGCAGCCAATGTCGCCGCCGACGTGCCGGGCGCCCGCGTGGTGGCCGTGCTGAAGTCGGATCGTTACGCGACGACCGCGCGGATCGAACTCCCCGGCGGACGCGCGGCCGTGTGGAAGCGGAGCGTCGTCGTCCTGCCGCCGGGCGTGCGGGTCGCGGCGGCCGCGCGGCGGCTCGCGCGGCGCGAGGCGGACCATCTCGAACGGCTTGCGGGTCTCGACGGGATCCCCGCGCTCCTCGCGCGCCCGTCGCCCGACACGTTCGTCCGCTCGTGGATCGACGGCGCCACGCTGCGCGAGACGGCCGACGTCCCGGACGCGGTCTTCCCCTCGCTCCGCGCGCTCCTCGCGGAGGTCCACGCCCGCGGCGTCGCGTACGCCGACCTCGCGAAGGAGGAGAACATCGTCGTGGACCCGGACGGGCGTCCGTGGCTCGTGGACTTCCAGATCTCGGCGTCGCGCGACTCGTGGCTCTCGGCGCTCGTCCCGATGCTCCAGCGGGCCGACCGCTGGCACCTCGCGCGGCACGTGAAGCGCCGCCGCCCGGACCAGTTGACCGACGAGGACCGCGCGCTCCTCGCCCGCGGGAAGGGCGTCCTCTCGTCGCTCCACCGCGCGCTCGTGAAGACTCCGTACAACCTCGTCACCCGGCGCCTCGTCCGCCGCTGGTCCGGCGCCGGCGAGGGGCGGCGCGAGGGCGAACCGCGGGGGATGCGCGAGTGAGCGTGCCTGAGGGAAATCGAGGAGCGCGCCCCCGCCCGTCGTCGAGACTCCCGGCATGGATGTCATCGACGTCGAGGTGGCCGAGGACCGCACGGCGGCGGCGACCTGCACGGGCGGGTTCCTGAAGCTCCGGCGGCTCATGCTCCGGAACGTCTACGCCGACGGGACGCGGTCCGCGCCGTACCCCTGCGACGTGATGAGCCGCGCGCACGTGGACGCGGTGGCGATGGTGCTCTTCGAACGAGGACGCGGGCACGAGCCCCGGCTTCGCGTCATGCTGAAGGAGGGGATCCGCCCCGCGGTCTATCTCAGGAAGGACAAGTCGGTCGAGCACGGCGAGGCGTCGCCGTGGCTGAAGGTGATCGAGATCGCGGCGGGGATGCTCGAGGCGACGGACCGCGGCGAGGGCGGGATCGAGCGCCGCGCGGCGGCGGAGGCGCGCGAGGAGTGCGGCGTCGCGGTGGACCCGCGCGACGTCGTGGACCTTGGAGGCGCGATGTTCCCGTCGCCCGGCGTCACCGACGAACGCGTCCACTTCCGCGCGGTGCCCGTGCCTCTCGACGCGGCGCACGCGGCGCCCTCGGGCGACGGCTCGCCGATGGAGCAGGGGACGCGCCCGGTCGTGATGACGATGGACGACGCCCTCGCCGCCTGCCGGCGCGGCGAGATCCCCGACATGAAGACCGAGATCGCGCTGCTGCGCCTCTGCGACGCGCTCGGCTACCTGCCCCAGCTCAGCTGCTTCCGCGAGGACCTTCCGCCGGACCTCGCCGCTCGGTGGACGGGATGCGGGATGGGCCGGGCGTGACCGCGCCGCGCGTCGCGGTCGTCGGAGTGCGCCGCGTGCGGCAGGGGCTCGGCGAACACTTCGCGCGGTGGCTGGTCGCGGCGGGGGCCGAGGTGCCTGCGTTCGTCGCGCGCACTCCGGAGTCGGCCGACGAGGGGCGCCGCGTCCTCGCGCGACACGGGATCGACGCGCGGGGCTTCACGTCGCTCGATGCGCTCCTCGCCGCCGAACCGGTGGACGCGCTCGTGATCGCATCGCCCGCGGAGACGCACGCCGTGTGGCTCCGCACGGCGTGCGCGGCAGGGCTCGGCGTGCTCTGCGAGAAGCCGTTCGTGTGGGGCGGCGCCGACCCGGCGCGCGAGGGCGCGGCGATCGTCGAGGAGTTCTCCGCGCGGCGGCTCCTCCTCCGCGAACACTGCCAGTGGCCGCGGGTGCTCTCCGCGTTCTTCGCGCTGCACCCGCAGGCGGCGGGCCGCGCGCCGTCGGCGTTCGAGATGGAGCTGGCGCCGTCCGGCCGCGGCAGGTCGATGATCGTCGATTCTCTGAGCCATCCGGTCAGCGTGCTGCAGGCGCTGCCGGGGGGCCTCGGCGGCGGGATCTCCGGCCTCTCGTTCTCCACGCGGGATCCGGACGCCGCCGCGATCGACGTGTCTTTCCGGGCGCGGGAGGGCGGTCTCGCCGTCGTCGTCCGCCTGCGCTCCGTGCCCGGGCAGCCGCGGCCGGCGGCGATGGCGATCGACGGGCTCCGCGCGGACCGGGAGGTCGAGCTCCCGTCCTACCGCATGAGCCTCCGCGACGGGGCGCGGACCGTGCGTCTCGGCGACCACGTGCCGTTCGGCGACCCGATGGGGGCGGAGGTCGCGGCCTTCGTCGCCGCGCTCCGGACGCGGGGCCCCGCCGGCGCCGACCCCGGGATCGTCCCGCGGCTCCGGCTTCTCGCGGAGATCGCTGCGGCATTCGGCTGACGGGCGCGAGACTGCGCCGATGGCGAACCCGATCCACGACTTCACCGCCAAGCTGCGCCAGCCGGCCGTGCTCCCCGGCGTGCTCGACTACGTGCGCTGGCGCCGCTCCGTCGAGGCCGCGCGGAAGGCGGGGCGCCCCGCGCCCGACGCTCCGGCGATGGCCCCCGTGTCGATCAACCTCGACCTGACCACGGCGTGCAACTACCGCTGCGACCACTGCATCGACTGGGACATCCTCAACACGGCCAACAAGCACGACGAGGCGGTGCTCCGCGCGTCCATCGAGAACATGGCCGCGAAGGGCCTCCGCAGCGTGATCCTGATCGGCGGCGGCGAGCCGACCGTCTATCCGGGGTTCACGCCGTTCGTGAAGTTCCTGAAGGACCTCCGGCTCCAGGTCGCCGTCGTCTCCAACGGCTCGGGCAACCGGAAGATCCTCGAGATCGCGCCGTGGCTCGACGAGCACGACTGGGTGCGCCTCTCGCTCGACGCGGGCACGAACGACACGTTCATCCGCATGCACAAGCCGGTGGACAAGTCGGTGTCGCTCGAGGGGATCTGCGAGTGGGTGCCGAAGGTGAAGGCCGTGAACCCGCGGTTCAAGTACGGGTTCAGCTTCATCATCGTGTGGCGCGGCGCCGAGCGCGAGCAGGACGTGAAGATCGTGGAGAACATCCACGAGATCGTCGGGGCGACGCGGCTCGCCCGGGACCACGGCTTCGACTACATCTCGCTGAAGCCGTTCCTCGTGCGCAGCTCCACCGGTTCCGAGGTGATGGACCCCGAGAAGGCCGAGGCCGAGCTCCAGTCCGTGATCCAGCGGATCCGCAGGGAGATCGACGAGGCGAAGACCCTCGGCACCGACACCTTCAAGGTGCTCGAGTCCACGAACCTCCGCATGCTCGAGCAGGGCAACTGGCGCGACTTCACGAACCAGCCGCAGACCTGCCACATGCAGGCCCTCCGCCAGGTGCTCACTCCGACGGGTCTCTACAACTGCCCCGCCTACCGCGGCGTGGACCGCGCCCGCATCGCCGCGAAGGACGCCTACGGCGACGCCGCCCGCTTCGCCGGCACCGGACGCGGCCTCGCGACCATCCTCGACGGGTTCGACGCGTCGAAGGAGTGCCGCGAGGTCACGTGCCTCTACAACGACGTCAACTGGTGGCTTGAGGGCCTCGTCAAGGGCGACTCCCTCCTCGACGACGTCGCCGCGGGCGCCGAGCGCGCCGACTACTTCCTCTGATCTCCGGCGACTCACCCTCGCCGGCAGCCGGTTCCGTGCGGGCGATCCCTGCGCGGCCGCCGGGCGTCCGCCGAACGTGACGAGTTCCGCGCCGGTCGCTTCGACCGGCACGACGTACGCGGCGTCGCAGGCGGTGACGTTGGCCCTGACCTTCCAGATCCGCGGCAGGAGCGGGGCGTGGTCGTGGCGCAGGCGCCGAAGCCCGCCGAGCGGCCGCAGGGCCCGCGCCCCGTCCGCGGCGGGCGGCGACGAAGCGCCGGCTACGGGTTCTTGCGGACGTGGTCGGCGATCTGCTCCGCCACGTCATCTGCGGCGCCGAGGATTCCCCCGCTGCCCATGAGGGGGGCGTCGGGGGTGCCGGTCACCTTCAGGTCGAAGGCGGGCACGCCGCGGGAGACGGACCCGTTCCAGAGGGAGACGGAGCAGTGGAGGCGCTCCTTCGCCACGGCGAACGTGTCGTCGGGGCCGCCGTCGATGGTGTCGATCGTGCCGCGCACGAGGATGCCGTCGCGGGGGATCGAGCCGTCGGCGTCGCGGGTCTGGTAGCCCGCCTCGCGGAGCTCGGTCAGGAGCGTCGAGCGGATGCGCGCCGTCAGCTCCCGCGCGCCCTCGGACTGCGGCTTCCCGACGCGCTGCGCGCGGGAGGCGTCGAACTCCTCGACGTAGACGAGGCTCGAGCCGCCGAGCCCGTGGCGCCGCTCGATGTGGGCGGGGCCCGACGCGCATGCGGCGAGCGCGAGGGCGGCGACGGACGCAGCGGCGACGGACAAGGCGCGCGGAAGAACGCTCATGGAAACCTCCGCCCGGATCGTATCAGCGGCGGCGGAGCGCGGCGAGAGGCACGACGGCCGGCGTCGCGGCGACCGTGCCGTCCGCGATGTCGGCCAGCGTCACGCCGTCGAGGAACCCGTAGATCCGCCGCTGGAGCTCCGACCACACCGGGCGCACGCTGCACGCCTCGGAGTGCGCGCACACGTCGCGCTTCCCCGTGTAGCTCTCGCAGAGGTTGTCCGCGATGGGGCCTTCGAGGGTCCGG
This sequence comes from Planctomycetota bacterium, assembly GCA_022072415.1. Lineage (GTDB taxonomy): Bacteria > Planctomycetota > JAJSAM01 > JAJSAM01 > JAJVHW01 > JAJVHW01. Next base: position 5,122 of record JAJVHW010000150.1, read on the forward strand.
AAGAGTTCGCCCACGGTGACCTCGCGCGCGGGGCGGACGAGGCGGAAGCCGCCGTGCACGCCGCGCACGGACGCGACGAGCCCGGCCCGCCGGAGCTCGCCGAGGATCTGCGACGCGTACTCGAACGTGAGCCCCTCGCGGTCGGCGATCTGCCGCGCCGAGAGCGTGACGGCGCCGCCGGGCTCCGCGCCCGCGCGGGCGAGCTGGAGCAGGCAGCGGAGGCCGTACTCTTCGAGCGCGGAGATCTTCACGCGGTCACCAGATCCCCAGCGTGTCCTTCGCCTCGTCGCTCGCGTGGATCACGGGGTTCCACGGCGGGTCCCACACGAGGTTCACGTCGGGCTCGCTGACGCCGGGGATGCGCGCGACGGTGTTGTGCACCGCGGCGAGGATCTGCGGGCCGACCGGGCAGCCGGGGCCGGTGAGCGTCATCTTCACCGAGCACTTCTTCCCGTCCTCGGTCACGTCCACGCCGTAGATGAGCCCGAGGTCCACGATCGAGATGAGGATCTCCGGGTCCTTGATGGGGCGGAGCGCCTCGAGCACGTGCTCGGGGCGGAGCGTCTCGCCGTCGCCGAGCTTCACGTCGGCGCCCTCGCTCACGGTGAGGTCCATCGGCGGATGGCCCATGCCGGGAGGGGCGCCCGCACCGGGCGGATAGCCGCCGTGCGCGTCGAATGCCGAGTCGCTCATGCCTTCCTCCTCGCCGCGAGGTCGCGGAGCGCCTCGTCGAGCGTCGTCCAGGGGAGAAGCGCGCACTTGACGCGCACGGGGAACTTCTTCACGCCTTCGAGCGCCTCGAAGTCGCCGAGGTCCGGGTCGGCCGGCAGCGGGCCGCCGTGGAGGACCGCCTTCACCGCGTCGAGGATGCGCTGCGCGCCCCCGGCGTCGGCGCCCGACACCAGGTCGTGCAGGATCGATCCCGACGCGACGGAGATCGCGCAGCCCCGGCCCTCCACGCGGACGCCGTCGATCCGGCCGTCGGGGCCCACGGAGAGCTCGAGGTCCACTTCGTCGCCGCAGAGGGGGTTCATGCCTTCCGCCCGGGCGGACACGGAGCGGAGCTCCCCGCGGCCGTGGGGCGCGCGGTAGTGGTCGAGCACGATGTCGCGGTAGAGCGCGTCGAACGCGGGCTCCGGGGCGTCGCTCCGGTTCATCGGCGGAAGTACTCGACCGCGGCGCGGACCCCGTCGGCGAGGGCCGCGGCCTCGTCCTCGGTGTTGTAGAGGTAGAAGCTCGCGCGCGTGGTCGCCACGACGCCGAACCGCTTCATGAGCGGCTGCGCGCAGTGGTGCCCGGCGCGCACGGCGATCCCGCGCCCGTCGAGGAGCGTCGCCACGTCGTGGGGGTGGAGCCCCGGGACGTCGAAGGTGACGATGCCCGCGCGGTCGGCCGGGTCCTCGGGGCCGAGGATCCGCACGCCGAGCGGGCGGAGCGCCTCCATCGCGATCGCGGTGAGCCGCACCTCGTGCGCGTGGACGGCGGCGGGGTCGCACCGCTCCAGGAAGTCGAGCGCGGCGGCGAGCGCGACCGCGTCGGCCGCCGCGGGCGTTCCCGCCTCGAAGCGGATCGGCGCCTCGGCGTACGTGGACTCCTCGAGCCGCACGCGGCGGATCATCTCGCCGCCGCCCTGCCACGGGTCCATCGCGTCGTACATCTCGCGGCGGCAGACGAGCGCTCCGACCCCCATCGGACCGAGCGCCTTGTGACCGGAGAAGGCGAAGAAGTCGCACCCGAGGGCGGTCACGTCCACCGGGCCGTGGGGGAGCGCCTGCGCGCCGTCCACCACGGTGACGGTCCCCGCGGCGCGAGCGGCGCGGCAGAGTCCGGCGACCGGGTTCTCCGTGCCGAGCACGTTCGACTTCGCCGTGAACGCGAACACCTTCGGACGCTCGGCGAGGCGCGCGTGCGCGGCTTCGAGGTCGAGCCGGCCGTCGTCGGTGACCGGGACGAAGCGGAGCCGCGCGCCCGTGCGCTTCGCGAGCATCTGCCAGGGGACGAGGTTCGCGTGGTGCTCCATCTCCGTGAGGAGGATCGCGTCGCCTGGGCCGACGTTCCGGCTCCCCCACGCGTTCGCGACGAGGTTCAGCGCCTCGGTCGTGCCGCGGGTCCACACGACGCACTCGGGGGCCGGCGCGCCGACGAAGCGGGCCACGCGGGCCCGGGCGGACTCGAACGCCGTGGTCGCGCGCTCCGCGAGATGGTGGACCGACCGGTGCACGTTGGAGTTCGACGTCAGGTAGAAGTCGGAGAGCGCCTCGACCACGGAGCGCGGCTTCTGCGACGTGGCCGCGCTGTCGAGGTAGACGAGCGGGCGTCCCCGGGCCTCGGTGGCGAGGATCGGGAACTCGCGGCGGATCGCCGCAACGTCGAGCGCGGGGCGCGCGGTGGCGGTCACGCGTCCTCCGGGATGTCCACGAGCACGTCGTCGCCCGAGACCCGGGCCGGGAACCGCTCGATCGGCGACACGGCGGGCATGCGCGACGCCCGTCCGGTGGCGAGCTCGAAGCGTGCGCCGTGGCGCGGGCACTCGATCTCGGCGGATCCCGACGCGCCCTCCACGAGCCGCCCCGCGCCGAGCGGTCCGTCGTCGTGGCTGCAGCGGTTCTCGACCACGTGGACCGCGTTCGCCACGCGCGCGGCGGCGAGGGACCAGGGCCCGACCTCGAACACGCGCACGGCCCCGGGCGGAAGGTCCGCGGCGGCGCAGAGGCGGCGCTCCGTCACGACGCGGCTCCGAGCTTCCGCTCCAGCACCTCGCGCACGCCGTCGGCGAGCATCCCCGGCGGGATCTTCTCGAGCGCCGGCTCGAAGAACCCGAGCACGATCAGCTTCCGCGCGTCGGCGGGGGAGAGCCCGCGCGTCATCGCGAAGTGGAGCTGCTCCTCGTCGATCGGGCTCGTGGCGACCGCGTGGGAGCACGAGACGTCGTTCGTGAGGATCTCGAGCTCCGGGATCGCGTCGGCCCGCGCCGTGTCGGCGAGGACGAGGTTCCGGTTCGACTGGTGCGCGGAGCTCCGCGCGCCGGCCGCCGGGATGCGCAGGCGCCCCGTGAAGCTGGAGCGCGAACGGCCCGCCACCGCCGCGCGGTAGTCGAGATCGCTCGACGTCGAGGGCGCGGCGTGGTCGAGGAACGTGTGGTGATCGAGATGACGGCGCCCGTCGGCGAAGACGATCCCGAGGGCGTTCGCCCGCGCGCCGGGCTCGGCGAGCTCCACCGTCTGGAGCGACTTGACGAGGCCGCCGCCGAGGGCGACGGTCACCGTGTCGAGCACGCCGTCGCGTTCGACGCGGGAGCGGACGACCGGCGCGTGCGTCGCCCGGTCTCCGAGGCGCTGCACGAACACCACGCGGAGCTCCGCGCCCCGTCCGACGTGGATCTCGATGGTCTCGTGAAGCGTCCCCGCGTCGGTCTCCGCCGCGGAGGAGAGGTCGATCACCACCGTGGCCGTGCACTGCGCCTCGGCGACGACGAGCGACCGCGACGCGGCGAACCCGCCCCCGACCCGGTGCGCGATGCGCACGGGCCGGTCGAGCGTCACGCCGCGGGGGACGTGGACGAACGTCCCGCCGGTGAAGAGCGCCGCCGCGAGGTCGTCGAAGCGGCCGCCCGCGCCGTCGCACGTGTCGCGGAGCGCGAAGAGCCGCGGCTCCACGAGCGCGCGGCGCGACGCCGCGGCCGCGCGAAGGTCCTCGACGAGGAAGCCGAGGTGCGCGATGAGCGGGTCCACCGCGGCGCGGAGGAGGACGCCGTCCCGCGCGATGGCGTAGGCGCTCGCGCGCTCGAACGTGCCGTCGGCGAAGTCCGGCGGCAGGTCGCCGAACCGCGTCTCGGGGTCCGACGGCGCGGAGCCGGGGACGAGCCGCACGGGGTCGGTGTAGCGCCAGAGGTGTTCGGCGCGGGACGGGAGTCCGCCCTTCGCGTACCTCTCGAGACCCGCGGCGCGGGCCGCGGCGAGCCAGTCCGGATCGCCCGAGGCGCGGGCGAGGGACGCGGAGACGAGCGGCGAGAGCGGAGACACGCTCATCCGACGGACCCCTCCATCTCGAGCTGGATCAGGCGGTTCAGCTCCACGGCGTACTCCATCGGGAGCTCCTTCGTGAAGGGCTCGATGAAGCCGTTCACGATCAGCAGCGTCGCCTCCTCCTCGGTGAGCCCGCGGCTCATCAGGAAGAAGAGCTGCTCGTCGCCGACCTTCGACACGGTGGCCTCGTGCTCGACGGCGACCTTCTTCTCGTCCACTTCCATGGTCGGGTACGTGTCGGACCGCGACGCGGCGTCGAGGATCAGCGCGTCGCACTTCACGTTGACCTTCGCGCCCTTCGCGCCCTTGTGGACCTTCACGAGCCCGCGGTAGGTGCCGCGCCCCCCGTCCTTGCTGATCGACTTCGACGTGACGACCGACGTGGTGTTCGGCGCGACGTGCACCACCTTGCTCCCCGCGTCCTGGTGCTGGTCCTTCCCGGAGAAGGCGACGGAGAGGATCTCCGCGTGGGCGCGCTCGCCGACGAGGTAGACGGCCGGATACTTCATCGTGAGCTTGCTGCCGAGGTTCCCGTCGATCCACTCCACGCGCGCGCCCGCGTGGGCCACGGCGCGCTTCGTGACGAGGTTGTAGACGTTCTTCGACCAGTTCTGGATCGTCGTGTACCGGATCTTCGAGCCGGGCATCGCGATCAGTTCGACCACCGCGGAGTGCAGGGAATCGCTCGAGTACGTGGGCGCCGTGCACCCTTCGATGTAGTGAACCTGGCTCCCCTCGTCCGCGATGATGAGCGTGCGCTCGAACTGGCCCATGTTCTCGGTGTTGATGCGGAAGTAGGCCTGGAGCGGGATCTCGACCTTCACGCCCTTCGGCACGTAGACGAACGATCCGCCGGACCACACCGCCGTGTTGAGCGCGGAGAACTTGTTGTCCTCGGACGGGATCACCGTGCCCCAGTGCCGGCGCACGATCTCCTCGTGCTCGCGGAGCCCCGTGTCCATGTCGGTGAAGACGACGCCGAGCTTGTCGAGGTCCTCGCGGATCGAGTGGTAGACGACCTCCGACTCGTACTGCGCGGTGACGCCGGCGAGGAACTTCCGCTCCGCCTCGGGGATGCCGAGGCGGTCGAACGTCTTCTTCACCTGCTCCGGGACCTCCTCCCAGGTCTTCCCCTGGCGCTCGGAGGCGCGGACGTAGTAGTGGATGTTCGCGAAGTCGATGTCGTCGAGGAGCTTCGAGTTGCCCCAGCGGGGCATCGGCTTCGCGAGGAACACGTCGAGGGCGGCGTGGCGCCGCTCGCGCATCCACTCGGGCTCCTTCTTGTACCGCGAGATCATCTCGACGATCGCGTGGTCGAGGCCCTTCTTCGACTTGAAGTCGTAGGCCGACTCGTCGTCGTGGAACCCGTACTTCCGGTCGTAGTCGCCGCCGATGTCGCGGGCCTCGGAGGCCGTGCGCTCGGCCGCGGCCGTCTCCGCCGGGGTGGGGCCGTTGTCGGGCGTCATGTCAGGCCGCTCCCTTCGCGAGCCACTCGTATCCGCGGGACTCGACCTCGCGCGCGAGGTCCGCCGCGCCCGAGCGGACGATCTCGCCGTCGAGGAGCACGTGCACCTCGTCCGGCACGACGTAGTCGAGGATCCGCTGGTAGTGGGTGACCAGGAGCTGTCCGCGCTCCGGGGAGCGCAGGCGGTTGATCGACTCGGCGACGACCTTCAGCGCGTCCACGTCGAGACCCGAGTCCACCTCGTCGAGGATCGCGAGGCGCGGCTCGAGGAGGAGCATGTGGAGCATCTCCATCCGCTTCTTCTCGCCGCCGGAGAACCCGTCGTTCACGTAGCGCGTCATGAAGGTCTGCGGGATGCCGAGGGCCTCCAGGTGCTTCTTCACGAGGGGCCGGAACTCCTTCGACGGCACGTCCGCGCCGCGCACGCCCTTCACCGACTGGCGGAGGAACTGCGCCACCCCGACGCCGGGGAGCGCCATCGGGTACTGGAAGCAGAGGAAGAGCCCCTTCCGGGCGCGCTCGTGGACGGGGATGCCCGTCAGGTCCTCGCCGAGGTACTTCATGGAGCCCCCGGTGACCCTGAACTTCGGGTGGCCCATGAGGACGGCCGAGAGGGTGCTCTTCCCGCTGCCGTTCCGGCCCATCAGGGCGTGGACGGTGCCGGCGCGGAGCGTCAGGGAGATCCCCTTGAGGATCTCCTTCCCCACGGAGCCGTCGTCGGCGACGGGGGCGACCCGGAGGTCGGAGAGTTCGAGGAGGGGCGGGTGGGACGTGCTCATCCCGCCAGATTATTCAATACAGGAAACACTTGTAAGGTTTTCCTGATTGCCTGGGCCTGCCGGGGAGTCGGCAGGTCCGACCCGAGGTCCGGACGTGCGGTCTCAGGCTCCCGCGGCCGGGGGCGGAGCGATGGGGACTTCCACCGTCCACTGGCGGAGCACGTCGAGGAGTCCGGACTGTCCGAGGAGCGCGAGGCTCCCGCGGCAGAACTCGAGGAGGCGGCGGTCCACCAGGGTGTCCGCGCCGTCCGGGAGGCGGCGGCGGCGGACCAGCGCGCCGATCTCCTTCGGGAAGAACTCGAAGGGCTCCGGGCTCGCGATGGGGAGGAGGGTCGCGTGGGCGGACGCGAACGGGCTCTCCTCGCCCTCGATCAGGGGCTTCCTGTGCGCACCCTTCGCGGGCTTCACGTACGCCACGACGATCGCCTCCGGGGCGCGGACGCGCTCGTAGTGGGGGAACGGCGTCGCGTCGAGCAGCAGCCCCGCGAAGACGCCCACCTCGGGCTTCCGGGACCCCGCGCTCCGCCGGAGGTACACGCCGCAGAGCGACCCGTCGTTCTCGCTCTTGATCTTGAATCCCTCCGCGAACGGCGCCACGGCGCGTTCGAGCGGCAGGAATTCGGAGGGGTCTCTGGGCATGGAGGGGTGTGTTCCGGCGCGGGAAGGGGCACTCCGCGGCAAAGGGCGATGGTAGCTCGACTTCGGTCGCGCGCGGGAGGAATCGGGAGGGGGACCCGCCTCGGGAGGGCCCGTCCGCGCCGAGTCCGCCGCCCCCTCCTTCCCCGCTTGCTCCCGGGTCGGCCCGCCCCGATCCTCCGCCGGTGAACGCACCGCGCGGCGCCGCCTCCACCCTGGTCGTCGACTGCGCCATCGTCGCGATCACGGCCGCGTGGGGGCTCTCGTTCGTGGTGATCGACGACGGCGAGCGCGCCGCCGGCACCTTCGGCCTGACCGCGTTCCGGATGACCACGGCGGTCGTCACGGCGCTGGTGCTCCTCCGCCCCGATCTCCGGTCGCTCGCGGCCGACCGCCGGACTCTCCGTCTCGCCCTCGGCGGCGGATGCCTCCTCGCCGCGGGGTTCCTCCTCCAGACCTGGGGCCTCCGCACCACCGATGCCGGGGTGGCCGGGTTCCTGACGTCGCTCTCGGTGCCTCTGGTCCCGCTCTTCCAGGCCGTCGTGGACCGCCGCGCGCCCCGCGCGGGCGAGGCGGCGATGCTCGTCGTCGCGTCGGCGGGCATCGTGATGATCGCGAGCCCCGACCGGGCCGTCGGTTTCGGCGTCGGCGAGATCTGCGGCGCCGCGTCGGCGTTCTGCTGGGCCGCGCAGATCGTCCTCGTCGGGAGGATCGCGTCGAAGGCCGATCCCGCGGCGCTCTCGGTGGCGCAACTCGCGGTGGTCGCGGCGGTCGGATGGACCGGGCGGGCGTTCTCGTCGGAGGGGCCGGTCGCGTGGACGGCGTCGCTCTGGGGCATCGTGTTCTTCCTCGGATACGTCACGTGCGCGCTCGGCTTCGCGGTGCAGGCGTGGGCGCAGCGGACCCATTCGCCGACGCGGGTGGCGATCCTCTTCGCGCTGGAACCGCTCTTCGCGTCGCTCGCGGGGTGGTGGATCGAGGACGAGCGGTTCGTCCCGCGGAAGCTCCTCGGATGCGGACTCGTCGCCGTCGCCGTGGCGGGGTCGATCTGGGCGTCGTGGCGCTCCGAGCGGGCGGCGGCGCGGGCGCCGGGGGACGCGGGCGCCCAGCCGAAAGACTGACCTCGAAGGGGCGTCCGGGGCACTACGCTCTCCGGACATGCGCACACGCCGCCTCGTCCTGCTCGCGGTTCCGCTCGCGCTGACCGCGTGCGGGCTCCTGCAGGTGCTCCTCCTCCCGTTCCAACTCATCTTCAGCGGCCTCTCGGCGCTCGGGTCCGGGATCGGGTCGCTCCTCGGCGCGGGGTGCACGGTGGAGTCCGTCGAGGGCCCGATGCCGGAGACGATGACCCTCGCCGACGGGCGCTTCGTCGTCCGCCCGTCGCGCGACGAGCCCTCGCGGTTCCGCGTGACGGTGACGGCCCCCGGCCACGCGTCCGAGACGTACGACTGGCCCGACGACTTCGCCTCCATGGCCACGCCGGACGGCCGCGCCGTGGAGATCCGGTGCTTCCTCGCAGCCGAGGCCGCCCCGCGATGATCCGGACCGTCCACGTCGTTGCTGCCGCCGCCGCCGCCGCGGTCTGCCTCGCCGCGCCCGCGTCCGACGCCGCGGCGAAGGACCCGGAGCCGGCGCAGCCGACGGTCGTCTTCCTCGTTCCCGACCCGTCGCACCCGGACCATCTCCGCGCCGAGGAGGTGCGGTGGGGGATCGAGGCCGCGTTCGCCTCGGGCACGGTGCTCGACCCGAAGATCGCGTTCCGCACGGAGCCGCTCCCGCCCGAAGGGAAGGTCGAGACGCTCGCCGCCGCGTGGAAGAAGAGCCCGCCGGACGCGGTCCTCGCGTGGTGCCCCGACGGCCGCGTGCGCGAACTCGAGGAGTTCGCCGAGAAGCGGAAGCATCACCTGGTCGTCCTCTCGCCGGAGGCGACGCGGATGTCGATGGACCCGGCGCGCACCGTCCTCTGGGCGGGGGGCGTCGAGCCCATCGAGGAGGCGATGCAGGCGATGGACTTCCTGCTTCTCCCCGGGAACAGCCACCGCCCCGCGATCCTCCACGACGGCTCCGCCCGCGCGCTCGACGCCGCGGCGCGCTGCGCGGTGCTCCACCACGTGTCGCAGGAGGTCGCGTCCACGACCGCCGTGACCGCCGCGTTCGACGGGAAGGCGATGTCCGCCCTGCTCGCGAAGGAGTCCGGCGCGGCCGACGGCTTCATCTACTTCGGGAACGCCCCCGGGGCCGAGCGCGTCCTCCGCGCGGCCGAGGACGCGAAGCTCCCGCAGCCGGTCCTTCTCGGACAGGGGCTCGCGACCCGGGCCGTGCCGACGTTCGCCTCCGGCGGCGCGCGGAACGCGTGGGCGCTCGAGGTGTGCTGGTTCGAGGACCACGAGGGCGTGGCGAAGGACGACCATCCGATCCTCGACGACGCGGCAAAAAAGTGCGGCACGCCGGTCCTCGCCGGTCTCGTGCGCGGCTACCGCGCCGGGCGCTGGACCATGGACGCGCTCCGCGAGTCCGCGGGGGACCCGAAGAAGCTCGGCGCCGCCTTCCGCGCGCTGAACCACCCCGGCGCCCGCGGCCGCTTCGCCTTCGACGCGACCGGCCACAAGCTCCTCGGCCGGTTCGAGGCGTGGCGGTCGCCGGCCGAGCGGAAGGAGCCGGCGTTCCGCCGCCTCCGCCGCACGCAGCTCCCGATGGCGGGCATCCCGCAGATCGGGACGTTCCGCGCGTCGCAGTTCCAGTGGGCGCCCGGCACGGTCCATGTCCACTGCACGTGGGCCGAGGGCGCGGAACGCACGATCGAGAAGGACCTGAAGGCGATCGGCATCGGCACCGGAGGCTACGAGGCGGCGATGGAGGAGAAGATCCTCGACGACCTGATGGGCCGGTTCCTCTCGCGCATGCACCGCCTCTTCCGCCGCCGCGCCGACGGGACCGAGATCCCCGGCGTGTCGTACCGCGTGAGCTTCACGACCGAGCCGCCGGGGAAGGACGTGAAGGGCCCGAAGTTCCAGGTGATCCTCGCCGGCGACGACCCGGAGGCCGGGGGCCGCGCGTCGGGCTCGGTGGCGAAGGTGTTCACGACGTTCCTCCAGCGCACGATCTACGCGAAGCTCCGGCTCGATCCGCCCGTCGGCGCGACGGACCACCCGTACCTCGCCGGGACGTACCGGTGGGACACGTCGCTCGAGCAGAACCTCCGCTGCGACAAGGTGCGCGCGCTCCTCGACGGCTACTCGCAGGGGCTCGCCCTCACCGGCGCCCACGAGATCGGCCACATCTGCGGGCTCGGGCACGACCAGGTCACGCCCCGGAGCATCATGAACGTGGTGGACGCGGTGGGGCTCGACTTCGAGTGGGCGGAGTGGATCCCCGAGCACGAGAAGGTCGTCCAGCGCGCGCTGGGGCGGGCGCCGGAGGCGAAGGACGCGGGGAAGCGATGAACAAGGTCGGCCTCGCCTCCGAACTCGCGTGCGTGACGGAGCACTGGCGCCCGCGCGTCGTGGCCGAACTGAACGGCCAGCAGGTGAAGGTGGCGAAGCTCCTCGGCGAGTTCGTGTGGCACAGCCACGCCGCCGAGGACGAACTCTTCCTCGTGCTGAAGGGGCGGCTCGTCATCGAACTCCGCGACGGAGCGGTCACGCTGGACCCCGGCGAGCTCTTCGTGGTCCCCCGCGGCGTAGAGCACCGGCCGGTGGCCGCGTCGGAAGTCGAGATCGCCCTGTTCGAGCCCGCCTCGACGAAGCGGACCGGCGACTGAACCGCCGTTTCGCCGGACCGTTCCGCCGGACCGTTGCGCCCGTCCGTTGCACCACCGTTCCGCCGACGTCCTTCACGCATGGACATCCGGCCCGCCGCCGGACGCCCCTCCGATTCCGCTCTCCTGACCCGACGCCCCGACGGAGCCTCCCCGCATGGCCACATCGATCCTCACCTCCGGGCAGCAGCGGCTCCACCGCGTGGTGCTGGTGCTCTCGGTGTTCCTGCTGGCGAACGCGGCCTACCTGTGGGCGTGCCCGCCGGCCGAGCGGTCCCTCGGGGTCTTCTACCAGTGGATGCTCGTCTCCCACGTGGTGGTGGGGACGCTCCTCCTCCTCCCGATGTCGTGGTTCGTGGTCTGGCACCTCCGCCGCGCGCTGGCGATGCGGAACCCGCGGGCGGTCTGGACCGGCGTCGCCATCACCGCCGCCGCCTACGCGCTCTTCGTGACCGGGCTCTTCATCTTCAACCAGGCGAACAGCGCCGACAACCGGTGGGCGTTCCTCTCGCACCGCACGCTCGCCGTGGTCGCCCCGCTCGCGTACGTGATCCACCGGGTCCTCTCGCGCCACGCGCCGGATCCGCGCTGGGTGAAGATCGGCGTCGCGGCGCCGGTGATCCTCTTCGGCGCGATGTTCGCCGCCGACCGCGCGACGGCGCCGGCGCCGCGTCCGGTCGGCCAGGCGTTCGTCCAGAAGCCGAAGGAGGGCGAGGACCCGTTCCGGAACTCGTTCCCGGACTACGGCGTCTCCGGCGCGCCGAGGGAGAGCGAGTTCTTCCCCGCGGCCACGCGGTCGGGGTCCGGAAAGTTCCTCCCGCAGGCGCTCCTCACGAACGACGACCTCGCGACGACCGAGCTCCTCACCGAGGAGATCCGGACGTACGGCTTCGCGGTGAGCGCGAAGATCGGCTCGGAGACGTGCGCGCGGTGCCACCAGGACATCGTGGACCAGTGGTCGAAGTCGGCCCACCGCTACTCTTCGTTCAACAACCCGTTCTACCGCGTGGCGGTCGAGGACCTCCGCGCCGAGGACGACGGGAAGACGCGCTCCCAGTGGTGCGCGGGCTGCCACGATCCCGCGATCATGATGGCGGGGAACTGGAAGAAGGACATCCGGCCGGAGACCCCCGAGTCCCAGGCGGGGCTCACGTGCCTCGCGTGCCACCTGATGGACGAGGTCCACGGCGTCGGCGGGAACGGGAACTACAAGATCGACGACGTCGCGCCGTCGCCCTACCTCTTCAACCAGGCGAAGTCGGGTCCGCTCGCGGAGGCGCACGACCTGCTCGTGAAGAGCAAGCCGGACGTCCACAAGGCCGACATGCTGAAGCCGGTCTTCCGCACGTCGGAGTTCTGCGGGACGTGCCACAAGGTGTCGCTCGACACGCCCGTCAACCGCTACCGCTGGCTGCGCGGGCAGAACGAGTACGACAACCACCAGGACTCCGGGGTCTCGCGGAACAACGCGCGGACCTTCTACCTGCCGCCCGTGGCGAAGAACTGCCAGGACTGCCACATGCCGTACGTCCCCGCGCCGAAGGGCGACGTGTCCGCGAAGAACGGGATGGTCCGCTCGCACCTCTTCCCCGGCCCGAACACGGCGCTCCCGCACATCCGCGGCGACCAGGAGACGGTGAAGGCGATGGAGGCGTTCCTCCAGGACCAGAAGATGCGCGTGGACGTGTTCGCGGTGCGGCAGGGCGACCGCACGCATGCTGCGCCGGCGATGCGCCCCGTCACCCTCGCGGCCGGCGAGGACGCGGAGTTCCACGTCGTCGTGCGGAACCTCGGCGTCGGGCACACGTTCCCCGGAGGCACGCTCGACAGCAACGAGAGCTGGATCCGGTTCGAGATCGCCGACGCGGCCGATCCGTCGAAGCCGCTCTGGCGGAGCGGCGAGATCGACCCGAAGACCCTCGTCGTGGACCAGGACGCGCACTTCTACCGCGTGGTCTTCGTGAACGAGCGGAGCGAGGAGGCCCACCGCCGGAACCCGCAGGACTTCCGCGCGCCCGTCCACGCGAAGGTGATCGGGCCGGGCACCGCCGACGTGGTGCGCTACGGCGTCGCGATCCCGCGGGAGCTCGCGGGGCGGCGCGTGGTCGTCACCGCGTCGCTCATGTGGCGGAAGTTCCGGCAGAACTACACCGAGTACGCGTGGAAGAAGACCGTCGGGAAGGACGGGCGCCCGCTCCCGGTGCTGCCCGTCACGACGATCGCCTCGGGGAAGGCGGAGTTCGCGGTCGCCGCGTCCGCGCAGGAGCCGGGCGCGCTCCCGGCCGACGCCTTCACGAAGGACAACGGCTGGCAGCGGTGGAACGACTGGGGGATCGCGCTGCTCCTCCAGGGCGACACCCGCGGCGCGCTCGCGGCATTCGGCGCCGTGCGCGACGCGGAGCCGACGCGCGCGGACGGCTGGCGGAACCTCGCGCGGACGAAGCTCGCCGACGGCGAGGCGAAGGCCGCGCTGGACCTGCTCGCCGAGGCCGACAAGCGGAAGCCCGGCGACCCGCAGACGGCGTACTTCCTCGGGCAGGCGCTGGAGCAGCTCGGCCAGCTCGACGAGGCGGTGGCGCAGTTCGAGCGGTCCGCGCAGACGTTCGGCGGCGACCGGACCATCCACCAGTCGATCGGCCGCATCCGCTTCAGGCAGGAGAGGTGGGAGGAGGCGCTCGCGTCCTTCCTCCGCGTCCTCGCGATCGACCCCGAGGACCGGATCGCCCACCAGCACCGGATGCTCATCTACCGCGGGAAGGCGGCCGACGCGGCCGACCCCGCGCAGAGGAAGGACCTGGAGCACGCCGCCGACATGGCGGAGAAGGCGTTCCGGAAGTTCTCGGTCGACGAGGCGGCGCAGAAGTGGACGAACGAGTTCCGCCGCGCGCGGCCGGACGTCAACTTCGAGAGCCTCCCGGTCCACGTCCACCGTCTGGAGCACATCCGATGAGGCGCGCCGTCGCCGTCCTGCCGCTCGTCCTCCTCGCGTCGTGCAAGGACGAGCCGAAGCCCGTCGATGCGCCGAAGCCGGCCCCGTTCGTGGCGCCGACCGGAGTGTCGGATCGCGAGGTCGAGCCGCCCCCCGCGCTCGCGTTCACCGACGTGACGAAGGCCGCGGGCGTCGACTTCGTCCACGAGACGGGCGCCGACGGGCGGAAGCTCCTCCCGGAGACCATGGGCTCCGGCTGCGCGTTCTTCGACCTCGAGGGCGACGGCGACCCGGACCTTCTCCTGCTCTCCGGCGCCGCGTGGCCCGACCGCGCGGGGTCCGCAGCGGGGGCCGCGTCGCTCGCGCGCCTCTGGCGGAACGACGGCGGGTGGAAGTTCTCGGAGGTGCGCGACGCGCCGCTGTCGGCGCTCTCGTACGTCATGTCGCAGGCGATGGGCGTGGCGTGTGCCGACACCGACGGCGACGGCGACACCGACCTCGTCGTCACGGGAGTCGGCGGCTACGCGTTCGTGCGGAACGACGGCGGGAAGCTCGTCGTCGTCCCGCCCAAGGAGAGCGGCCTCGCGCCCCCCGGGTGGAAGGACGCGACCGGCCGCGAGCACGGGCCCTTCGCCACGTCGGCTGCGTTCACCGACGTCGACGGCGACGGCTTCGCCGATCTCTTCGTGTGCCACTACGTCCACTGGTCGGTCGAGACGGACGTCTTCTCCACCCTCAACGGGAAGGACAAGACGTACGCCACTCCGGACGTCTACGCCGGAGAGTCGTGCCGCCTCTGGCGGAACCTCGGCGGGAACCGCTTCGAGGACGTCACCGTGAAGTCGGGCCTGCTGAACGACGACGGGAAGAGCCTCGGCGTCGCGGTGACGGACCTCGACGGCGACCGCCGTCCCGACTTCGTGATCGCGAACGACAAGCAGCCGAACTACGTGTGGTGCCAGCGCGAGGGCGGACGGTTCGAGGAGTGCGGCACCGGGACCGGCATCGCCTACGGACCGGACGGACGGGCCCGCGCGGGCATGGGCATCGACGCGGCGGTCGTCGGGGAGAAGGACCGCACGTTCTTCGCCATCGGCAACTTCAGCGGCGAGCCGGTGGGACTCTGGGAGTGGCGGGGCACGATCTTCACGAACAAGTCCGACGTGGCGCGGATCGCCGAGCCGACGCTCCCGTCGCTCACGTTCGCCGTGCGGTTCCTCGACGCCGATCTCGACGGGCGGCAGGACCTCGTGATCGCGAACGGCCACATCGAGCCGTCGATCCAGGAGATCCACGCCGACATCCCGTACCCCCAGCGCATCCAGTTCCTCCGCCAGCTCGGCGACGGCACGTTCACGGAGCTCCGCACGCTGGGCCCGGCGGCCGAGACGCCCCGCGTGCACCGCGGAGTGGCGACGGCCGACGTGGACGGCGACGGCGACCTCGACCTCTGCGTCACCGTGAACGGCGGCGCGCCGGTGCTCCTCCGCTGCGACCTCGCCGACGCGTCGAAGCGTTCGCTCCGCGTCCGCGTGGAAGGGAAGGCGCCGGCCACCGACGCGCTCGGCGCGGTCGTCGTCGTGAAGCCGCCGAAGCCGGGCGCGGGGCGCATGATCCAGCGCGTCACGAGCGGCGCCGGCTACCTCTGCGACTCCGAGCGCACGCTCACCTTCGGACTCGGCGCGTCGGCATCGCCGGTGACGGTCGAGGTCACGTGGCCGGACGGGCACTCCCGGACGTTCGAGGGGGTCGGGCCCGGACTGCTTCGCGCCGTGCGGTAGAGTCCGCGCGGCAAGGCGTCGTCCCGAAACAACTGACACACTTCGTCATGCGGGTTGCGATGTCCGTCGCCGGAACACTCTGCACGCACGGTTCGCAACCCGCACGCCAGCAAGCTGCCGCGATACGGCGGCCTGCTGCTGCGTTGGGCTCGCGCCGCAACTCTCTCCGTTGAGTTGGCGCCGCTCGCCCGCCTTGCAGCCGGCTCGCCGCATCGCGGCCAAGTGTGTCACTTGTTTCGGGACGACGCCTAAACTGGCGCGACGCATGCAGATCGACGTGGACGCGCCGGAGCACGGCGTCCTCTCCCACATCAGGAGCGGATGGAGCGGCCGCCGCGGAGTCGCCATGGCGGCGCTGACCGTCGGGAGCGTCGCCGTGACGGCCTCGATGCTGCTCAAGCAGCAGGGGGCGGTCCGCGGCGCGGGAGGATGGTTCATCGGAATCATCGTCGCCGGGTTGGTGGTCGCGTTGGTGTCGCTCTTCGTGGTGCATCGGGAGCGACGCGCCGAACGGGCGAGCTGGCTCCGGTCGACCGCGGACTGGCAGCGCGGCACCGCATGCTCGTCGCCCGTCCCCGGACTCCGGGGCGCCGTCGAGCTCCGGGCCGACGCCGTCGGGGTCCACGTCCTCCGCACCTCGACCGCCGGGTGGGACGTGTTCGTGATCTGCGCCGTCTTCAGCGTGCCCTGGGTCTACGCGACGCTGAATCGCCGCAGCACGCATCCGCCGGTCCACCTCCCGATCATCATCGCCTTGGGTGCATGCCCCGCCCTCGGCCTCCCGCGCCGCACATGGACGCGCGTCATCGCCGGATGGGACGAGATCCGCAGCGTGGACATCGACGGCCCGAAGTTCACCGTGCGCACCGAGGAGGGGGAACTCGTCCTCGACGTCCGCTACTCGGCGCGCACCGCGTTCACCGAGGATCTCCGCCGCCACGGCGGCGAGAAGGTGCGGATCGCGGGGACGCCGGTGCCGAAGCGCCCGTCGCCGCCGACGCCCCGGATCACGCCCGATGAGGCCGCCGCTCGACTCGACGCGCTCCGCCGCGACGGACCCGGAAAGGGAGGCTAGGATCCCCGGCATGCTCCCCGAAGTGCGCAAGGCTCCCCGGCGACCCGGACTGGTCCGCGCAGGCGTCGCGGCGCTCGCTGCTGCGGCGCTCCTGCACTTCTGGGTGTTCCCCGCGGTGGCGCACGACGAACGGTTCGAGCTCGGCGAAGTGACCCGGGTCCTCCGCAGCCACTACGGCTGGCCGGCGAGTGGATTCGTCTGAACCCGGTGACGATGCGGCCCGTGCGGCCGCCCGGTCCCGCGACCGCTCCTGAACGCGCCGCAACGTGCGCCGCCGTCTCCCCCGGCACGGACTTCGCTCTTCCTTGGAGGCCGGGCGGGCCGCGCCCATGCTGTGCGGGCGCGCCGCGAGCCCGGCGCGAGCCGTCCGGTCCGGTCCTGCTCTCCCTGGAGGTCACGATGCGTCTCCGTCAGAAGTCATCCGTCCGTTTCGCCGTCGCGGCTCTCGCGGGCGCGTTCGCCGCCGCCATGACGGGGCTCCCGGCCCTCCATGCGGACGACGACGACGATGCGGCGGCCAGCGCCGAGCAGCAGAAGCTCGCGGCCGACGAACTCGCGAAGGCCGTGAAGCGGGGGGCCGAGATCTGGTCGTCGAAGGACATGTTCAAGAAGTCGTGCGCCTCGTGCCACGAGGACGCGAACAAGCCGAACCTGAACATGAAGACCCGCGCGTGGTCGTATCCGGCGTACAGCCGCCGCGCGAAGGGCATCGTCACGCTCCACCAGAAGATCCAGGAGATGGTGGAGTTCAGCAGCCGCGGGAAGCGCCTCGACGACAACGGCCGCGACATCGCCGCGCTCGCGGCGTACGTGACGTCGCTCAAGTCGGCGAAGTAGGGCTACTCGCCCCGCTCGACCTTCCCCGCGGGATCGAACATCGGGCCCGACGTGCGGATCAGGAGGTCGCGCACGTCGTCGAGCGCGATGCGGGCTCCCTTCGCGGCGCCGCGGACGAGGCAGCGCTCGCCGCACCCGGCGGGGAGCGGGCGGCGGGAGCGCGAGCGCACGTCGTCGCACGCGCGGCGGACGGCCTCCGCGATCTCGTCGCCCGCGTCGCCGCGGATGCGCTCGACGAGACCGGCGACGGTGTCCGCGTCGCCCCACGAGCGCGAGAGGTCGTGGATGACCCCGACCCGCCGGTCGTCGCGGATCCCCGCGGCGTAGACCGCGTCGCGCACGCGGAGCCGCGCGACCTCGCAGAGCTCCTGGTCCTGCGTCGCGAGGACCGGCGGACCGCCGCCCGGCGGGAGCGGCGCGCACACGTCGGGGCGCGTGGATTCGCACGCGGCGAGCGCGGCGAGGGCGACGAACGCGGACGCCACGGCAGCGGACTTCCTCATCGACGAACCCTCCTGCGGCCCGCCGCAGCGCCGGCGACGATGCGCGCGATCCCTGCCGCGTCGCTCCTGCGGAGCACCGGGACCCCCCGGGGCGCGGACACGTCGTGGTCCGCCGCGACGGCAAGCAACCGCCCGCGGCACGTCACGTCTCCGCCGGACGCCACGACCTCGATCCGCCGGACGCGCGGGAGGTCCCGTCCTCCCTCGATCAGCACGAGGTCGACGTCGGGCCGCGCCGCGCGGATCACCGCGACCGTGCGCGCGAGATCGTCGCGCGGCGACGGCAGGAAGAGCGTCGCGCGGCGCGGACCCGCGAGCATCACCGGGTCGGCGCCGGCGTCGCGGTGCCGCCGCGAGTCCTTCCCGGCCGGGTCGAGCTCCACGTCGTGGTGCGAGCGCTTCACCGAGGCGACACGGAGTCCGCGGCGACGGAGCGCCCGGACGACGCGCGCGAGGAGCGTCGTCTTCCCCGCGCCGCTTCCGGCGGCGACGAACGCGACGACCGCGGGCGCGCGCCTCGTCACGACGCACCCCCGGGGCCGTCGCCGCCGCGCCAGTTCGCGATGGCCTCCGTCGTCCCGAGCACGATCAGGTCGTCGCCCGCCTCGATGCGGGTGTCCGCGTCGGGGAGGATCCTCCGCTCGCGCCCCTCGCCCTCGTTGCGGAGGAGCGACAGCACGGTGAGCCGCCAGCGCGTGCGGATCTGCGCCTCGACGAACGTGCGCCCGGCGTGCTCCGGACGCGCCGGGACGCGCGCGAGCTCGACGCCCTTCGGGAGCTCCACGTAGTCCGCGTGGGCCTCCTCGTCGTCGCGCCGGACGAACTTCGCGCGGAGGTTCTGCCGCTTCAGCACCTCCATGTGGAGGACGGCCATCACGTCCTTCCGCGCCACGCCGCCGGAGAGCTTCCCGTCGCGGTCCACCACGGGGATCTCGTCCACGTCGTTCGACTCGTAGATGTCGAACGCGCGGGAGAGCGGGTCGTCGGCGCGGACCGCATCGATCCGCGTCATCAGGTCCACCGCGATGATCCCGGGCCCGAGGTCGCCGAGCTGCGCGAGCTCGACCACGTCGCGGATCTTGATGACGCCGAGGTGCTCGCCGCGGTCGCCGACCACGAAGATCGTCCCCGACCTCGTCTGCGCGAGCATCGGGATGATCTCCGTGTACGGGGTCGTGCGCTGGACGGGCGCGACGTCCTGCCGCATCACGTCGCCGACGGGCGTCGTCGTGAGCACCGTCTCCTCGAGCCCGAGCGGTCCGCTTCCGCGGGCGGAGAGCCCCTCGTCGTAGATGCTGTGCGGGTAGATCGTGCGCGCGACGAGGCTCGCCGTCGTGCCGCCGAGGAGGAGCGGGACCATGATCTGGTAGTCGAGCGTCATCTCGAAGAGCACCAGCACCGCCATGATCGGAGCGCGCGTCGTGCCCGCCACGAGGCAGCCCATGCCGACGAGCGCGTAGCCGCCCCAGTCGCCCGTCACGTGGGGCGCGGCGTTCATCACGACCACGCCGAACGCCCCGCCGAGCGCGGCGCCGATGAACATGCTCGGCGTGAACACGCCGCCCGCGCCGCCCGCGCCGACGGTGATCGCCGTGCCGATCGTCTTCACGATCATCAGCGACACGAGCATCGCCGCGAGCTGCCACCACGAGCCGGAGAGGAGGCGCGGCCCCTTCTGGTTGACGATCTCGTCGATGGCCGCGTATCCGTTCCCGCAGACCTCGGGCCAGAGCAGCGCGATCGCGCCGAGAAGGAGCCCGCCCACGATCATCACCGCGGCGCGCGGGAGCGGCAGCCGCTTGAAGAACGCCTCCGAGCGGCGGAGCGCGGCCTGGAACCCGACCGCGGCGAACCCACAGAGCACGCCGAGGACGATGTACGGGACGACCTCCCATGCCGAGTGCATGTAGAAGCGGGGGATGTTGAAGATCGGGTCGTCGGTGCCGTAGACGCCGCGGGTCACGAGCGTGGAGATGGCGGAGGCCACGACCACCGGGGCGAAGAGCTCCACCGCGAAGTTCCCGAGCACGACCTCGAGCGCGAACACCGCGCCGGCGATGGGGGCGTTGTACGCGCCGGCGAAGCCCGCCGCGACGCCGCAGCCGAGAAGCAGCCCGCGCTCCCGCGGAGTCGCGCCGAGGATCTTCGTCATCCGCGACGACGCTGCCGCGGCGAGGCTGATGATCGGACCCTCGCGGCCGATGGAGTTCCCGGTGCCGATGGCGGCGAGAGACGCCAGCGAGCGCGTCACGGCCGAGCGGAGCGAGACCCCGCCCTTCTTCACCGAGACGGCCTCCATGATGTCCGAGAAGCCCGCGCCGCGTCCGGCGGGGACGAGGAACCGGCCGATGGCCCAGGCGACCGCCATGCCCGCCGCCGGGACGGTCAGGATCGCCCACCACGGCATCTTCCGGGCGCCCTCGATCACGTTGTGCCCGAAGCCCGTCGCCCGCTGCACTCCCTCGGCGGCCCCGCGGAACAGGATGCAGGCGAGCGCGCCGAGCAGGCCGACGACGGCCGCGCGGAGGTACTCCGCGATCCACTCGCGCGTGCGCTGTGCCGTCTTCATGAGGCCGTCTTCATGGGATTCCGGCCATGGTATCCGCAGCGCGGCGATCGATGCTACGCTCCCTCTCCGGAGCACGGAACGCGGAGCGAACGGCACGGAGGCGGACGTCATGTCGCGAGCACGAGCGGTCGGCAAGGTGGCGCTGGGGTTCGTTCTCGCGGCGCTCGCGGCGGGGCGCGCCTCGGCCGAGTGCGGTTCCTACAAGCCGCCGCCTCCTCCGCCCCCGGAGAAGGTCCCGCCGCCGAAAGGCGACGTCCCCCCGGACACGAGGGAGCCGAGCGATCCGCCTCCGCCGCCGGAAGGAGGCGGCGGAGGCACGCCGCCCGGCGACGGAGGCGACGGCGGCGGGCCGACGACCGGTGGCGGTGGCGGGGGCGGTGGCGGCGGGCCCACGACC
>JAJVHW010000122.1 GCA_022072415.1 Planctomycetota bacterium
GCCG
Source organism: Planctomycetota bacterium (assembly GCA_022072415.1). Taxonomy (GTDB): domain Bacteria; phylum Planctomycetota; class JAJSAM01; order JAJSAM01; family JAJVHW01; genus JAJVHW01. Next base: position 5 of record JAJVHW010000122.1, read on the forward strand.
CGCCGCCGGCGACGGCTCGCCGCCGCAGGCCGCCGCGACCAGGAGAAGTCCCGCCGCGACGGCGCGGCGCGCGCTCCGGCCCCCGGGGCTCCCGACCGTTCGGTGCATCGCTCGACCTCCAGGTGCGGACCGGAACGCGAGGAGGATACACTCCGCGGATGCCCAACGGAGACTCCGTTCGCCGTGCGCTCGACGAGGCCGCCGCCGTCCAGGCGGCATTCCGCGCCGACGCCGCCGCGATGGCCGCGTGCGACGCGTTCGCCGACGCCGCGCACCGCGCCCTCGCCGCAGGGCGCACGCTCTACTCGTGCGGGAACGGCGGGAGCATGTCCGACGCGATGCACTTCGCGGAGGAGTGGTCCGGGCGTTTCCGCGGCGACCGCGCGGCGCTCCCCGCGATCGCGTTCAGCGATCCCGCGGCGATGACGTGCATCGCGAACGACTTCGGCTTCGAGCAGGTGTTCGCGCGGCAGGTCGAGGCCCACGGGCGCGCGGGCGACGTGCTCGTCACGCTCTCGACGTCGGGCAACTCGTCGAACCTCGTGGCCGCGCTGAACGCCGCAAGAGCCCGCGGGATGACCACGGTGGGCCTCCTCGGCCGCGGCGGCGGCGCGATGCGCGCGCTCTGCGACGTCGCGGTCGTCGTCCCCCTCGCGAAGACCTCCGACCGCATCCAGGAGGTCCACATCCAGGTCGTCCACGCCGTGATCGAGGCCGTGGAGCGCCGGATGTTCCCGCAGAACTACGCGGGCTGACCGAACGCCGAAGGATCGATCCGGATCCGCGCGTCGAGGCCCATGCACTCGGCCGCGGTCTCGGCGACGAGGAACGGGTTCACGTCGAGCTCGCGGATGCCGACGAAGTCGTGGACCAGGCGGTCCACGCGGAGGAGCGCCTCGACGTAGGCCTCCGTGCACGCGGGCGCGGCGCCGCGGACGCCCGCGAGGAGCGGCGAGCCCCGGAGCGACTGGACCATCTCCGCCGCGTCGCGGTCGGTGACGGGGTGGACGCGGAACGCCACGTCGCGGAGCACCTCCACGTGGATGCCGCCGAAGCCGGCCATCAGGAGCGGGCCGAAGCTCGGGTCGGTGGTCATGCCCACGATCATCTCGTGACCGCCGCGCGCCATGCGCTGGACGACGACGCCTTCGATCACGGCGTCGGGCTTCGCCGCGCGGGCGCGGTGGAGGAGCGCGTCGAACGCGACCTCGGCCTGCGCCGCGGACTGCACGTCGAGCACGACGCCGCCGATCTCGGTCTTGTGGACGATGTCGGGCGAGCTGATCTTCAGCACCACCGGAGTCCCGAGGTCGCGCACCGCGGCGCGGAGCTCGTCCCGGTTCCGCGCGAGGCGCGACGGGACCATGCGGATCCCGTAGGCGGCGAGCACGCGCGCGGCCTCGTCGGCGGAGAGGTGCTCGCGTCCCTGCCGCGCGGCGGCCTCCATCACGGCGCCCGCGGCGGCCGCATCGACGCGGAACGCCGGGATCTCCCCGGGGGCGCGGTCGCGGAGCTCGCGGTAGCGCGCCATCGCGGCGAGGGCGCGCGCGGCGGACTCGGGGAACTCGTAGACGGGGAGCGACGGCCCGCCGCGGCGCTTCACCGCGTCGATCACCTCGCCGCGGGCCATCAGCACGCAGAGCACGGGCTTCGGCGAAGCCTGCGCGGCGTCGAAGATCGCGTGGGCGACCTCGACCGGATCGTGCATGACCGGCGGGACGTAGAGGCAGATCACGGCGTCCACGCCGGGGTCCGCGAGGATGATCTTCAGGCACCGCGCGTAGTCGGCCCCGCCCGCGTGGCCGAGCATGTCCACGGGGTTCCGGACCGAAGAGTCGGGCGAGAGCCCGTCGGCGAGCGCCGCCTGCGTGGCCTCGGAGAGCTTCGCGAGTTCCATCCCGCATCCGACGAGCGCGTCGGTCGCCATGATCGCGGGACCGCCCGCGTCGGTGAGCAGCGCCACGTTCCGTCCCGCCGGGAGCGGCTGCCCGTGCAGCGCGAGCGCGACGTCGAAGAGCTCCTCCACGGTCACCGCGCGGAGCACGCCGCACTGCGAGAGCAGCGCGTCCACCGCGACGTCGGTCCCCGCGAGCGCGCCGGTGTGCGACGCGGCGGCGGCGGCGCCTGCGGCCGTCCGCCCCGCCTTCACGGCCACGACCGGCTTCTTCCGCGTGACCCGCCGCGCGATCTGCGTGAAGTTGCGCGGGTTGCCGAAGCTCTCGAGGTACATGAGCACGAGCGACGTCTCCGGGTCGTCCTCCCAGTACTGGAGGAGGTCGTTGCCGGACACGTCGGCCTTGTTGCCCATCGACGCGAACATCGAGATGCCGAGCCCGAGCCGCCGCGCGTTCTCGAGGATCGCCACCCCCATCGCGCCCGACTGCGACAGGAACCCGACGCTCCCGCGGAGCGGCGGCGTCGGCGCGAACGTGGCGTTCAGCCGCACGGCCGGGTGCGTGTTGATCACGCCCATGCAGTTCGGGCCGATCATCCGCATCCCGTGGCGGCGCACGATCGCCATGAGCTCGCGCTCCCGCTCGACGCCGGCGGGGCCGACCTCGCGGAAGCCGGAACTGATGACGATGAGCCCGTTCACGCCCTTCCGCCCGCACGCCTCGGCCGCGGCGAGCACGTGCTCGCGCGGCACGACGATCACGGCCAGGTCCACGGCGTCCGGCACGTCCTCGACCGTCGGGTAGCACTTGATCGAGTGGACGACGTCGGCGCCCGGGTTCACGGGGAACGCCTTCCCCTCGAACTCGAACGAGACCAGGTTGTGCAGCAGTTCGCGCGCGAGGTGCCCTCGCTTCCGCGACGCGCCGATCACGGCGACGGACTTCGGGCGGAAGATCCCGTCGAGGCTCGGGCGGGCGGCGGCCGGATCGTCTGGAGTCATGCGCCGATGGTCGTCGCTGCGCCGACGGGCCGCCAAGGGATGCGGAGGGCGGACCGTGACGGCGGTCACCCGCGCCACGCGGGGGTATCCTCGGGTCCATGAGCGCAGGACGGGGCGGCGTGCTGTTCATGCTGGGACTGGTCGCGGGACTCGCGGCGGGCGCGTGGGTGGGGCTGCTCCTCGCGGATGGCGGCAGCGCCGGGCGCGCGGACGGGGCACCCCGGGCGGAAGAGCCCGACGGCGCGCTCCCGATGCCCGGCGACGGCTCCGTACCCGCCCGGCCCCGCGCCGGCGGCGTCACGCCCGGGTTGCCGCACGTCGAGGCCCCGCCGACGCCGTCGGGTCAGGGAGCGGTGACGGGACACGTGCGCGACGATCAGGGCAAGCCGATCTCCGGCGTGCGCGTGACGCTGACGCCGGACGCCGGCGACCTGACGTTCGACGAAGGCGGCGGCGACGAGGAGGCGACGCCGGAGGAGGAGATCCGGCGCGCGATCCGGCGCATCCGCTGTGAGGCGGCCGCGCGGCGTTCTGCGGTGTCGGGCGACGACGGCGCATTCCGCATCGACGGACTGGCCGAACATCGGTCGCACGTGGTCTCCACCTGGTCCCGGGACCACGACACCCACGTCGCGGGGAACCGCTGGCAGTTCCGCGCGGGCGACACGATCGACGTGCTCGCCGTGCCCGTCGCGCGCGTCCGGGTCGAAGTGACAGGCGCGGACGGCGTCCAGGTCGGGAAGGCCGATCTGTCGGCGCAAACCGAGGCCGGCGACCAGTCCCGCGGGCACTCGTGGACGCCTGCGTCCCCCCTCATGCGACTCTCGCGCCAGCCGTGGCGCCTCCGCGCGACGAGCGGCCCGCACGGGCAGTTCGAGTCCGAGGAGGTCGCGCTGGACCTCTCCTCGGGCCCGCCTTCCGCCCCCGTGCAACTGCGGCTCGCGCCGCGGACCGGCGTCGCGGGGACCGTCTCGTTCTCCGGACCGGGCCGCCCCTTCCGCTGCTGGATCGCGGCGAGGCGCCTCCTCGACGGCGCGGCCGTCGCGACCGATCGGCTGTTCCGCGAGTCCGGTCCCGCGACGTTCCCCGACGACGACGGCACGTTCGGCCTCTTCGACGTGGAGCCCGGGAGGTGGCTGGTCGGAGCCGTCGCGTCCGGGAACCTCGTTCTCGCGACGACGGAGGTGGAAGTCCGGGCCGGGGCCACGGCCGCCGCGGACTTCGCGATCGACGGCGGGGAGAATCTCGGCACGGTGCTCGTCCGCATCACGACGTCGGACGGCGTCGCGCCGGTCGTGAACGGCTTCTCCGCGGGGATCGGCCACGCCGGGGACACCTGGTCTTCGAGCACCGACTGGAAGCCCGTCGGCCCCGGCGTGTGGCGCGTCGCGCTCGCGGACGGGGATCCCGACTGGCTCGCCCGGACTCCGCGCGCCGCGGACATGAAGTGGACGGTCGTCGTCCAGTCCGCGTCCCACGGCGCAGCGGGCGCCGACGTCCGTCCCGGCGTCGATCGCGAGGTTGCGATCCGCCTCGATCCCGCCGCGACGCTCGACGTGACGGTGTCCGGCGCGGTGCGGGAGGCGGGGATGCGGTACAGCGTGTCCGTCGCCCCCGTGGAGGACGGCGAGTGGGGCTGGAGCAGCGCCGAGGTGGACGCGTCCGGGCGCGCTCGCGTCGCGACCCTCCGCCCCGGACCGGCCACGGTGACTCTCGAACTCCAACTGGGCGGCTGGGAGGCGCGGGAGTTGTCGAGGACGACCATCGCCGTCGCGCCGGGCGCGAACACTCTGGAGCTCTCCGTGCCTCAGGTCTGGGACGTCACCGTGCGGCCGGACGTGGACGGCGCCAGAGACTTCGGGCTCATGCGACGGGACGAGGACGGGAGCTGGTCCTGGTGCGCCGATCCGCGCGTGATCGACGGAACGTCGATCTACCCGAGGCTCCCCGCCGGGAGCTACCGGCTCCGCCGCGACCCGGGAGGAGCCAATCCGCCGGGGGAGATGTCCTTCGCGCTCCCGGGGACGACGGACATCCGCTTCGTCCCGCGCCCGTTCCGCGCGGCCCGGCTCGACGTGAGCGACGGCACCCCCGCGCACGCCGCCGGGTTCCGCACGGGCGACCTGATCGTCGCCATCGACGGGAAGGAGTTCGCCGACTGGGCGGAGACCGAGGCCGCCCTCGACGCCGCGCGCGCGAAGCATGCGTCGCGGTTCACCGTGCTCCGGTCGGGCTCGCGGATCGAGATCGAGTCGTCCGTGCGCGACCTCGACTCGTGGGAGCCCGCCTCACTCTGACCCGCGGAGCGCCGCGACCTTCCGGTCCAGCGCGCGCACGAACCGCAGCAGCACCGCGGTGACGACGAACTGCGCGGCGACCACCGTCGCCAGCGAGGCCAGCGCGAAGCGCGACCAGTGGACGGTCGTCGTTCGGCTGCCGAAGAACTCGGCGATGCCCGGCGACGCGAACGCGACGCTGGCGACCGCCGCGGCGACGGACACGACGGCGAACACGCGGAACGTGCCGCGCGACGCCATGCGGTCGGTGCCCGCCTCGTAGCGCGCGAGCCGCTGGTGCGCGGCGGCGGTGAGGTGTTCCATCAGGTGCGTCGCACAGAAGAGGAGCGACGCCACGGCGCCGAGCACCGACACGACGAGGAGCTCGTAGATGTGCCGTTCCTCGATGCGGCGTTCGCGGGCGTAGAGCGACACCGGCTCCCACGCGAACCACAGCGCGACGGCCGCGAGCAACGCGATGAGCGGGAGCGCGAGGCGGCGCGGGCGGAAGATCGCCGCGGCGGCGAGGATCGACCCGAGGAAGCGGAAGCCGTCGCGGACGACGCGGAGCTTGCTCCGTCCCTCGCGCTCGCGGTACGGCATGTCGATCTCGGCGATGGTCAGGTCCTCGTGGACCATGCAGACCGCGCTCATCGCGGGCGTGAAGTGGAGCCCGTCGGGCAGCGGGAGGAGCAGCGGCAGCGCGTCGCGACGCACCACGCGCATCCCGCTCGCCGTGTCCTTCACCCGCTCGCTCGACAGGTAGCCGAGGAGCCACGCGAAGAGCGTGTTGCCGACGCGGCGCACGAACGGCATCGCCGAGTCGCCGTGCATGCGGTTCCCGAGCACGACCGACGTGCCCTCGACCGCCTTCCGGCACATGGGCCCGAGGTGCGCCGGGTCGCACGTGCCGTCGGCGTCGAGGAACGACAGCAGGTCGCCGCCGACGGTGCGCCACCCCTCCTGAATCGCCGCGCCGTACCCGCGGTTCCTCGGGAACTCGATCACGCGGATCCTCGGTTCGAAGCCGCGCGCGATGGCGGCGGTCCGGTCCGTCGATCCGTCGGACACCACCACGATGTCCACGCGCGAGAGCCCGCAGTCCGCGGCCAGCACAGGCGCCGCGGCGAGGCACCGCTCGACGATGGAGCCGATCGACTGCTCCTCGTTGAGCGCGGGGATCACGATGGTGAGAGTGGGCCTCGCGGCCCCGGCGTCGTTCACCGGGCCATTCGACGCGGCACGCCCCTGCCCGTCAAACCTCCGCGGCGGGTCATTGTCCGCCGCGCGGGCCATCGGTCCCCTCGCGCGCGTCGTTGCGCACGTCGTTGCGCACGTCGTTGCGCACGTCGCCGCGCGCATCGTCGCGCGCCATCTCGCGGAGCGCGCGGACGCCGATCCACACACCGACGGCGCTCACGACCGTGGGCAGCGCCAGCGCCGCCCATGGACCCCACCCGCCCCCGTCGAGCGACACCGCGCTCGCCGCCACGAGCCCCCCGACGCCCGCCGCCCCGGCGAGGGCGAACCCGGCGATCGCGCGGCGGACGGGCGAGGACATGCACCGCGATGATCCGCGCGCGGCGCAGCGATGTCCCGCGGGAACCGGGCTCCCGGCCACACCGTCGGCTACGATCCGCCTGCTGCGCGCCCCTAGCTCAATTGGATAGAGCTGCTGACTTCGGATCAGCAGGTTGGAGTCCCTCGGCCCGCGTCGGCACGCGGACGCTCCGCGCCCGCTTCCGCCGCCGCGTTCTCGCCTCGGGTGTCCTACGACGAGCCTGTCCTCGGCGGCTGCCGCCGCCTGCGGGCAGGTTCGTCGTTGAGGGGTTCTGATCTCTTGCGGGGCGTCGGCTACGATCCGCCATCTGCGCGCCCCTAGCTCAATTGGATAGAGCTGCTGACTTCGGATCAGCAGGTTGGGGGTTCGAGTCCCTCGGGGCGCGCCAGCGACGCGAGCGCTCCGCGCTCGCTCTCGCCGGCGCTGGTTCCCCTCGGGTGTCGTACGCGGGGTCGATGCTCGGCGGCTGCCGCCGCCTCCGCGCCGGACGCCGCGTTCGAGTCCCCGGAACTGTGGGGATCGCCGACTCCCTCCACCTGAACGTTACGCGCGCGCGGCGCGCGAGAGCGGGGGGTCGGGTTTCTCCGCGTCGGGTTCTTCCGGTGCGGGCCACCGGTCGAGGAGGGTCCGGGCGAGTTCGGTGAGCCGCTCGCGGGCGTCCGGCCGGAGGCTCTCGCGGTCGGCGGAGTCGAACGCGTCTGCGAGGACGGAGAGGTCGTCGCGGTGGAGGGCGCGGTGGACCGCGGGGAAGAGTTCGTCGTCCTCGCGGCGGATGTGCTCGCGGAACAGCGAGGCATACGAACGCGCGTCCGCCGCGAACGAGAGCGCGGCCTGGCGGCCGGCCGCGCCGCCCGCGGACCATGAATCGAGGAACTTCCCCATCCGCCGCAGGTGCGCGCGCCCCATCTCGTGCTCGTGGCACATCATCACGAACGGACGGTTCGAGGACAGGATGCCCAGCCGCCCGAGCGTGGGAAAGAGGATCGCCTCCTCCTTCTCGTGGTGCAGGCGGTCCGCGTACCCGTTCATGAACTCCACCGCGCGCCGCGCCGACTCGAGGTCCGCGGTCCCGCCTTCCTCGATGCGGGACGCCATCCTCTCCATGCACCCGAGCACCGCGCCGATGACCCGGTGCTCCGCGACCAGAACCTCGATCGGCCCCATCTCGTGCTCAGCCATGCCGGCCTCCCGCGCCCATTGCCTCGGACGCGACGCCGCGAAATGTAACTTCGCCCGCCACCCTCCGCATCCCCGGTGCCCCGGAAGCACGCTCACCCCGTGACCGCAGTCACGGACCGGCACTCCACCCCGTCACAGCGCCCGCACCACGTCGCGCGCCGAGGGACTCCGACGCCGCACTCGGCGCGCAGGCGGCGGCAGCCGCCGAGGACAGGCTCGACGTACGAACCTGAGGGGAACAGGCGCCTGCATCCGCGAACGCGGAGCGCTCGCGTGGCGCTCGCTTCGTGAGAGTCGCCGAACACTCCCGCTCCAATGACTCGAACGCGGCGTTTGGCGCGCAAGCGGCGACAGCCGCTGAGCACCAACCCCGCGTAGGACACCCGAGGCGATCAAGCGTCGGCGCAAGCGGGCGCGGAGCGCTCGCTTCGCGCTCGCTTCCTGAGAGTCGCCGAACACTCCCTCTCCAAGGACTCGAACGCCGAACCTGCCCGCAGGCGGCGGCAGCCGCCGAGGACAGGCTCGGCGTACGACACCTGAGGGGAACAAGCGCCAGCATCAGCGAACGCGGAGCGTTCGCGATGCTGGCGCGCCCCGAAGGACTCGAACCTTCAACCTTCTGATCCGTAGTCAGATGCTCTATCCAATTGAGCTAGGGGCGCCCTGCTCGATTCGAGCGGCGAAGACTCTTCGTTCCCGCCCGCCCCGTCAAGTTCCGCGCGAACCGCCGTCCGGCGCGCCCGGACGGCGCGTCAGCAGGAACACGGCCGCCACGCCGGCGGCCGCCATGCCGGCGGCGACGATCACGGCCGTTCCGTGGGACGCGTGCTTCGGCTCGAAGCACGCCAGCGCCCAGTCTGCGCCGGGGCTGCGCATCGCCAGAGCCCCGACGGCATTGTTCGCCGCGTGCATCGCGACCGCGGGCCAGATCGACCCCGTGCGGAAGACGACCCAGCCGAGGACGAGGCCGACGAGGAACGTCGCGGGCCACCTCTCGGGAAGGATGTGGAAGAGGGCGAAGCACGCGGACGCGGCGGCGACCGCGCGCAGCGCGGCGCCGCGGCCCGCGAAGCCGGAGCGGAACCCCGAGAGCACGTAGCCGCGGAAGAGCGCCTCCTCGCAGAGCGCGGGAAGGACGCCGATCACGAGCACCGCGACGACGGCGGGCAGGTCCTGGACCTGCCGCTGCATCGCCTCGCTGAGCCCCCGGAGCGCCTCGGACTGGAGGCTCTCGCCGAAGAGCGCCCGCTGGAGCGACATGTTGACGACCGGGATCGCCGCGCCGGCGACGACCGCCGGAAGGAGCGCCGCCGCGGCGCGGCCGGGGAGTGCGGTGCGGAACGTCTCCGCGACGGAGTGGCGCGCCCACCACGCGAGGAGCGCGCACGGAACGAGGATCACGCAGAGCTGCGTGACGGCGACGTTCGCGGCGAGCGACGCCGGGAACGCCCCCTGCGCGTACCAGAGCGCGGCGAGGGACGCGGCGAACAGGAACACGGCCCCGGCCGCGGTCGGCGTCGCCCGGGGCGCCGGGCGCGCGACGAGCTTCCCCGAGCCCTCGGGGCCGCGGAAGAGGGTCTCCTCGCGGAGGAAGAGGATCACGCACCCCCAGATCGCGAGCGCGGCCATCGCGATCGTGGACCCGAGCACGAGCGCGGCGGTGCCGGCGTCGATCCGTTCGACGAGGAGATCGCGGAAGAAGAGGACGCAGTTCGCGACGGGCACCGCGGCCAGCGTGGGCGTGAGCTCGAGGTTCGGCAGGAGGACGACCATCGCGAGGGGCATCACGAGCATGACCAGGGGCGAGAGGTAGTGCTGCGCCTCCTTGATGCTCCGGGCCAGAGTGGACAGCGCCAGCGCGATGGCGCTGAAGAGCGCGGCCATCGGCACGAGCAGCGCGAGCACGCCGAGGAGCACGCCGGCCGTCACGCGGAGCGGCGGGATCTGCGCCGACGTCATCGTCGCGAGCCCGCTCCCCGTGGAGAACGCGAGCGAGCCGAGGTTCAGGAGCGCCGCAGCGAGCGTCACGGTCATCACCGCGAGGAACTTCCCGAGCACGAGCTCCGTGCGGCCGCACGGAGCCACGAGGAGCGTCTCCATCGTGCCGCGCTCCTTCTCCCCCGCCACGGCGTCCACGGCGGGATAGAAGCTGCTCGTCAGCGTCATCAGCACGAGGAGGAGCGCGAGGATGCGCCCGTAGAACCACGCCGCGCTGCGGTCGGGCGGCGCGACGTCGGTCTGCGCGACGTCGATCGGCCGGAGCCACGCGTCGTCGCGCCCCGCCTCGCGCATGCGCCGGGCGACCTCGCGCTGCGACGCGCGGCCGGAGGCCTCCATCCACTTCCGGAGCGCGGCGCGGCTCCGGTCGTCGGAGCCGTCGAACCGGAGCACCACCTTCCCGGTCCCGCCCGCGGCCATCGCCTCGTCGAAGCCCTCGGGCACCTCGGCCCAGAGCGCGAGCTTCCGCGACGCGAGGTCGGCGGCCGGGTCGCGGCTCGTCACGCGCAGGAGTGCGGGGCGCCCGCCGTCGCCGTCGGCCGTGCCCGCCTCGGCGTCGGCATCGAGGATCGCGCGCGCTGCCGCGTCGGCGTCCGCGCCGGTGACGGCCACGAGCTGCTGCGACTGGTCGAGCTTCTGCTGCTGCCGCCCGATCAGCGGCCCGAACCCGAGGAAGACGAGCGGATAGACGAGCACCGGCAGGATCAGCGCGACGAACAGCGTGCGCTTGTCGCGGAGCGATTCCGAGAGCTCCTTCCGGAGCACGAGCATCACCGTGCGGAGGTCGATCCTCACGTTCCGCGCCTCACGGACGCACCAGCGCGAAGAAGGCGTCCTCGAGGTTCCCGGCGCCGGTGCGCGCGAGGAGCTCGTCCCTCCGGCCCGCCGCGAGCACCTGCCCGCGGTGGATCACGACGATGCGGTCGCAGAGCCGCTCGGCCTCGTGGAAGAGGTGCGTCGAGAGCAGCACCGCGCGGCCGGAGGCGCGGCTCCGCTCGACGAACTCGAGCACGTTCCGCGCGACGAGCACGTCGAGGTTCGCGGTGGGCTCGTCGAGGATCAGCACGGGCGGGTCGTGGACGATCGCCCGCGCGAGCGACACCTTCTGCCGCTGCCCGGAGGAGAGCCGCCCCGCCATGCGGTCGGCGAAGCCCTCCATCTCGAGGAAGCGGACGAGTTCCTCGGCGCGCGCGGCGAGGCGCGCCTCGTCCATCCCGTGCAGCCGCCCGTAGTAGAGGAGCGTCTCGCGCCCGGTGAGCCGTTCGTAGACGCCGGTGCTCGCCGACACGTACCCGAGCGCGCGGCGCACTCCGTCCGGGTCGGCGACGACGTCGTGCCCCGCGACGCTCGCGGACCCGGCCGTCGGGCGGAGGATCGTGGCGAGGATGCGCAGCGTCGTCGTCTTCCCGGCTCCGTTCGGGCCGAGCAGACCGAGCACCTCGCCGGGCGCGCACGCGAACGACACTCCGTCCACGGCGCGGACCGCGGCGCCGTCTCCGGCGTCGAACACCTTCACGAGGCCGTTCACCTCGACGGCCGGCGCGCCGGGGTTCACGCGGTCAGCCCTCGAGCCGCGTGAGGATGACCGTCACGTTGTCGATGCCGCCCGCGTCGTTCGCCATGCGGATCAGCGCCTCGACGCACGCGCGGAGGTCGCCGCCGGACGCGTTCCACGCCGCGAGCATGTCGTCGTCCTCCACCTGGTCGCAGAGCCCGTCGGTGCAGAGGAGGTAGACGTCGCCCGGCTCCGCGGGCATCACGGAGATGTCCGCCTTCACCACGTGCCGGGGCCCGATGGCGCGCGTCACGATGTGGCGGTGCGCGCTCGTCGCCGCCTCCTGCGCGGTGATGAGCCCCGCCTTGAGCTGCACGTTGACGAACGAGTGGTCCTCGGTCACCGGCTGGATCGCGCCGCCGCGGATCCGGTAGACGCGGCTGTCGCCGACGTGCGCGACGACGACGAGGTCCTCCTGGTGGTAGACGAGCGCCAGCGTCGTCCCCATCTCGCGGTACTTCTGGTCCACGGCGCCGAAGCCGTGCACCTGCGCGTTCACGTCGCGTATCCACGCGTCGAAGAGCTGCACGAACGCGTCCACCACGGGCGCCCCGTCGGCAAGCTTCCGCCCGCGGAGCGACCGCGGGAAGTGCTTCCGCAGGAACTGCGTGATCGTGGAGACGCCGAGGGACGACGCGACTTCGCCGAAGTCGCGGCCGCCCATGCCGTCGCAGACGATCGAGAGCCCGTCCTTGTCGGAACAGTGGAACGTGTCCTCGTTGAGCTCCCGCCGGAGCCCCACGTCGGTCTTGCCGAAGCATTGGATGCGGATGGTTCGTCCTCCGCAGGAAGGATCGCCCGCCGCGGCGCGTTCGGCAAATCGTGATCCGTCGGATGCATTTCCTTTCCGTGCGCGAACCCTGCCGTAGTTTCCGCGGTTCCCCCTGATCCTGACCGCGGCGGCACCGCACGGCGAGGGCACGGCGCGACCGCGGAGGACCGGGGGAAGATCCTCCGATCCGGAGGAAAGACATGCCCGAAGACACGGTCCTCGTCGCTTTCTCGGGGGGACTCGACACGAGCTGGTGCGTCGCGCACGTGCGCGAGACGCTGCGCCGCCCCGTGGCCACGGTCACGATCGACACCGGCGGATTCGACGCGGCGGAGCTCGCGCGGATCGAGGCGCGGGCGAAGGACCTGGGGTCCGCGCGGCACGTCACGGTGGACGGCCGCGCCGCGGTGTTCGACCGCTTCGTGCGCTTCCTCGTGGCCGGGAACTGCCTGCGCGGCGGCGTCTACCCGCTCTGCGTGTCGGCCGAGCGGATCGTCCAGGCCGAGGAGACGGCGCGCGTCGCGCGGGAGATCGGCGCGACGGCGGTGCTCCACGGCTCGACGGGCGCGGGGAACGACCAGGTGCGGTTCGACGTGGCGTTCCACGTCCTCCTCCCCGGGGTCGAGGTGCTCACCCCCGTGCGCGAACTCCAGCTCTCCCGCCAGCAGGAGTTCGACTTCCTCGCCGCGCGGGGCTTCCCCGCGAAGCTCGAGGCGAAGACCTACTCGGTGAACCGCGGTCTCTGGGGCACGACCATCGGCGGCGGCGACCTGCACCGGCCGTCGCGGCCGGTCCCGTCGGACTGCTGGCCCGACACGGCGGATCCCGACGCGGCGCCCGCGGGCGGCGTGACCGTCGCGATCGGCTTCGAGCGCGGCGTGCCGGTCTCCCTCGACGGGAGGGCGGCGGACGGCGTCTCGCTCTGCCGGCGCCTCGCGGAGATCGCGAACCCGCACGGCGTCGGCCGCGGCGTCCACACGGGCGACACGATCCTCGGGATCAAGGGCCGGCTCGCGTTCGAGGCGCCTGCGGCGCTCGTGATCGTGACCGCGCACCGCGAACTCGAGAAGCTCGCGCTCACGAAGCTCCAGAACCGGTGGAAGGACCAGCTCGGCGCGTTCTACGCCGACCTCGTCCACGAAGGTCTCTGGTTCGACCCCGTGCGGAAGGACGTCGAGGCGTTCCTCGCGTCCTCGCAGCGCGTGGTCTCCGGCACGGTGACGCTGCGCCTCGTGCGCGGCCGCATCGAGGTCGTCTCCGTGGACACGCCCGCGTCGCTCCTCGGCCGCATGGGCGCCGTCTACGGCGAGGGCAGCCGCGCATGGACGGGCGAGGAAGCCCGCGCCTACTCGAAGATCTACGGCGTCCCGAGCGTGCTCGCCGCGCGCCGCGACGCCGACCTCGACGCGCTCGCGCGCGGCGAGTCCCCCGACGGAGGGAAACGGTCCCGATGAAAGTCCATCTCGACAAGATCGGCAGCGTCACGATCCACGCGAACCTCCCCCGCGAGGTGGAGCTCGCGGACGCGGTGCAGCCGCGCCTCGGCGACATCCTCGTCGTGAAGGCGCTGCAGGACAAGACGGTCTACAACACGCTGGAGCTCGTCTCCGGGCGCATGGCGCGCATCAGCCGCGACGACGTGATCGCGGGCGTGCTGGGGCGCCGCCGCGCGCTGCGCGGATTCGTGGGCGAGATCCCGGAGACGCTGAAGGTCGGCGACCGCCTCCACGTGCTGAACCTCGGCGGCGTCCTCGGCGTCGTCGTGTCGGGCACGCCGGACGTGGGGAAGCCGCTCCTCTGCGAGGTGCTCGGAGGCGTGAAGGCGGGCGACGGCGTCGCCACGATCCGCCGCGAGCTCCCGCCGGCGCCGGAGACGCTGCCGGACGTCCCGCTGGTCCTCGTCGAGGGCACGTGCATGAGCGCGGGGAAGACCCACGCCGCGGCCACCATCGTCGGGAAGCTCACCCAGCGCGGGTGGCGCGTCCACGGCGCGAAGCTGACCGGCGTCGCGTGCCTGAAGGACACCCTCAACATGGAGGACCACGGCGCGAAGCGCACGATGTCCTTCCTCGACATGGGCCTCCCCTCCACCGTGAACGAGCCCGACATGGGCGCGCACGCGCGGCGGATCCTCGCGGAGCTCGCGTCGGACCGGCCGGACGCGATCGTCGTGGAGCTCGGCGACGGGATCATCGGCCACTACGGAGTGCAGGACATCCTGAAGGACCGGGAGATCCTCGCGCGGACGAAGTGCCACGTGATGGCGGCGAACGACCTCGTCGCCGCGTGGGGCGCGGTGAAGCTCATGACGAGCTGGGGCATCGACATCGACGTCCTCACCGGCCCCGCGACCGACAACGACGCGGGCGAGGACTGGGCGGCGAAGGAGCTGCGCATCCCCGCGGCGAACGCGCGGACCAACGGCCACAAGCTGACCGACCTCGTCGAGGAGTGCCTGGGTTGACGGGCCGCCGCATGCGGGTCGCCGTGGCCGGCGGAAGCGGCTACGGCGGCGCCGAGACGCTGCGGTGGCTCGCCGACCATCCGACCTTCGAGGTCTGCGCGGTCACGTCGCGAAGCTCGGCCGGGAAGGGCGTGGACGCGGTCCACCCGCACCTCGCCGGATTCCACGAGCGGCTCCGGTTCGTCGCGGAGCCGACCGACGCCCTCGCGTCGGAGCCGGATGCGTTCGTGCTGGCGCTCCCCCACCGCGAGGCCGCGTCGTGGGCGCGGAAGCTCCTCGACGCGAAGCCGACGCTCCGGATCGCGGATCTCTCCGGCGACCACCGGCTCGGCGACGCCGCGGCGTACAGGTCCGCGTACGGAGCCGACCATCCAAACCCGGACGACCTCGCGTCGGGCCGCTGGGTGTTCGGGCTTCCGGAGGCGAATCGCGACCGGATCCGCGGCTCGCAGTGCGTCGCCAACCCGGGCTGCTTCTCGACGGGCGCGCTCCTCGGCGCGCTGCCGCTCGCGAAGGCGGGGCTGATCGCGGGGCCGGTGCGGCACGTGGCGGTGACGGGGTCCTCGGGCTCCGGCATCGAGCCGGCCGCGGGCACGCACCATCCCGAGCGCGCGGAGAACGTCCGCGCCTACAAGGTGCTCGACCACCAGCACGTCCCGGAGATGACGCGCTGCCTCGCCGCGCACGGGATGCCTCCCGCGACGCCGTGGTGGATGGTCCCGCAGTCCGGCCCCTTCGCCCGCGGCATCTTCACGACGCTCATGATCCCGCTGGCGCGTCCGCAGACGACCGACGAGCTCCGCGCGGTGTTCGCGTCGGAGTACGCAGACGACCCGTTCGTGCGCATGCGGTCCGACACGCCGCAGGTGATCCACGTGCGCGGGACGAACTTCTGCGACGTGGCGGTGAGGAGCGCCGGCTCCGAGGCGGTGGTGCTCACGGCCATCGACAACCTCGGGAAGGGCATGGTCACGCAGGCCGTGCAGAACCTGAACCTGATGTTCGGACTCGACGAGGCGGCGGGGCTCCGCCGGCCGGGAGGCCGCCCGTGACGTCGCGCATCACGACAGACGAGATCCGCGCCGACGAGGCGCGCTTCGCGATCCCCACCTACGCCCAGCTCCCGATCGCGGTCGTGCGCGGCGAGGACTGCACGGTGTGGGACGCCGACGGGCGCGAGTGGCTCGACCTCTACGGCGGCCACTGCGTGGCGGCGACCGGCCACTGCCACCCGCGCGTCGTCGCGGCGATCCGCGAGCAGGCGGGGCGCCTCCTCTTCTACAGCAACGTGATGGCCAACGACTGCCGCGCGGAGGCGCTGCGGAAGATCGCGGCCACGGCGCCCGAGGGCATGTCGAAGGTCTTCCTCTGCAACTCCGGCGCGGAGGCGAACGAGGCCGCGATCAAGATCGCGCGGCGCACCACCGGCCGCCGCGAGTTCTTCGCGATGCGGAACGGGTTCCACGGCCGCACGATGGGCGCGCTCTCCGCCACCGACCTCGGCCACTACTACGAGGACTACCAGCCGGGAGTCCCCGACCACCGCTTCCTTCCGTTCGGCGACCTCGGCGCGGCGCAGCGCGCGGTGACCGAGCGCACGGCGGGGATCCTCCTCGAGCCGATCCAGAGCATGGGCGGCATGACGACCGCGACGGCGGAGTACCTGCAGGGGCTCCGCGACCTCTGCGACCGCACGGGCGCGCTCCTCGCGTTCGACGAGATCCAGACGGGCGTCGGCCGCACGGGCGCGTGGTGGTACGGGTCGCACGCGGAGACGCGCGTCCGCCCCGACGTCATCACGTCGGCGAAGGGCCTCGGGAGCGGCGTGCCCGTCGCGGCGGTGATCGCGCGCGACGAGATCGCGGCGAAGGTGAAGGAAGGCGACCAGGGGACGACGTTCGGCGGCGGTCCGCTCGCGTGCGCCGCGGTGTCCGCCACTCTCGACGTGATCCGCGACGAGAAGCTCGCCGAGAACGCCGCCGAGCGGGGCGCGGAGATCGCGGACGCCGTGAAGGGCATCCCCGGAGTGCGGGGCACCCGCGGGCGCGGGCTGCTCCTCGGCGTGGTCCTCGACCGCGACGCGAAGGGCGTCGTCAAGTCGCTCCGCGATCACGGGATCCTCTCCGGATCGACGCCCGGCGACGCCGCGGTGCTCCGCATCCTCGCGCCGCTCACGCTCCGCTCCGGACACGTCGCGCGCTTCGCCGCCGCGCTGCGGAAGGTGCTCGCGTGACCCGCGGGTTCCTCTCGCTCGACGACCTTCCCGGCGGCGACCTCCGTTCGCTGCTCGCGCTCGCCGCGCGGATCAAGGCGCACGGGCCGGACCGGAACCTGCTCGCGGGGATGCGCGTCGCCCTCCTCTTCTTCAACCCGTCGCTCCGCACGCGGGCCTCGATGGAGCTCGCCGCGCAGACGCAGGGGGCGTCGGTCGTGTCGCTCTCCTCCGGCGGCGAGAGCTGGAAGCTCGAGACGCGGCGCGGCGCGGTGATGGACGGGGACTCGCAGGAGCACCTCGTGGACGCGGTGCGCGTCCTCGCCGAGATGGCCGACCTGATCGCGGTCCGCACGTTCGCGGGGCTCGCCGACTTCGACGCCGACTTCGCCGAGCCCGTGCTCGGCGAGGTCGCCCGCGAGTCCCGCGTGCCCGTCGTGAACATGGAGTCCGCGATGGACCACCCGCTGCAGGCGCTCGCCGACCTGCAGACGATGCAGGAGGAGTTCGGCGACGACCTGACCGGCGTGCCCGTGACGCTCACGTGGGCCCCCCACCCGCGCGCGCTGCCGCTGGCCGTTCCCGCGTGCTTCCTCCGCGGCGCGGCGCGCATGGGGATGGAGATCCGCGTCGCCGCGCCGCCCGAGTTCGCGCCGCCCGCGAAGCTCCTCGACGACGTGCGCTCGAAGCTCGCGCCCGGCGGGTCGCTCCGCGTGTTCGACGCGCAGGAGCCGGCCGTCCGCGGGACCCGCGCCGTCTACGCGAAGGCTTGGGGATCGCCGCTGCTCTATCGCGACCCCGACGCGCACCTCGCCGCGCGGAAGCGGCATTGGCATTGGACGGTCCGCGAAGCGACCATGGCGCACGGCGACCGCGCGGTCTTCATGCACTGCCTTCCGGTGCGGAGGAACGTCGTGGTGGCCGACGAGGTCCTCGACGGACCCCGCCAGCGCGTGTACCGCGAGGCCGGGAACCGTCTGTCCACGGCGCAGGCGGTCCTCGCCCGCGTCCTCGGAGGCGTGCGGTGAAGAAGGTCGACGTCCTGATGCAGGCGCTCCCCTACCTGCGGAAGCACCGGGGGAAGACGTTTCTCGTGAAGATCGGCGGCGCGCTCGCCGACGACAAGGCGGCCCTCGCCGCGATGGCGCAGGACTTCGCGCTGCTCCACAACGTGGGCATCCGCCTCACGATCGTGCACGGCGGAGGCCCGCAGGCGACCGAGCTCTCCACCCGGCTCGGACTCGAGCCGCGCTTCGTCGAGGGTCGGCGCATCACCGACGAGCACACGCTCGAGGTGACGAAGATGGTCTTCGCGGGGAAGATCTCGATCGACATGCTCGGCGCGCTCCGCGCGGAGGGGCTCGAGGCGGTCGGGCTCTCCGGACTCTCCGGCGGCCTCATCCACGCGAAGCGCCGCGCGCCGACGCGCATGAAGGACCCGGCCACCGGCGAGGTGCGGGAGATCGACATGGGCCACGTGGGCGACATCGTGGGAGTCGATTCCGGCATCCTCCGCGTGCTGATGGACGCGGGCTACGTGCCGGTCGTCTCGCCCCTCGGCGCCGACGAGAAGGGGAACGTCCTCAACATCAACGCCGATACCGTCGCGACCGCGCTCGCGTGCGACCTGAAGGCCGACAAGTTCCTCTTCATGACCGACGTGGACGGCGTGCTCCGGAAGAAGGACGACCCGAAGTCGCTGATCTCGCGCATCACCCCGGAGCAGATCCAGCGGCTCGTCAAGCGCGGCGTGATCTCCGGCGGGATGATCCCGAAGGTGAAGGCCTGCACCGACGCGATCGAGGGCGGCGTGGAGCGCGTGCACATCCTGAACGGCGAGAAGCCCCACACGCTGCTCGTGGAGCTCTTCACGAAGACCGGCGCGGGCACGCTCGTCTCGAAGTCATGAACGCGGGCGAGCTGACGGCCGCGCTCGTCTCGGTCCGGAGCGTCTCGGGCGGGGAGGCCGCGCTCGTCGCGCGGATCGCGGAGATCCTCACGTCGTGGGGGCTCGCGCCGCGCGTCTCCGGGCGGAACGTCTGGTGCGCGGTCGAGGGGGTGTCCGCGGGCCGCACGCTGCTCCTCCAGGGCCACATCGACACCGTGCCCGCGTCGCCGGAATGGACGCGCGACCCTTGGTCCGCCGAGCGGAAGGACGGGCGGATCCTCGGGCTCGGCGCCAACGATACGAAGGGCGGCGTCGCGGCGATGATGCTCGCGGTCCGTGCGCTCGCGGAGTCGCGGGCGTTCCGCGGGACCCTCCTCTTCGCGGCGACGTGCGACGAGGAGACCGGCGGCCAGGGGCTCGAGGCGCTCCGCCCGGAGCTCCCTCCGCTCTCCGGAGCCGTGATCGCGGAGCCGACGAACCTCCTGCCCGCCGCCGCGCAGCGGGGGCTCATGCGGATCGTCGTGCGCGTGGACGGCAAGGCCGCCCACGCGGCGCGCCCGTGGCAGGGGCGGAACGCGATCGACCTCGCGATGGACGACCTCGCCGCCGTCCGCGCTCTCGCCGCGACGGCCGTGAGGGAGCACCCGATCCTCGGCCGTGCCACCTGCACGACGACGCTGATCGAGGGCGGCACGAAGGCGAACGTCGTCCCGTCCCTCTGCCGCTTCACGCTGGACCTCCGCCCGACGCCGGAGCACCCGAACGCGTGGTGGGCCGACGAGGTCCCGAAGGCGCTCCGCCACGGGAAGGTGGAGCTCCTCCGCGGCCGCATGACGCCGGTGACGACGGACCCCGCCGACCCGCTCGTCCGCGCCGCGCTCGCCGCGTGCGGAGCCGGCGCACCCGTGGCGTTCGGCGGCGTGTCCGACCTCTTCCACGTGCGCGACGTGCCGGGCGTCGTGCTCGGCCCCGGGCGCCCGGAAGTCAGCCACACCGCCGACGAGTGGGTCGAGGAGGCGGAAGTCGCCCGTGCGGTCTCCGTGTACCGCTCGCTCGCCGAGGAGTACCTCAGATGACGAAACCGCGCGCGCCGAAGCCGTCCCGGGCCCTCTGGTCGGGCCGGTTCGCCTCCGGCCCCGCAGACTCCCTGCGGGAGGTGGGCGACTCGCTCCGCTTCGACCGGCGGCTCGTGCGCCACGACCTCCGCGCCTCCGCGGCGCACGCGGCGATGCTCGGCGCGCGGAGGATCATCCCCGCGAAGGACGCGAAGGCGCTCGTGGCCGAGCTCCGGCGGATGGACGCCGAGATCGAGGCCGGGAAGCTCCGCGTGGAGGGGCCCGACGAGGACGTCCACTCGTGGATCGAACGGACCCTCACCGAGCGCCTCGGCGACGCCGGGCGCCGCGTGCACACCGCGCGGAGCCGGAACGACCAGGTCGCGACCGCGTTCCGGCTGTGGGTGCGCGACGAGGCGGTGCAGTTCGTCGCGACGGACATCCCTGCGCTCCAGCGTGCGCTCGTGCAGCAGGCCGACGCGGTGATGGGCGTGGTCGTGCCCGCCTACACGCACCTCCAGCGCGGACAGCCCGTCCTCCTCTCGCACCAGCTCCTCGCCTACGTCGAGATGCTCGCGCGCGACGCGGAGCGCATGATCCGCGTCATGGACGCGTGCAGCGTGCTGCCGCTCGGCTCCGGCGCCGCGACCGGTGTCCCCTACCCGATCGACCGCGCGGCCGTCGCGCGGAGCCTCGCGTGCGACGTCTCCCGGAACTCGATGGACTCCGTCTCCGACCGCGACTTCGCCGTGGAGTACCTCGCTGCGCTCTCGCTCCTCCAGGCGCACCTCTCGCGGCTCGCGGAGGACGTGTGCCTCTGGGCGTCGTCGGAGTGGCGGCTCCTCGAGCTCGGCGACGAGGTCTCGACCGGCAGCTCGATCATGCCGCAGAAGCGGAACCCCGACGGCGCGGAGCTGACGCGCGGAAAGTCGGGGCGCGTGTTCGGGCATCTCGCGGCGATGCTCACGACGCTGAAGGGCCTGCCGATGACGTACAACCGCGACCTCCAGGAGGACAAGGAGGCCGTGTTCGACGCGACCGACACCGTGCGGAGCTGCGTGCTCGTGATGGCGGACACCGTCGCACGGAGCCGCTTCCGCGAGGAGTCGGCCGGCGCACTGCTCGCCCGCGGGCACCTTCTCGCGACGGAGCTGGCGGACCACCTGGTCCGCGGCGGCCTCCCGTTCCGCGACGCGCACGAGGCCGTCGGCGCCCTCGTCCGCGAGCTCGACGGTCGCGGGAAGGACCTCTCGGAGATGGACGAGCGCTCGCTCGCCCGGATCGACCCGAGGTTCCGCGGATGCGCCGCCGCGCTGGACCCGAAGACCGCCGTGGACCGCCGCGCGCACGCCGGCGGCACCGCGACGAAGCAGGTCGCGTCGGAGCTCCGGCGGTGGAAGCGCGAGCTGTCCGCGCAGGCCGGCGCGTCCGGCGCATGACGGCCGCGTGAACGCGGCGTCATCCCCGGGCGCACCCTGAACGCCCCGTCATGGCGCGACGGGGTAGATTGCCTTTCGCCGCTCCGGATCTTCGGCGCGCCCCGCGGGGCGCCGATGTTCCGCGCGCCCGGACGAAGACCCGCGTCACGTTCTCCGACGCGCGCCGCCGCAACGTGCGGAGGCCGCGACGGAGACACCGCAGCGACGCGCGTCGGGACCGCCGGGCGCAAGGAGTGAACTTCATGCGACCGATCCTGCAGATCCTCTCCGCCGCCGGGCTCGCGTCCGCCCTGGCGATCCAGGCGGGCTCCGCCCTCGCCACCGGCGACGCGTCGGCCGACCTCGGCGTCGGCGGCACGGCGAGGGGCGACATCTCCACCGTGGACGGCGAGACCGACACCGTGACCGTGGACCTCGTCGCGGGTGAGCCCTTCGACGTGAAGTTCAAGGCGTCGTTCACCGCCGGGCTCGACCTCCGCGACCCCGCGGGCGACCCCGTGGACATCGGCTACTCGCCGGACGCGCGTTCGTACCGGTCCGAGGGGCTCGTCGCGTCGCAGACCGGCGCGTACTCCTTCGTGATCACCGCCGCGGGCGACGGCCAGGGCGTGTGGAAGCTCCAGGTGAAGCCGGCGTGGCCGAAGAAGATCGCGGTCGGTCCCTTCGGGCAGGCCACCTTGGACATCCCCGTGCTCGCGGACTCAGTGGTCTCCGGCACGTTCAAGGCGGGCCCCGGCGCCACGGTGAACCTGCCCGGACTCTTCGACCCGCAGGGCGGCCGCCTCACGGACCCCGTGGTCGGGACCGGACGCACCGCGCGCCTTCCGGCGACGTCGTGCATCTCGACCGGCATCCACACGCTCGACGTGGGCGCGTCGGCCGGCGAGGTCACGGGCACGATCAACGTGAAGCTCCCCGCCCTGCAGCTCGCGAACGCGAACCTCTCGAACGGGCTCGCGACCGTGTCGTTCGAGAACGACGGCGTCGCGCAGATCTTCCGCCAGGAGTGCGCAAGCTGCCACTCGTGGGCCGCCGGCTACGTCGGCGTCCGCGGATACGCCGCGCAGTCGCTGGGGCTCATGCGCGTTGGGAGCATGCCGAAGGGCGGACGCGTCACGAACGAGCAGATCAAGCTCGTCGAGGCGTGGATCCGGACCGGGCGTCAGCGCTAGCCGGATCCTTCACGAGGGTTCGCGCGAGAACGGCATCCAGCGCTGCGACTGCCTGCGCCGTACGGCGATACCGTACGTCGATGTCGTACGTCGATACCGTACGTCGATACCGTACGGCGATCCGCGGTCGTCCAAGCGGCGATGGTCTGTCCTGGCCGAGAGCCGCGGGATGCGATGCAGGGAGGAGACCGCAGAGCGACTTCGGCACGTCGGTCAAGGTCTCCGACGCAGCAGCCCGCCCGCGGGCTCGGCCAGGCGCGAACCTTCGTGGATGATCCGGGCTGGACGGCTCCGGCGCCGACGGCGGACGTCACCGCACGGCGGCCAGCGCGTCGCGCAGCTTCCCGAACGCTCCGGGGGAGAAGCCCCGGTCGTGGAAGAACGCGACGCGCCCGGCCCCGTCGAGGAGCAGCACGCGCCCGGGGAGCCCGTCGCGGTTCCCGGTGAATCTCGCGATCCGGTCGCCGTCGCCGTACACGGTGACCACCGCGCCCCAGTCCTCCTGCGGGATCCCGCGGCGCATCCCGCCGTCGATCCATCCGGAGAAGAGCCCCGGGACCATGCCGGGGATCGTCGGGACCTCGCGCACCGCGACGTCCACGCCCGCATCGGAGAGCGCCAGCAGCCACCGGTCGATGTCGAACTGGCTCGACTGCTCGTACCCGACGAGGAAGACGACCGGCTTCCCCGAGAACGCGCCCGGGAGCGCCGTCTCGCGTCCGTCGAGCGACGTTCCGGTCACCGCGGGGAACGGCTCGCCCGTCGGATCGCGGCGTTCGTGCACCGTGCGGCACGACGCGAGCGACGCGATCCCCGCGAGCAGCGCCGCTCCCGCGGCGAACTTCCAGAGCTTCTTCACGATGCGACTCCTTCGCGCCCGTACCGGCGCAGCCATTCCTTCATGCGGATCTTCCGGAGCGCCGCCTCGCTCGACATCCACCGCACGGTGCCGAAGACGGGCCGCTCCGGCCCCCACGGGCGGTCGAACCGCCCGAAGCACCACGAGATCCCCGACCACGAGTTGGGGTCCCGTCCGTCCACGGCCCAGCGGTTGTTCAGGTGGACGAGCGCGTCGAACGCCTCCTCGGGCGTGCGCGACCACTCGATGACCTTCTTGCCCCAGAGCATGCGGAGGTAGTTGTGCATCGTGCCGGTCTCGCGAAGCTCGCGCTGCGCGGCGTTCCAGACGGGATCGTGCGTCTCGGCGCGCTCCAGCGCATCGCGGCCGTAGACGTGCCGCCGCGCGTCGCCGCGGTGCTTCCCGAGCGTCGCCAGCGCCCACGCCGGGAGCGACTCGAAGCGCTCGAAGTCGGCGCCGAGCCGGTGGGACGCGGAGTATCCGAGTTCGCGCCACGTGACGATCTGGTCGAGGAAGCCCTCCGCGGCGGGCGGCATCCCCCACCAGCCTTCGCGGCGTCCGGTCGGCCGCGGCCACGTCTCGGGCGCGGTCCATCCCGACGACGCCGCGACCGCGGCGAACACGTCGGCCGGGGACACATGCCCGAAGTGGAGGTACGGCGCGAGGCCGCTCGTGGCGCCCTCGTCGGGATGATTCCGGTCCTCGTACCGCGCGAGCTTCCCGGGGAGCGACGCGACGAGGCGCTGCGCCGCGCGCTCGCCGCCGGTCACCGGGGCCGGAGGCACGCCGTGGTCGACCGCGATCGACGCGAGCGCCGACGGGTCTCCTTCGAGGAGCCGCGCGTCGGCCGCGGGCCAGCGGGCGGCCACGTCGTCGGGAACGGCACCCGCCGGGAGCGGAGGGCCCGCGAGCGGGTCCTCCTTCGGCTGCTCCGCGAGCGCCGACGGGAGTTCGCCCTGCGCGAAGCGGCGGAAGGCCATCGCCGTCTGGAACGCGCGCGGCGCGGAGCGGAGCGGGAGGAGGCCGCACGAGTCCACGGCCTCGAGCTTCACGTCGAGGCGCGACGCCGCGGAGGCGAGCATCCGCGGCACGAAGAACGCGGGGAACTGGTCCGCGACGACGAGGCACGCGTCCGCCGCGAGACGCTCGACGAGCCCGCGCCCGTGCCCGTGCCGCGGTTCGACGTACGGGTGGTACGCGACGCCCGCGGCGCCGAAGCGCGCCGCCTGGTCGCGCATCCCGTCGATCACGAACCGGTGCGTGCGGGCGCTCGCCCACGGAGCGCCGGCCCGGATCGCCTCCAGCACGACGAGCGGACGCCCGAACCTCCGCGCCGCCGCGACCGCGCGCTGGAGGCCCCAGTTCCGCCGGGTCCGCCGCGCCGCGGTCATCCAGTAGAGGACGTGCCGCCGCCCGGGGCGGACCGGAGCGCCGTTCAGGACGGCAATTCGGGTCTCGGACGCGGCGGTCGCGCTCACGCCCCGGAAAACACCTTGCAGACCGATTCTCGTCCAGGAAATATTCTGGACGGTTGAACGGTTCACGAGATGGACATGACAGACACCACACTTCCTCCGCAGAAGCCCCTCTCGATCGGCGCGCTCTCCCGCGCGTGCGGCGTCCCCGTGGAGACGCTCCGCATCTGGGAACGCCGATACGGCAGGCCCACGGCCCGGCGGCGCCCGTCCGGGCACCGCAGGTACGACGCGGCCGACGCGGCGTGGCTCCGCACCGTCGCGGAGGCGGTCGTCCGCGGCGTGCGGCCGTCGATCGCGCTGCGGATGCCCCCGGAGAGCCTCCGCGTGGTCGTCGCCGCCGCCGCGACGCCGGTGGACCGCGACGCGGCGTCGGTGGTCGAGGCCGCCCGAAGGTTCGACGGTGCCGCGATCCGGCGCCTTGTCCGCGTGCGGCGGCGCGGCGAGCCGATGCTCGGGCACCTCACGTCGCGGATCGCGCCGATCCTCGAGGCGGTCGGGCGCGCGTGGGCCGAGCAGCGGATCGCGGTCCGGCACGAGCACTTCGTGTCGGAGATCGTGGACGACCACCTGCGCGCGCTGCGGAACTCCGTGCGCCCCCGCCGCAGTTCGCTCCCGGTGGCCTTTGCCACGCTCGCCGGAGACCGGCACGTGCTCGGTCTGCAGATGTGCGCCACGCTCGCGGCGTCGCGCGGGCTCCGTCCGGTGATCCTCGGGGGCGACACTCCCTCCGACGACATCGCGGCGGCGTGCAGGGAGGCCGGCGCGGCGGCGCTCGTGGTGAGCGTGTCGATGACCCGCGGCGGCGTCGATGCCGACGCGCTCCTCGCGACGGTGCGTGCGGCGGTCCCCCCGCACGTGCGGATCGCGGCGGGCGGCGCCGGCGCCGCG
>JAJVHW010000008.1 GCA_022072415.1 Planctomycetota bacterium
AGCCTCGCGCTCGACGGCGCGGTGCGGCCCGTCGTCGCCGCGGCGGGGACCGGCGAGGCCGCGGAGCTCCGCGGGATCGCCCGCGCCGCCGGCCTCGGCTGGATCGACCCGGGCGCGCGCGTCGTCGTCGTCGGGTCCCGCCCCGGGGACCCTCCGGGGGAGACGACGACGCTCAGCGTGCGCTGAGCTTCAGCGGTGCCCGAGGCGGGTCGTCTTGCCTTCGTGCTTCCGCGTGCCGCGCTCGGCCTCCGCGCGCAGCACGTCCATGAGCTGCGGGAGCTTCCGGAAGAGGCGGCGGGGCTTCCGCGGCTTCCGCGCGGTGAGCGCGTAGCCGGTGAGGAGCGGGAGCGCGACGGTCGAGTCCACGTAGGCGACGACCGTGTCGGGGAGCTGGTCGGGATCGACCTTGCCCCACGTGACGGCCTCGCCGGGCGTAGCGCCGGAGAGACCTCCGGTGTCGGGCCGCGCGTCGGTCACCTGGAGGAAGTAGTCGTGCCCGCGTTCGTCCACGAAGAGCACCTCCTGGAGCTGCGGCTCGGTCTGGAGCATGAAGTTCTTCGGGCTCCCGCCGCCGAGGATCCACACCGCCGACTTCCCGACCTCGCGCTTCGCGTGGAGCACGATCGCGGCGGTCTGGTTCACGTCGGCGTTCACGTCGAAGACGAGCTTGTTCCCGAAGAGCCCGCGCGCCGCGACGTTCATGCCGATCGAGCTGTCGCCCGGGCTCGACGTGAAGACGGGCACGTCGTGCTCGAAGCACGCCGCGAGGAAGCTCTTCCGCCCGCGCCCGATCACGCGCTCGCGCTCGGCGACGTACCGCCCGATCGCGTGGTGGAACTCGGCGGTGGACATCGGGCGCTGGAACTCCGGCGCCTCGATCGTCTTCCGGAAGAAGAGGTCCGTGTCGAGGAGCACCGTGTAGTCGAAGAGCACGTCGTAGATGCGCACGACGCCCTCGTCGCGGAGGCGCCGGTCGTCGAGGTCCGGACGCCCGGCCACGAGGTCCTTCCCGATCGCGAAGTGCGTGTCGTGGTAGAGGTTCGCGCCCGTGGCGATGATCCAGTCCACGAAGCCCGCCTCGACCAGCGGGATGAGGCAGCTCATCCCGAGTCCGGCGGGGGTGAGCGCGCCGCTCACGGAGAGCCCGACCACGGAGTCCGCGGCGAGCATCTTCTCGGAGAGGAGCCGCGCGCCCTCGCGGAGCCGCGCGCCGTTGTATGCGCAGAACGCGTTGTCGATCAGGTCCTTCACCGTGACGCCCGCGGCGACGGGGCGGGGAAGGATCTTCCGGCCGCCGAGGAGCGGGCTCGTGCGCTGCGTCTTCGGTGACTTCTTCAAGGCGGGGGTCCTCCGGAGGAGACGGGTGCGTCGGACGCGTCCGCGCGTCCGACGCGGGGCGGATCGGAATGGTAGAACCATTCCGGACAGCCCTCAATTTGAGAGCCCCGGGTTCCGATACGGGCCCTGATGAACGGGCTCGTGTCCCTCGACCTATTCGACTTCGGCATCCTCCTCCAGGCGTTGTCCAACAACCTGAAGGTGGGCGTGCTCGCCGTCCGCAGCGAGGGGCGCGCGAAGTACCTCGAGATCGACCGCAACAAGCTGATCCGCGTCCTCGTGAAGAAGCCCCGCGTGTCGATGGAGAAGGTGCTCTGGAACTACCGCGCCGTCGAGAAGGCGCCGCTCCGCCAGGCGATCGAGGCCGTCGAGAAGGACCCCTCCGAGGGCCCGCTCGCGCGCTGGCTCGTCTCCCGCGGGGTCACGACGCCCGCGCAGGTCCGCCGCGCCGCGATCTACCAGGCCGTGGAGGAAGTCCTCGAGATCTTCTACTGGAAGAACGTGGGCTTCGAGTTCTACGGCGCGGAGGACCGCCGCGTGCAGGAGGACCCGACGCTGGTCGCCGTGGGCGAGCCGGTGGACGTGGACTCCCTCCTCCTCCAGTGCACGAAGATCATCGACGACATCGCGAAGTTCAACGAGGTGACGCCGTCCCTCCGCGACGTCTACGAACTCCAGATCCCGAGCCTCGAGTCCCTCGAGCGCCTCGTCCCCGACCCGATCGAGCGGGAGTTCATCCTCCTGATCGACGGCGTCCGCGACATGCGCGAGGTCCTCCGCGACATGCGGCTGAACCGCTACGACGCGCTGGAGTGCTTCTACCGCTTCCGCACGCGCGGCTGGCTCCGTCCGAAGAACTCCTTCGAGCTCCTCATGCTGGCCGAGAACCGCCGCGGGGAGTTCCCGCCGGAGAAGCGGGCCCGCGTGCTCGAGCGCGTGAACGAGCTCGGCGTCGAGGGCTTCCAGATCGTCCTCCCTCTCGCCGAGGTGTACGAGCAGATCGGCGCGACCGACAAGGCCGCGCAGCTCTTCGCGCGCCAGGCGCAGCGCTGCCGCGAGGCGAAGGATGCCGCGGGGGCCGTGCAGGCCGTCCGCCGCGCCGTGAAGCTGATGCCGGACGACCTCGACCTCCGCGACCTCGAGGTGACGATCCTCGAGGAGGCGGGGAGCACGGCGGACGCGGCCGCGGCGCTGCTCTCCGTCGCATCGCTCCGCGCGTCGCGCGGGAACGTCCCCGGCGCGCGCGCCTCGGCGCGCCGCGCGGTGCGTCTCGCGCCGGCGGAAGCCTCCGCGTGGAAGCTTCTCGCCGATCTCGACGAGCAGACCGGCCGGAAGCGCCGCTCCGCGTACGCCCACCGCAGGGCCGGCGACGCGCTCCACGCCGCGGGCCAGCTCGACGCCGCGATCGACCGGTACCGCCGCGCGCAGACGCTCTGCCCCGGCGGATGGTCCGTCCGCTTCCGCCTCGCGGAGCTCCTCCAGCGCACGGGGCGCGGCGACCTCGCGATCCAGGCGCTCTCCGAGCAGATCGGGTTCGTGCTCGGGGCGACGGGATGGAACGACCCCTCCGCCCGGCTCGGGCAGCTCCGGCGCATCGAGGCGCGGTTCCGCGAGTCCGGCGGCCTCGCGTCGTCGGCCGCGACGCAGCTCGGCCGCGCGTACGCGCAGATCGGCGAGCGCGACCTCGCGGTCTCGTTCTTCCGCGAGTGCGCGGAGACGCTCACGCGCGCCGGGCGCCACCGCGGTGCCGTCGCGGCGCTCGACGAGATCCTCGAGATCGACCCTTCCGACCACGCCGCGCGCCGCCTGCTCGCCCGCGCGCACGTCGCGTCGGGCGACGGAACCCGCGCGCTCTCGCACCTCCGGCGTCTGTCCGGCTACTTCATGTCGGTCTCCCGCTTCCACGACGCCCGCGAGGCGTACGAGGAGATGCTCCGCGTGGACCCGGCGTGCCCCGACGCGCACCGCGGGCTCGCCCGCGCCCTGCTCTACCTGAACGAGACCGACCGCGCGGCAGAGCACTACCACCGCGTGGGGCTGATCTACCGCGGGTACGGGCAGCCGGCCGAGGCCGCGCCGTACCTGCGCGAGGCGGTCGAGCGCCGCCCGGCCGACGCGGAGCTGCTCGAGGAGTACTGCGAGCTGCTGCTCGGCACGGGGAAGACGGACGAGGCGCTCCGCGCGCTCTCCGCCCTCGTGGACGTGCGCATGGCGCAGGGCTCGCCGGCCCGCGCGGCCATCGCGCTGACCCGCATCCTCGAGATCGACCAGCGCTACCCGGGCGCCCGGGCGATCCTCCAGGAGGCCGCGCGCCAGCTCCTCCGCCTCGCCGAGGACAGCGAGGAGATCAGCGCGGAGGAGGGCCGCCGACTCATGGAGGAGGCCCGCGCCGTCGCGGCCGCGTCCGGTCCCGCCTCGAAGTCCTGAACCCGGATCATTCACGAGAGTTCGCGCCTGGCCGAGCCCGCGGGCGCGCTGCTGCGTCGGAGCCCTTGACCGACTTGCCGAAGTCGCTCTGCGGTCTCCTCCTTGCATCGCATCCCGCGGATCTCGGCCAGGACAGTCTGTCGCCGGGCGACCGGCTGCGGAATCGACGTACAGTGCAGGCAGTCCGCGAGTTGTATGCCGTTCTCGCGCGAACCCTCGTGAATGATCCGGGTGAACGCTTACGGCCGCGGTCCGCGTCACCGCCAGTCGCGGCCCTCGAGCATCTTCGATGCCGCCGCGACGACGTCCGGCTCCTCCGCGGCGACGTTCCGGAGCTCGCCCGGATCGGCCTCGACGTCGTAGAGCTCGACGCCGCCGGCGTCGTCGAAGATCGCGTGCCAGCGCCCGAAGCGGAGCGACGCGCGCGAGAGCAGCAGCTCTCCCGGGGCGCGGCCGGGTCCGAACGACTCGCTGCGCGACGCCGCAGCGCCTTCCTGCGCGAACGACACGCGCCCCGCGAGGTCGCGGTCGAGCGGGACGCCTTCCGACTCGGCGTGGCGGGGGATCCCGGCGACCGACGCGATCGTCTCCGTCACGTCCTCGAGGCGGACCACGTCGCTGACGCGCCGCCCGCCGTCGAACCGGCCCGGCAGCCGCACGAGCAGCGGCACGCGGAGGAGTTCGCGGTGGAGCCGCACCGTGTGCTCGATCCATCCGTGGTCGCCGAGCCCCTCGCCGTGGTCCGACGTGACGACGAGGAGCGTGCGCTCGAGCCCCTTCGCGCCGCCGAGACGGTCGAGGAACGCGCCGACCGCCCGATCCGCCTCGAAGACCTCCGCGTCGTAGAGCACGGATGCGGCGCGCATGACGCCCGGCGGCTCGGGCGCCCAGCCGAGGCCCCAGCCGAGGGACTCCAGCTTGCCGATGCGGCGCGCGTCGCGGACGTGCGCCGGCGGGAGGTCCGCGGGGACGAACATCCCCGCCGCCTCCGGGCCCGGGTCCCACGGCGTGTGCGGCTCCATCAGCACGATGCAGCAGAACCATGGCCGCCCGGCCGCGCGCCGGGCTTCGATCCACTCGGCCGCCGGGCCGAGCGCCTGCGCGGCGGGGGCCGGCCGGTTCCGGACGGACTCGAACGCGCGCACGTCGGTCCCGAACCCCTGGTCCAGTCCCCACTCGCGGGACACGAGGAGATTGCAGGAGAAGAGTCCCGTGTCCCACCCGGCGGACGCGAGCCGTTCCGCGATCGTGGTCGCCTCGGGGGCGAGCCGGAGCGCGCGTCCGTTCCGGAGTCCGTGCCGGTCGGGAGGGCGTCCCGTGAAGAGGCTCGCGGTCGTGGGGGCCGTCCAGCACCCGGGGCTCCACGCGTCGGTGAAGACGACCGACGACTCCGCCCACTCCTCGAGACGCGGCGTGGTGCGGAGCGCGTCGGTCGGACCGTTAGCAATCGAACGGCTGTCCGTGATCGAACGGCTGTCCGTGAACGAACAGCGGTCGGCCCGCGTGGTGTCGAGCACGACCAGGAGGACTCCGTCCACCGCGCGCGGCGCGTCCGCGCAGCCGAGCGCGAGCGCCGCGGTCGCCACCATGGCGGCGGCGGCGGAACGAACGGCGGAGCGTGCGTCGCCGGTCACCGGATGGCCCGCCCCGCGTGTCCCGCAGGGAGCCACGGGTGACGCCGCTCGCGGCGCCGCGGTTGCGCGAATCCGGAGAAGTTCCGCGCAATCCGCGCCGGGCCCGGGATTCCCCGTCGCCGTGCGCAAGTCGCGCGGAACCGCTGCCGAGAGTTCTGACAAGTGACTACCATTCCCGGCGCCCGGCGCGACCTGCCTGCGGTTCGTCCAGCATCGGGGCAGCCGGCGCGGGAAAGATGAGCATGCACCGACTCTCGGTCTTCGGCCCCTCCGACATCCTTCGCGTGCTCCACGGGTTCAACCCGTGGTGGACCGGGCGGAAGCTCGCGCTTCCTTCGTTCCGCCGCGCGGTCCTCGCCGCGTGCAAGAGCCATGTCGCGGGGACCAACTCGCAGCGCTGCGTGATGCTGCTCTCCGGAATGCGCGGCGCCGGGAAGACGACGATGCTCTACCAGCTCGCGGAGGACCTCGTCGCCGGGGGCATGGACCCGCGCGCGATCGTCTACCTGTCCTGCGAGCACCCGATCTTCAGCACCGTGCCCGTGGCGCGGATCCTCGAGGCGCACCGCGAGGCGACCGGCCTCGGGGACGCGCAGGCCGTGCTGCTCCTCGACGAAGTCCACTGCGCCCGCGACTGGGACTCGCAGGTGAAGGGCCTCTTCGGCGAGGACGGGCAGGGCTACCGGATCGTCGCCACCGAGTCCGTCGAGACGATCGAGCGCGCGCTCCTCACGGAGACGCAGTTCGACCGGTGGTGGTCCGTGCAGGTGCCGTCGGTCTCCTATTTCGAGTACCTCCGGATGCACGGGGCCGACCCGCTCGCCAAGGCGAACGTGCCGTCGGTCGCCGACCTCCACAAGCTTCCGATCGAGGATCTCCGCCGCCTCTGCACCGCGCTCGCCCAGGCCGACGTGCGCCAGTTCCGCCGCTACCTCTACTCGGGCGGTCTGCCCGCGCTCGCCGCGACCTCGGCCGACGGCGCGGGGCCGCTCCTCCACGACCTGATCGCCGAGCGCGCGTTCCGTCGCGACGCCTCGGTGCAGGTGGAGCCGCGGAACCTCGACGAGCTGAAGCGGCTCTTCCTCTACCTCTGCCTGCACAGCGGCGAGATCTTCCCGGTCCAGCGCTACGCGAACCTGGTCGGCATCTCGCCCTCGACGGTGTCGTCCCACCTCGCCGTGCTGGAGCAGTGCTTCCTCGTGCGGAAGATCCCGCCCACCGACGAGACGGGGGAGGAGTCGAACAAGCCGCGCTACAAGTTCGTGATCGCCGACTCGTCTCTCCGCGCGGCTGCGCTCCTCGACGACGGCAGCGCGGACGCCGCGCCCGCCGAGACGCACACGGCGTACGTGACCTGCCTCGCCCGTCACGTGATGCGGCGCTACGGCGGCGCGCACAAGATCGGCTACTGGCACGACCCGCGGTCGCTCCGCGACGTGGACCTGGTGGTGCACGGGAAGGGCGGACTCCTCGCGTTCCAGACCGTGGAGGGCGCGAGCGTCACGTCGAAGGACCCGGCCGTGGCGCTCTGCCGCCGCGCGCACGTCCCCGGGGTGCTCCTCGCGTGCCCCGCCGGCACCGAGCCCGGACACGCCCGGATCGAGGGGCTGCCCACGGTCTTCGTCCGCCTCCCGACGTCGGTCCTCGCATACCTGCTCGGCCGCGAGGAAGCGGCGGCCTGGCGCGGCTGACCGCGGCGTTCTCGTCCCGGAACCGTTCGTCACGCGGGCCCCCTCGTCACAGGTCCAGGCGCAGGGCGTTCGAGGCTCCCTGCGACGCCGCGGCCGTCCGCGCGAACCGCCGTCAGAAGTAGCCGAGGCTCGAGATCTGCTCGATCGACGCGCGCCACGGCGCGCGGAGCTGCTCCTCGCTCGCCGCGTCGAAGCGCCGGAGCAGGCGGTCGCGGAGGCGCGCCGCGTCCTCCGGCGTGCCGGCGGGGCGGCCCGACCTCGGGTCGAACATGCGCTCGCGTCCCGAGATCGCGTGGTACTCGAGCCGGAGGCCCGGCTGCTCGGCGAAGAAGAGCGGGCCGTCGTGCCCCACGCGTCCGCCGCCGCCGCCCGACGCGACGAGCGACGCGGCGGCCCCGGAGGCGAGGGCCACCGCGGCAAGGGTCCGGAGCGCGAGTCCTGCGGGCATGCGCGCATCAAACGCGACGCCCTCGCCGCTCGTTTCGTGGATTGGGGGCTCGGAATCGTGATGCGGCGATGTGCGCCGGGTGCCGCCGATCGCGGGGCCGGAACGGCGGCGCAGTGCCGGTCCCGCCTCGATTCGGGCGTACCGAAACAGCGACGGGGCCGCGACTCCGGCGTTACCTTTTCGGAATCATGGCCGAAGACCAGATCGAAGCGCGGCGCGCCAAGCGGGACCTCCTCCGGGCGTCCGGAGTGAACCCGTACCCCGACCGCTGGCACCGGACGCACACGTCGGAGGAGGCCCGCGCGCTCCCGGACGAGACCCGCGAGGTGTCGCTCTGCGGCCGCGTCATGGCGCGGCGCGAGATCAGCCGGAAGCTCACGTTCCTGACGCTCCAGGACCGCGCGGGCCGCATCCAGGTCTCGTTCCGCGCCGGGTCGCTGCCCGACGCCGACCTCGACCTCATGCGGAAGGCGCTCGACACGGGGGACTTCCTCGGCGTGCGGGGCGCGATGTGGACGACGCGCACCGGCGAGCGGACGCTCGACGCGCTGGAGGTCCGCATCCTCTCGAAGGGCCTCCGCCCGCTCCCCGAGAAGTGGTCCGGCGTCACCGACCGCGAGACGTGCTGGCGCCAGCGCTACCTCGACCTCCTCACGAACGACGAGACCCGCGCGCGCTTCCGCATGCGGACCGCCCTGATCCGCGCGATCCGCGAGCACCTCGACGCGCACGGGTTCGAGGAGGTGGACACGCCCGTCCTCCAGACGAAGGCCTCCGGCGCCCTCGCGCGCCCGTTCCTCTCGCACCACAACGCGCTCGACATGCCGGTGACGCTCCGCATCGCGCCGGAGACGTGGCTGAAGCGCCTCCTCGTCGGCGGCTACGAGCGCGTCTACGAGTTCGCCCGCTGCTTCCGCAACGAGGGCATGGACCCGAGCCACCTCCAGGACTTCACGATGCTGGAGTACTACGCGGCGTGGTGGTCCTACGAGGAGAACATGGACTTCACCGAGGCGCTGGTGAAGCGGGCGGTCGAGAAGGTGACCGGCGGGCTCGCGGTGACGCGCCGCGACGCCGCGGGGAACGAGGTCGTGCTCGACTTCTCCGGCGCGTGGCCGCGGCGGCGGATCACGGACCTCATCCGCGAGCGCACGGGTCTCGACGTGCTCCGCGACCGCGACCCGGAGTCGCTCCGCGCGTGGGTGCGCGCGAACGGGCTCTGGGAGGACGACCTCGCGAAGGTGTCGTGGGGGAGCCTCGTGGACCACGTCTACAAGAAGACGGTGCGCCCGCACCTCGTCCAGCCGGTGTTCATCGTGGGGCACCCGATCGAGCTCTCGCCGCTCGCGCGGCGGAACGACGCCGACCCGACGATCACCGACCGCTTCCAGCTCGTGGTGAACACGTGGGAGGTCGTGAACGCCTACTCGGAGCTCGTGGACCCCGAGGACCAGCGCCGCCGCTTCGAGGAGCAGGCCGCCGCCCGCGCCGGCGGCGACGATGAGGCCATGCCGACCGAGGAGGACTACCTCCTCTGCATGGAGTACGGCATGCCGCCCACGTCGGGCTGGGGCATGGGCATCGACCGCATGGTGACCCTCCTCTCCGGACAGGACAACCTGCGCGACTCGGTGCTCTTCCCGCTGATGCGGCCCGAGTAGCCCGTGCCGACCGACATCCACGCGGAGGTCCGCGCCGCCGCCGCCGCGCTCCGCGCCGCGGGCCGCCCCGACGCGGCCGACGTGCTCGACCGCGCGCTCCTCGGGTCCACGTCCGGCGAGATCCTGACCGACCTCGGGAAGGGCGTCACGTCGCTCCTCCGCGCGTCGCCCCGGCTCCCGGCGGAACTCGCCGGCCGCCTCCGCGCCGTGCGCCGCGAGGTGGACCGGGCGCTCGGCCGGGCGTGGTGACCGCTCCGCGTCAGCGGCGATAAAGGGCGTGCTCCATCGTCAGCACGCCCAGGGCGGTCGTGACGACGGTGCCGCCCCGGTCGAGGAGGCCGCCGGGTTCCTTCCACGCGGTGGCGGGCTCCTTCTTCCCCGCGGGGATCTGGCTCCCCTTCGCGAAGGCGCCCGCCGACGGGAGCTCGCGGCACTGGAGCGTGCGGGGCAGGTCGGCCAGGAGCGCGCGGCGCTTCGCGGAGAGGTTCCCGCGGAGCGCGAGCTCGACGCGGACGTCGTAGTAGACCGCGTACATGTCCACGCGGTCCTGCTTGTCCTCCTTCGCCAGCGACTCCGCCCAGGCATCCTTCTGCTTCGCCGTCTCCTCGGGGTCGGTCACGGCGAGGGTGAGCATGCCCACGCCGCGGAGCGTCCGCTTCTCGCCGCGCCCCGCCTGGTACGCGAACTTGTCGGATGCGCCGGCGACCTGGCAGGACTTCACATACTTCGCGAAGTTCTCCGCGTGGCCCGTGGGCGTCTGCCCGCCGGCGTCGCGGACGGCCTCGTAGGCCTGCGCGTACCACCCCGTCACGGAGAGGTCCGAGGGCTGCTCGCCGATCCGGTAGCGGTAGCCGCCGTCGGTCGACTGCTTGATCGCGTGCCACCAGTGCGCCCGCTGCGCGTCGGCCATCACGCCCGGGGACTTCGACGCGCGCGCGGCCTGTCCGAGCGCCATCACCGCGATCGCCGCCTCGTAGCTCGTCTGCGGGAACGAACCGTCCTCGCGGATCTGCTTCCGGAGCCAGTCCACGCCGAGCGTGAGCGTCGGCTCGAAGTGCCGGGCCATGTCCTGGTCGCGGAAGTCGAGGAACGCGAGCACGGCGAGCCCCGTGGCCCCGAGGCGGAAGGACGCGTTCGCGTTCATCCCGGTCCGGTCGAGGCACGGCGTCTTCTCGTGCCCGAGCGCCTTGCACCGCGCCGCCACGCCCGCGTCGCTCCACGAGCCGTCCTCGTTCTGGTGGAGCGCCAGCCACGCGAGGCCGCCCGCGATGGGGTCGAGCATCGCCTCCGCCTGCCGCTGGCGGAGCTTCTCCAGTTGTTCGACGCGGCGGTCGTTCCTCGCCTGCCGGCTGTCGATCGGGAGGGGCTCGACGGGGATCTCCCGGTCCTTGTTCCGCGCGCGGAGCGACTGGAGCTGGCGGTCCACGACGGCCGCGCTCGGACCGACGACGAGCTCCACCGGCGCGTCCGGATCGGTCCCGGGCGCGCCGCCGAACCGCTTCAGGTGCGCCTCGAGCTTCTTCCGCGCCTCCGCGTCGGCGCCGGCGAGCACGTCGTCGATCCCGATCTTCCCCGCCTCGACGAGCTTCCGCCGCAGGGCCTCCATCCGCGCCCGGGACTCGGGGAAGAGGAGGGCGGACGCGAGCCGTCCGAGCCAGTCGCGGAGGGGCGCGAGCTCGAGCGTCATCATCTGCGCCTCGAACCGGTCGAGGGCCGCCGTCTCCCACTCCATGAGCGGGCCCGTGCGACGCGCGTCCTTCCACGCGGGATCGTCGGTCAGGCGCTTCGCCCGGACCGTCTCGAGCGCTTCGAGGTGGCGGCCCGCGGCCGCGTGCGCGAGCGCAGCGTCCCAGTCGGCGTCCTCCGGGAGCGGCTTCGGCTGCGGCGGGGGCGGAACCTCGACGACGGGCTTCGCGCGCCCTCTCGGCCGCTTCGAGCCTCCGGCGGTCCCGGTGCGACGGGACCCGCTCGCGGCGCTTCCGTCGGCCGCGGAGTCGTCGCCGCCGCCGGTGCCGTCGCCGTCGCCGAGCGCGAAGAACGCCGCCGCCGCCGCGCCGGCGACGCAGAGGACGATCAGCGCGACGGGACCCGCACGCATGGCGCGAAGGATCGCCGCCCGGAGCCGCGGGCGGAAGCTGTCGCGGGGGACGGTTCAGACAACGGCGCCGAGGGCGATCCAGCGAACGGCGCGGGGACGGGCGCGTCCGGACTCCGGTCCTCGCATGGGATGAACGCAGCGTGCGGACGGGTTTCGCGCATCATGGCGATCGTGATTCCCCGCGGCGGACCGGCCGCGGAACCCAAGGAGGCAGCACCGTGAGCATGACCGACACGCAGACGGCACGATCCGGGCGCGCGACGCCGCAGGACTACAAGGTGAAGGACATGTCGCTGGCCGCCTGGGGCCGCCGCGAGATCGAGATCGCCGAGGGCGAGATGCCCGGCCTGATGTCGATCCGCCGCGAGTTCGGCGCGTCGAAGCCGCTGGCCGGGGCGCGCATCACCGGATCGCTCCACATGACGATCCAGACGGCCGTCCTCATCGAGACGCTGACCCATCTCGGCGCGGAGGTGCGCTGGTCGTCGTGCAACGTGTTCAGCACGCAGGACCACGCGGCCGCCGCGATCGCCGCGGCGGGGATCCCGGTCTTCGCGTGGAAGGCGGAGACCGAGGAGGAGTACTGGTGGTGCATCGACCGCACCATCGCGTGGCCGGACGGCGCGGGCCCGAACATGCTCCTCGACGACGGCCAGGACATGACCTGGCGCATCCACGATAAGCACCCGGACCTCCTCCCCGGGATCCGAGGCGTCTCCGAGGAGACGACGGCCGGCGTCAACCGCCTCTACATGGCGATGAAGGCCGGGAAGCTGAAGATCCCCGCGATCAACGTGAACGACTCCGTGACGAAGTCGAAGTTCGACAACCTCTACGGATGCCGCGAGTCCGTGCTCGACGGGCTGAAGCGCGCGACCGACGTGATGGTCGCCGGCAAGGTGGCCGTGATCTGCGGATACGGCGACGTCGGCAAGGGCTGCGCGCAGGCGCTCCACGGGATGGGCGCCCGGGTCGTCGTCACGGAGATCGACCCCATCTGCGCGCTCCAGGCCGCGATGGCCGGGTACCAGGTCGCGACGATGGACGACGTCGCGTCCGTCGGCGACATCTTCGTCACGACCACCGGCTGCGAGAAGGTCATCACCCGCGGCCACATGGACGCGATGAAGGACGGCGCGATCGTCGGCAACATCGGCCACTTCGACTGCGAGATCGACGTCGCGTCGGTCTTCAACGACCCGGCCCTCCGCCGCGTGAACGTGAAGCCGCAGGTGGACCAGGTGGTGTGGCCGAACGGGAAGAGGATCACGGTGCTCGCGGAAGGGCGCCTCATGAACCTCGGCTGCGCGAACGGCCATCCGAGCTTCGTGATGTCGTCGTCGTTCTCGAACCAGGTGATCGCGCAGATCGAGCTGTACACGAACGGCCACTCGTACGCGCCGGGCGTCTACACGCTTCCGAAGCACCTCGACGAGAAGGTCGCGCGCCTCCACCTCGGGAAGCTCGGCGTGCGGCTGACGAAGCTGACGCAGGAGCAGGCCGACTACATCGGCGTGCCGGTCGAGGGGCCGTACAAGCGCGACACGTACCGGTACTGACCGGTCCGGGCCGCGCAGTCCGCGCGGTATCCTCGGGCGGTTTTCGGCTGGGCCGTTCGCGGATGCGGCGCGAAGCGCGCCGTCCACCGCGGCGGCGTGGGCGGTTTTCGACTGCGCCACTCGCGGATGCGGCGCGAAGCGCGCCGTCCACCGCGGCGGCGTGGGCGTGTCCCTCGGCGCGGATACCTTCGCCGCGATGAAGAAGCCGAAGAAGGGCCACCGCCTCGTCTGGATGGACCTCGAGATGACGGGGCTCGATCCCGAGCGGTGCGTGATCCTCGAGATCGCCACGATCGTCACCGAGGAGGACCTCACCGTCGTCGCGGAGGGGCCGGAGCTCGTGATCCACGCGACCGACGAGGAGCTCGCGCGAATGCCCGAGGTCGTCGTGAAGATGCACGCGAAGAGCGGGCTCACGAACCGCGTCCGCGCGTCGAAGGTCACGCTCGAGGACGCCGAGCGGCAGACGCTCGCGTTCATCCGGAAGCACTGCCGCACGAAGGGCATCCACCCGATCTGCGGGAACTCGATCGGCACCGACCGGAAGTTCGTGGCGAAGTGGATGCCGAAGATCGACCGGCACCTCTCGTACCGTTCGGTGGACGTCTCGTCGATCAAGGAACTCGCGCGGCGGTGGTATCCCGACGCGTTCGAGGGGCGGCCCGAGAAGAAGAAGGGGCACCGCGCGCTCGCCGACATCCGCGAGAGCATCGAGGAGCTCCGGTACTGGAAGCGCACGGTGTTCCGGTGATCCGCGCCGCGTTCCTTGCGGCCGCCGTCTTCGCCGCGCTCGCGACAGCCTGTGCGCCCGCCGCGCCTCCCGCGGCGCACCCGCCGTCGACGCACCCGCCGTCAACGCAACCGCAGCCCTCGCCCGTGGCCGGGCCGATGACGGAGGAGGCGTTCGCCGCGCTCCACGAGCTCCGCCCCGACGGAGGCCCGAAGCCTGCGGGCCGGAGGGTCGCGCTCGAGGACGTCTCGTCCTCCGCGTACCTCGCGCTCCCGCCCGGCGCGAAGGCGCCCGTGCCCGGCGTCGTCGTCATCCACGAGTGGTGGGGGCTCAACGACCACATCCGCCGCTGCGCCGACCGTCTCGCCGCCGACGGGTTCGCCGCCCTCGCGGTGGACCTCTACGAGGGGAAGGTCGCCGCGACGCGCGAGGAGGCGTCGGCGCTCGTGAAGACGGTGACCGAGGACCGCGGCCGCGACGTGATCGCAGCGGCGCTCCGGTTCCTCGAGACGTCTCCCGACGTGCGCGCGCCGCGCACCGCCGCCCTCGGCTGGTGCTTCGGCGGTCTCTGGTCGCTCCGCACCGCGACCGACGCCCCGTCGCTCGACGCGTGCGTGATCTTCTACGGGCAGCCGGTCACCGACCGCGGGCGCCTGGCCCGCGTCCCGTGTCCCGTGCTCGGGATCTACGGGTCCCGCGACGCGAGCATCCCGCAGGAGAAGATCGACGCGCTGCGGGCGGCGCTCGGCGACCTCGGGAAGTCGTTCACGGTGCGCATGTGGGACGCGGAGCACGCGTTCGCGAACCCGTCGGGCCCGCGGTACGCCTCGCAGCCCGCACGGGAAGCCTGGGACGCCGCGCGGGCGTTCCTCGGGGAGCACCTCCGGAAGTGACGCGGCCCCTCCCGCGGCTCGGTCTCGGGACCTGGCAGATGGGCGACGACCCGGCGCGGCGCGCGTACGAGGTCGCCGCGCTGCGCGCAGGGCTCGACCTCGGCCTGTCGATGATCGACACGGCCGAATACTACGGGCACGGGCGGAGCGAGGGCGTGGTCGCGGACGCGATCGCCGGCCGGCGGGACGAGGTGTTCCTCGTCACGAAGGTGATGCCGCGGAATGCCACGCGCCGCGGGGCCGCCGCCGCGTGCGAGAGGAGCCTCCGCCACCTCCGCACCGACCGGGTGGACCTCTACCTCGTCCACTGGAGGGAGGACGTGCCCCTCGAGGAGACCGTCGCCGCGATGGAGGGGCTCCGCGAGGCGGGGAAGTGCGTGTCGTGGGGCGTCAGCAACTTCGACGT
The DNA here is from genome assembly GCA_022072415.1 of Planctomycetota bacterium. Classification (GTDB taxonomy): domain Bacteria; phylum Planctomycetota; class JAJSAM01; order JAJSAM01; family JAJVHW01; genus JAJVHW01. Next base: position 14,886 of record JAJVHW010000008.1, read on the forward strand.
GCACGACATGGAGGACACGTTCGCCGCGCCCGGCGGCGCCCGGTGCGCGGCGAACCAAGTCTACTACAACCTGCTCCATCGGGGGATCGAACGGCGTCTCGTCCCGTGGTGCGCCCGTCGGGGCGTCGCCGTGATGGCGTACACGCCCGTCGAGTCGGGGCGTCTTCCCGTGCGCCCTTCCCTCGCCGCCGCCGCGGAGCGCCACGGCGTGACCCCGTTCGCGGCCGCGGTGGCGTGGACGATGCGGGACCCCGGGGTCGTCACGATCGTCAAGTCCGGCCGCGCCGACCGCGTCCGCGAGTACGCGGCGTCGCTCCGCGTGCGGTTCGACGAGGCGGAGTTGTCCGCGCTCGACCGCGACTATCCGGCTCCGACCCGGGACGTCCCGCTCGAAACCGTCTGACCCCGCACCGCCTCTTGTCCGCGGGCCCCGTCCGGGCGAACATGCCCCGATTCGACGGAGGCCTCCATGCGGAATCTCGAGAACCACGTCCTCGGCTCCTGGCGCGCGCCCTCCGGGCGGCTCGCCGACCTGACCGACCCGACCACGGGGGCGGTGATCGCGCGCTGCGGCACCGAGGGGATCGACATGAAGGCCGTCGCCGCGTACGGCCGCGACGTCGGCGGACCGGCGCTCCGCGCGATGACGTTCGCGCAGCGCGGCGCGATGCTCGAGGCGTGCTGGAAGGCCGTCCACGCGATCCGCGAGGAGCTGATCGAGCTGGCGGTCCGGAACAGCGGGAACACGCGGAAGGACGCGAAGTTCGACATCGACGGCGCGATCGCCACGCTGTCCGCCTACGCCGTGTGGGGGAATGAGCTCGGCGACACGCAGGTGATGCTCGACGGCGAAGGGCTCCAGCTCGGCCGCACGCCGCGCTTCTGGGGGCAGCACGTCCTCGTGCCGCGCGAGGGCGTCGCGGTCCACGTGAACGCGTTCAACTTCCCCGCGTGGGGCCTCGCGGAGAAGGCCGCGTGCGCCCTGCTCGCGGGGGTCCCCTGCATCGAGAAGCCGGCCACCGCGACCGCGGTCGTGGCCGAGCGCCTGCTCCGCGCGTGCACGGACGCCGGGGCGCTCCCGCCGGGCGCGGTGCAGCTCCTGTGCGGATCGGTGGGCGACCTCCTCGACCACCTCGGACCGCAGGACTGCCTCGCGTTCACGGGCTCGGCCGACACGGCGCTCAAGCTCCGCGGCAAGGAGAACCTGCTGCGCTGGAGCGTGCGCGTCAACGTCGAGGCCGACAGCCTGAACGCCGCGGTGCTCGGGCCCGACGTGGCGCCGGGGTCGGAGACGTGGAACCTCTTCGTCCGCGACGTCGCGACCGACGTGACGCAGAAGGCCGGCCAGAAGTGCACGGCGATCCGGCGGATCCTCGTCCCGGCGGACCGCGTCGCCGACGCGGAGGCGGCGCTCGTCGAGCGGATCTCGTCGGTGGTGATCGGCGACCCTTCGAACGACGAAGTGCGGATGGGGCCCCTCGCGACGGCCGCGCAGCGCGACGACATCCGCGCCGGGATCGCGAAGCTCGCGACGGAGTGCGACTTCGTGATGGGGGCCGCCGGCGAGCCCGATGCGCTCGTCGGCTGCGAGAAGGGGAAGGGCTGCTTCCAGCGGCCGGTCCTCTTCCGCGCGAAGGACACGGCCGCGGCGAAGCTCGTCCACGAGCACGAGGTCTTCGGGCCGTGCGCGACGATCCTCCCGTACGACGGCTCCGCCGCCTCCGCGGGCGCCATCGTGGCGAAGGGGAAGGGCGGCCTCGTGGCGAGCGTGTTCAGCGACGACCGCGAGTTCGTCCGCGCGATGGTGGTCGCGATCGCGCCGTGGAACGGCCGCCTCTACCTCGGCTCCGGCAAGATGGCCGACCAGTCCCTCGGGCCGGGCACCGTCCTCCCCGGGAGCGTCCACGGCGGCCCCGGCCGCGCCGGCGGGGGCGAGGAGCTCGGCAAGTTCCGCGGACTCTCGCTCTACCAGCAGCGCACCGCGCTCCAGGGCGACCGCGCGGTGATCGAGAAGCTCTTCGCGCGCTGATCCGGGCACGACTGCGGCGGCGATTCTGCCGATAGGGAACCGTCGCCATGTCCGCGCACCGCGCCCCGTCCCACCGAAGCCTCGAGGAGACCCTCGCCGCGCGCGGCGAGGACTCGGCCTGGTTCCGCAGGCTCCCGCCGGCGCAGCAGGACGAGTTCCGCCGCCGCTGGGCCGAGGAGAAGGTGCGGGCGGGGAACCGCGACGTGAAGCGGCGCGTCTCGATCTGGCGGATGATGGCCCGCGCGCTCGTGGTCTTCGCGGTCTGCCACGGGCTCGGCGCGCTGCTCGGGGTCGGCGGCGCGTGGTCGTTCGCGGCGGCCTGCGCGGGCGGAGTGGCCGTCGGCGTGGCGTGGTCGCTCGCCGACGCGGGCCCCTACACCGCCATGATGATGGCGCTCCCGGTGTCGTTCGGGATCACCGTCGCCTTCGTGCCGTCCCTCGCGGGGATCTTCTACGCCATCCTGGGCGGACTCGTCGTCGGCCCCGGCTCGTACGTCGCCACGCTCAGCCGCGACCTCCGGCGGAGCGACGGCACCGAAGCCTGACGATCACTGCGCGGCCGCGAGCGCGTCCGGGTCGGGCACGAGCGCGCCGTCCGCATCGAACCGAGCCGCCGCCCAGACGGCCGCGCGCTTCCCGTCCTTCGCGGCGGTGAGCTCCACCGTGCGCGGGCCGCCCGCGGACTCCGGCGCGTCGAACGTGACGCGGATCTCCGCGGGCTCGTCTCCGGACGCGATGCCCGTCGCGCGGGCGGCCGACGCCTTCTCAAGCCACGCGACCGTCTTCGCCGCGTCGAGCTTCGTCCTCGCGTCGCCCCGCACGAGGTGCCAGTCGGCGCCCTCCTTCGCGAGGGCGAAGTCGGCGGCCCAGCCGTCGGCGCCGCGCCGCTCGACGCGCACGCCGGTCACGTCCCCGGACTCGAGCCCCGCGAGGAACTCCGGCTCGTGGACGTCGAGCGGCGCCTTCAGCAGACGGTCCACGGTGGAGTCCGCGAGCAGCCAGATCCGGCCGCTTCCCGGGAGCCGCGCGAGGCGGTCCTTCCCGGAGGGCCCCTTCCCGCCGATCTCGATCACCACCGACGGCGCCGCCGCGGCGTCCGCGCCGCGCAGGCGCACCGTCCCCGCGACCGGGCCGAGGTCCGCGCCGTCGATCCAGTCCACGGGGCGGATGTTCCGGAGGAGCGACGCGATGCTCCGGAGCTCGCCCTGGCGCGCGCGGAGCGGCCACTTCGGCTCGCCGAGGGTCCAGTCCGTCTTGGGGTCGGTGCCGGCGCGCGAGAACGCGATCCGCTGCCCGCCGTGCTCGATCTCCGCGGAGAGGAACTCCTCCTCCTTCACCGGCACCGTCTGCATGCGGAAGAGCCCGCCGCCGGTGGGGAACACCTTGTTCCACTCCCACTGCGTGAGTTCGTAGACGACGTCCGGCTCGAGCTTCGTGTCGAGGCGCAGGTACCCGCGCGCGTCGGCGGGATTCGACGCGTCGAGCGCGCCGAAGAATCGCCGCGTCGAGCCGTCGGACATCGTGAACGCGAGCGACCACCGCGGCTCGGCGAGGCCGAGCTTCGCGAGGTCCCTCGGGTCGGCGAGTCCGCGCACGCCGAGACTCGGGCCGAGCGACCGCGTGATCTGCGAGAGCCCGTCGGCGTTCACCTCGTGGCCCGCGGGACCGGAGCCGTCGGCGGGCGCCCAGCCCTTCTCGCCCTTCTCGAACGTCACCGAGCGCCCCGGCGCGACGCACTCGAGCTTCACGGCGGCGGAGACGTCGATCTGCGGGAAGTCCTTGTTGTGGAAGTGACCCGGCGCGGGCGTCTGCGGCGTCCGGTCGGACGTGGTGGTGCGGCGGAGCCCGAGCGCGCCGCGGATGTCCTTCGTCGTCGCCAGCGCGAGCTTCGAGTCGCCCTCGTGGAGCAGCCGCACGAACGCGCCCTGCATCCCGGACGTCTCCCCGACCGCCACCCGCGCGAGCACCTGGCCCCCGGCGCCGGTCACCTTCACCTCGGTCGCGCGGTCGGGCGTCAGGTCGAACTCGGAGAGCAGCGCCGCGTCGTCGGAGCGGAGCTCTCCGTCGCCGTCGGCGAGGAGCGAGAGGAGCTTCTGCACGTTGCCGCCGTGGGCCGGCGCGGGGAACGGCTCGGCGACGAGCCACGCGCCGTCCTTCTTCGCGAGGACGTACGCGGGCGCCGATCCGCCGGGCGCGGTGACCTCGATCCGCTCGGCCCGGTCGGCCGCGAACCCCTCGGCGGCGAGGGCGTAGAGGCGTCCGCCGGCCACGTCGCCGGACCCCGCGCGGAACTCCTTCCACGCGACGAGGGCCGCGAGCGCGGCGAACGTGACGGCGATGGGTGCGATTCTCCGCATGGTCACCTCCCGTGCGTCTCGCGCCACGACTCGCGGCGGCGGAGGCGGAGCGTTCCGATCACGAGGCCGAGAGCCGCGAGCGCCGCGGGCACGACCACGGTGGGGACCCACGTCGAGACCGCCTGCTGCACGGCCGTGGGCTTCGGGAACCGCCGGTCCTTCGGCTGCTTGCTGCGGACGAGCGAGATGTCGGAGTCGAGCGTGAGCGCGTCCACGCAGCGGAACAGGAACTCGCGGTTGTCCGTTCCCGGCATGCCGAGGAGCCCGCTCTGGAACATCCACGCGGAGCCGGTCAGGATGAGCCGCCCGGGCGCGGCGGCGAGCGGCGTCTCCGGCGCGTCCGGAGGCACGGGGCGGGGGCGTCCGTCCGCCGTCATCTCGAGCTTCACGGGCCAGGCGGGGCGGGGGGTCCCCGCGAACGCGTCCGCGAACGTGCCGCGCACGTCCACCGCGAGGGGCGAGGGCGACGTCTCGCCGCCCACGACGAGCTTGAACCCGCGGAAGCCGGGCGTCGGCGTCTGGACGCACGAACGCGGGCCGCTCGAGAAGAGCGTCTGCACGGAGAGCCCGTGGCGGTCGACAGCGCCGCGGTCGATCGTGACCGGCGTGCCCCACAGGTAGAAGAGCGTGTCGAGACGCTGCGTGAGCGCCGACTGCGGGTCCATTCCCTCGCGCGAGACGACGACGTGCGTGGGGGAGCGCACGGACGCGCCGCCGAGGAGGTCCTGCACGGTCCCGGTGCGGATCTGCACGGGGACGTGGTTCTCGTCGAGGAGCACGTCGCGGCTCACGCCGAGCCCCTGCGCCGCGAGCACCTCGTCGAGACCCGACTCGATCTCGCGCGGCGCCTTGATCATGATCCCGCGCTGCCCCATCTCGTACTTCCACTCGTAGCGGTGGAGCGCAATGAGCACGGGCTTCCCCGAGGCGAGGAACCGGTTCACCTCCCACCGCGCGCGCTCGGAGAGCGACTCCGGGCCGATCAGCATCAGCGCGTCGGCGTCGTCCGGCATCGGCTCGTACGCGTTCAGCGCCGCGGGGATCACGTCGATCTTGTCGGCGCGGAGCGCCTGCTCGATCCCGGCGTAGGGCGACCCCGGCGGGGCGCGGCCGATCTTCCGGTACATCTCCTCGAGCTGGGGGTCCATCTGCTCGCGGCCGAGGTGGACGGCGACCCGCGGCGCGCGGTCTCGGACGAGACGCGCGACGGTGCTCGCCACCAGGTACTCGAGCTCGGGGAGCCGCTGCGGGAAGACCGCCTCGATGAGTTCCTCGTCGCGGTCGCGGTAGGCGAGCCCGAGCGTCGCGAACACGAGCTTCGACGTCTGGCTCGCGCCCTCCTGCGCGAGCACGTTGAAGGGGCGCACCCCCTTCTCGAAGTCGCGGTCGCCCTTCCTCTTCTCCTTCTTCGGCTTCGCGGCCTCGTCGTCGCCGCCGAGGGAGATCGCCGCCTCCTCCTCGTCGGCCTGCTCCTCCTCCATCGCCGCCAGCGCGTCCTCGCCGCGCTTGTGCTTCACGGTGAGGACGAGCTTCCCGCCGGTGGCGGCGCTCATCTCCTCGAGCTTGTCGCGGAGGTCGCGCTCGAGGGTCTGGAACTCCGAGGGCATCTCGTCCTTCGGCGAGATGTAGAGCGTGGCGCGGACGGGCGCCGCCGCGCGGCCGAGGATGCGCACCGTGCCCGGCGACAGCGTGTGGATGCGGTCCTCCGTCATGTCCGCCCGCGCCCAGCTCCCGTCGGCGAGCCGCCCGAGGAGGAGCGCCGACCCGAGTCCGAGCGCGGTCCCGAGCGCGAGCACGCGGCCGGCCTGCGGATGCCGGCGGAGCGAAAGGTGGAGCGTGTTCAGGTAGAGGAAGATCGCGGCGGTGCCGACGAACCAGGCGACGTCGGCGAGTTCGACCACGCCGCGCCCGAACGGCTCGAATCTGTGCCACGCGCCGAAGAGCGAGCGGAGCACGCGCCCGCCGCCGGGCACGATCGAGTCGGTGAGCGACGTCATCACGTCGGTGCCGAAGGAGAGCCACAGCACGCCGAGCGTGAGCGACACCATCCCGGCCGCGAGCTGCACCCGGGTCAGCCCCGAGATCCACACGCCGACCGCGCACCACGCGGCGGCGACGAGCACCGCGCCGACGTACCCGGAGAAGACGGCGCCCCAGTCGGGGTCGCCGATCCATCCGAGGATCAGCGGCACGGAGAGCGACGCCGCGATCCCGACGCAGATGAACCCGAACGCCGCGAGAAACTTTCCGAGCACGAGGTCGCGGTCGCGCATCGGGAACGTGAGGAGCATCTCGTACGTGTTCTCCTGACGCTCCTCGGCCCACGAGCGCATGGTCACGAGGGAGGAGAAGATGACGATGCACCACGGCATGGAGTCGAAGTACGCGCGGAGGTCCGCGCGACCGAGGGGCATCACCGTGAGCACGTGCGGGAGCACGAGCGCCACCACGAAGAGCGTGAGGAAGACGTACGCGAGGAGCGAGCGGAAGCTCGCCGCGAACTCGCGCGAGGCGACGAGGAGCGCGTTCCTCATGCGGCCTCCTTCGGCGACGCCGTCAGCGGTTGCGACGCGGCCCCCGCGAGCGTCCCGCCGCTCTTCCGCGTGAGGGCGAGGAACGCGTCCTCGAGGGTCGGCGCGGCGCGCGAGAGCTCGACGAGCGCCCACCGCTCCGCCTGCGCGAGCCGCCCGATCCGCGCGGCGAGGCCCGGGTCCTTCTCGTCGATCGTGAACTTCCCGCCCTCGGCCGCGACCCGGCCCCCGTCCGCGGCCGACGCGAGCTTCGCCGCCGCGTCGGCGGGGGCGCCGTCGAACGCGACCGTGACCCGGGCGGCGAGCCGCGCCTGACGGATGATCTCGTCGGACGTCCCCGCCCCGGCGATCCGCCCCTCGCTCACGAGCACGAGCCGGTCGGAGAGCGCCGACGCCTCCTGGAGGATGTGCGTCGAGAGGATCACGGTCTTCGTGCGGGCGAGGTCGCGGATCAGCGTGCGGATGCCCACGATCTGGTGCGGGTCGAGGCCGGTCGTCGGCTCGTCGAGGATCACCACCTCCGGATCGTGGATCAGGGCCTGCGCGAGCGCGGTGCGCTGGCGGAAGCCCTTCGAGAGCGTCATCACCGGGGAGTGGTAGTACGCGGCGAGCCCGCACGCCTCGACCACCCACGAGAGCCGCGACGTCAGCGCCGCGCCGGAGAGCCCGCGTGCGCGGCCGACGAAGCGAAGGCACTCCTGCACCTCCATCGCGGTGTAGAGGGGGAGCTGCTCGGGGAGGTAGCCGGTTCGGCGGCGCGCGCCGACCGGGTCCTTCACCACGTCGATCCCTGCGACCTCCGCCGTCCCCGACGTCGGGACGAGGTAGGTCGTCAGGATGCGCATGGTCGTCGTCTTCCCGGCGCCGTTCGGGCCGAGGAGCCCGACGACCTCTCCGGTGCGCGCGCTGAACGAAGCGTCCTCCAGGGCGGAGAACTCCCCGTAGCGCATGCAGAGGCCCTTCGCTTCGATCATGGGCGAGTCCCCATCGATGGAATCCCTCCTGCGCCGGCCGCCCGGGGGCCCTCGGGCCCCGGGCGGAGGCGCTTCGCGTCACGGCCGATCCTCATCCCTACGAACGAGCGCATCGAAGTGCGAACGCGGCGGGTGCCCCGGCTCCCGGTCAGGCGCGCCAGCAGTCCCGGTCGTGGGTGCAACCGGCGGAGCCTCCGACCATCTCGATCAGGTTCGCGGCGTCCTCGCGGGAGAAGCCGGGGAACCGGGCCCGGACGTCGGAGATCTGCTCCTCCGGAGGGAGGAAGCGCACCGCGAGGAAGTACTCGCGGAGCCCCTTGCAGTCCTTCGCGACGACTGCCCCGGCCGCCGCCGCCGCGCGGGCCCGGCCGAGCGCGGCCCGGTCGCCGACGGCGCCGGACTTCGCGAGGTCGTCGAGCGCGGCGTCGGAGAGGGCCCCGACCTTCGCGAGGTCCCACTTCTCGAGCGTCTCCCAGATCGCGTCGCGGCGGGGGAGCACGTCGGCGAGGCTTCCGCCCGAGGAGAGCGCGGCCAGCAGCAGGCGCTCGCACGCGAACGTCTCGTCGTCCGGGAACATGCCCCACTCGGCGTCGTGGAAGGCGTACAGCTCGGGCCGTCCGCGGACCCAGGCGCAGCGCGTCCGGCCGTCCTCGAGCGGGTGGTCTGTGGGGGGGAGATGGGTGGCGGTGGTCATCGTGGGGAGACCCCTGACTCGACGGACGGACTGGACCGGCTGGATCGCTGTCCGGCCGGCGGACTCGATCCCGCCGACCGTCCCGAGGATAGGCAGGGACCCGCCCGATGGCTAGTTCGGGCGGTTCTCGACGATCTGCGCGAGCCGGCCCGTCCCGACCGCGTAGAGGAGCGGCGCGACGAGCACCTTCGGGTACCGGCGGCGCAAGCGCTCGGCCTCCTCGGCGATGAACTCCGCGGTGTCGTTCACGTCGAACGTGGCGACCCACGAGTCGAAGTGCTCCTCGGCGGCCTCGCGGTCCCACCCGCCGTTCTCGACGAGGCCCCGCACGAACTCCTCGCGGCGGCGCGGGAGGCCGAGCATCCCGCAGTGGTCGTGCCCGACCAGCGCGATGGCCTTGACGCCCCCGATCGCGACCGCGAAGGACACCTTGAACTCCACGCGGCGGAGGTTCGCCCCGCCCGTCCGGAGCACGAACGCGTAGTTCTCCGGCGTTCGCATGACCTTCCGGTTGTCCATGCACATGCCGATCAGGAGTTCCGCCTTCGTGCGGCGGGGGCCCACGTCCTCGCCGAGGTTCTGCCAGCGGAGGAGGCGCTCGACGGGCGTGCCGCGGTACGCGGGGAGGATGTCGGACGCCTTCCGGACCGGGACGAGCTCGTGGCGGTCCGGGCGTCCGTGGTCGGTGCGCGCGGAGACTCCGGCGTGAGGTTGCGGCTCGCCCTGTGCGGGCGTCCGGCGGGGCTTGGGCATGGACCGGGGAGGATACGGCGGGGCGCCGCGGAACCGAAGCAGGGACGGCGTCCTCGCGCCCGGCCCCCGAGGCACGGGAGCGGCCCGGGATCCGGCGGCCGGCCCGCGGACGACTTTCCGGGACGGACCGCCGCTGGTCACATGCGGACCATGGACGACCCGCCGCCCCGCGAGCCCGCCGCGCGAGAGACCACGTCCCGGTGGCGCGCGGCAGGCACCGTCGGCGGGTTCGTCTCCGCCCGGCCGAACGAGGCGCTGCTCGCGTTCGCGGAGCGCGAGTTCCGTCCCGGCGGAGCGAACCGGTGCCTCGACATCGGCTGCGGCGCGGCGCGGAACGCCGTCCCGCTCGCGAGGGCGGGGTGGAGCGTCACCGGGATCGACCTGTCGCCGCCGATGATCGACGCCGCGCGGTCGCGCGCCGCGTCCGAGGGCGTCGCCGCGGAGTTCGTCCACGGGCCGATGGAGCCGCTCCCGTTCGCCGACGGGAGCTTCGACCTCGTCGTCGCGCACGGCGTCTGGAACCTCGCGCGGAGCGGGGGCGAGTTCCGCCGCGCGGTCCGCGAGGCGGCGCGGGTGTCGCGCGCCGGAGCCGGGCTCTTCGTGTTCACCTTCGCGCGGGACACGCTGCCTTCGAACGCCGTCCCCGACGCGGGGGAAACGTTCGTCCACTCCTCCTGGAACGGCGAGCCGTGCGTGTTCCTCACCGAGGGGGAACTCCTCGGCGAGCTCGCGTCCGCCGGTTTCGCCCCCTGCGCGCCGCCGGTCCTGCTGAACGCCGGACGCCGCGGCGAGATCCGCCTCGCCGGCGCGCCGCCGGTCCTCTGGGAAGCGGCCTTCCGCCGCGTCTGACCGCTCTCCGGTTCAGGTCGCCGCCCCGATTCACGCGCCCTGAACGATCCCGCCGATCGTGACGGACCGCCGCGCGGTGCTACGTTCGGGTCCGTGACGCGACGCGCGACCCCTCCTCGCGGCAGGACGCCGGGCCGCATCCCGGCGCGGCCCTGGCTGCGCCACCTCGGCGCGCACGTGCCCGTCGCGGCGGCCGGCGACGACCCGGAAGGCGTGCACCAGGTGCGCGTCGCCGCGGGACGGCTCGCCGTGTGGCTCGAACTGGGCGTGCGGGAGGTCCTCCGCGACGACCTTCGCGCGCTCCGCCGCTGCGCGGCCGAGGTGCGGGACGCCGACGTGCTCC
>JAJVHW010000131.1 GCA_022072415.1 Planctomycetota bacterium
CCACGCACGCGGCCAGCACCGCGCCGTCCGGTCCGAGCATCGAGACGCGGATCGTCGCGCCCGCGAACGCGGCGTCGCCGACCGTGAACGGCCCCGCTTCGTCGGCGCGGAGCGCGAGCGACTCCGGGCGGACGACGAGCGCCGCGGCGGCCCCCGTCGCGCGTCCGTGCGGCCTGTCCGCGCGCCACTCGATCCCGGCCGCGCGCACCGAGTCGGCCGACGTCGCGACCGCGGACAGCACGTTCGCGCCGCCGAGGAAGCGCGCGACGAACGCCGTGGCCGGCGCGTTCCAGAGCTCCGCCGGCGCGCCGATCTGCGCCACGCATCCGCCGTCCATCACCGCCACGCGGTCGGCGAGCGCGAGCGCCTCCTCCTGATCGTGGGTCACGTGCACGAACGTCGTTCCGAGCCGCCGCTGGAGGCCCTTCAGCTCCGCCTGCATGTCCTTCCGCAGCGCGAGGTCGAGGGCGCCCATCGGCTCGTCGAGGAGCAGCACGGGCGGCCGGCGCGCGAGCGCCCTCGCGAGGGCGACTCGCTGCCGCTGCCCGCCGGAGAGCTCGTGCGGCCTCCGCGCCGCGTACGCGCCCATGCGCACGAGGTCCAGCGCCTCGCCCGTCCGGCGCGTTCTCTCGGCTCCGACGACGCCCTGCATCTCGAGTCCGAAGGCGACGTTCTCCGCGACGCTCATGTGGGGGAAGAGCGCGTAGTCCTGGAAGACGAGGTTCAGGTCGCGGCGATACGGCGGGAGCCCGTCCACGCGCTCGCCGCCGAGACGCACCTCGCCCGCGTCCGGCGTCTCGAACCCGGCGATCATGCGGAGCGTCGTCGTCTTCCCGCACCCGGACGGGCCGAGCAGCGCGAAGAACGACCCCGGCTCCACCGCGAACGACACGCGGTCCACCGCGACGCGCCCGCCGAGGCGCTTCGTGACGTCGCGGACCTCCACGGCGGGGGGCATCGCGGGAGTCTCGCCGCGCGGGGCCCGGAATCGAAGAGGGGACGCGCGATGCGTCCCCTCCCGTGCGACGTCCGGCGCGAAGAGGCGCGCTACTGCTTCATCGCGGGCGTCAGGGTGAAGCCGTTGTCTCCGAGGAACTTCCGGATCTTCTCGAGGTCGGCCTTCTTCAGGTCCGACACCTCGAGAGTCACGGCCGCGTCGCCGATCTGCGCGTCCTGGATGCCGCCGAGTTCCATGAGGCCCGACCGGGCCTTCGTGAGGGTGGTGGCTCAGGTCGGCGCGTCGGTGAAGCCCACCGACCACACCGCTGCGGCGGCCGCGCGCTCCGCGACCTCCATCTTCTCGAACGTGAGGCCCGCCGCCTCGACGGCGTTCCGCGCCGTCTTCTCGTCGATCTTCGCGCCGCTCGTGGTGAAGGTCCCGACGGTCCCGCTCATCTTGAGATCCGTCACACCGGGCAGCGCGGAGAGGGCCTCACGGGCCCTGTCTGCGCCGCTTCATCCGCCGCCGCTGGCGTGGACGGTGTAGACGGTGCGCATGGCGACGGCCACAGCAGGGGCGCTGCCGGTGCCGGCGGCGGTGCCTGCGGGCTGGGCCGAGGCGGAAGGGGCGTCCACCGGGGCGGCGGGGCCGGACGCGGGGGCGTCGGCCTTGCCGCAGGCGGCCGCGAGGGCGCAGACCGCCGACAGGGCGATCGCGTGCGTAGCGGAACGGGACATGGGAGTTCTCCGGAACATGCGGCGGAACGGGACAAGGAGACGCGCCGCCGCCGCCCTCGGCCGTCCCCGACTTCGAGCCTAACCCTCCCTGCCGCCGGGGCCTTCCCAAACACCCGCCGCCCCGCAGGCCCCGGGCGCATAGGATGCCGTCGATGGCGACATCGGAGGCGATTCCGGGCGGCGCGGCGACGGCGGACCGGCCGTTCGCTCGATGGGTCGCGCGGAACCTGCTCGTCGCCGCGCTGGCGTTCGTCGGGCTCGTCGCATGGCTCGTCCTCCGCCGCGCCGACGCCGACTCGCCGTGGAGCGAGTCCGAGAACGACTTCCTCTGCGCGTGGGTGCCGTCGGCGGACCTGGCGGGGCCGGCCGGATGGATGAAGTCGCGGGCATCGAACCGGATCGGCGGCCCGACGGTGCGCGCGGACGTGTGGCGCATGGGGCCGGCCGGCGGAGCGGGCGCGGCGAACTGGTACCTCACGCTGTGGCGGCGCGGGACGCTCGTGAGCGAACGTCGGGTCAAGTCGCTGAACGTGGTCGAGGGGACCCCGGTGAGCGGCTCCGGCGGGGTGAGCTGGACGCCGCTCCTGCTCCAGCCGGGCGCGGTCCTCTCCCAGTTTCCGGGCGATCCGCGGGACGCAGCGGCGGACGCCGATTTCGCCGGCGCGTGGCGACTCGCATTCGGTCCGCCGCCGGCGATCACGCAGCCTCCGGCGGGGAACTCCCCGCGGGGGGCGAAGGGTCCTCCCGCGCCCCCGGAGTCGATCGTGCTTCCGCCGCGCAACGACTCGGACCGGGTGAGATGGTACGTGCGCGACGGCGCGATCGCCATCCGCCTCGTCCAGACCGGCGCCACCGGGGATGCGCGCACGATCCTCGCCGTCGTCGGAGCCCTCGACGCGGCCCGGACCGCGTTCGACGGGTACGACCACCTCGGCCGCACGGTCCGCGGGACGAAGGAGGCGGCCAGATGACGCGAAGACGGATGCTGCCGCTGGTCCTGGTGGGCGGCGCCGCCGCGGCGCTCGTCTGGATCGCGTTTCGCGACGGGCCGCAGGACGCCGAGACGCTCCGCGATTCGCGGGACGCGTCGCGCGGACCGGCCCTGCGAACCGGGTCTCGGACGTCGGCGCGAACCGGGGCGCGGGGCGAGGCCCCTTCCCCGCGTCCGTCGACGCACGCTGTCACGCCCGCCGCACTGCCTCCGTCGGACGCAGAGGCGGCGCTCTCCCGCATGCTCGACGGGCGCCCGCTCCGCGACTGGCTCGCCGACCTACGGGAGCCCGACGGCGTCGCCGTCGATCCTGCGCTCGTCGCCGCCGCGCGCGAGGCGCTGCTCCGCGGCGGCGCGGTCGGAACCGACGCGCTCTTCGCGGCGCTCGTCGCCGATCCGAGGAACGGGTGGAACGGTCCGGTGCGCGCGCTGATCCAGGACCTCCGCGACGCGCTCGTCCCGGGCCTCGCGTCGCTGCTCTCGCACGCCGACCCGCTGGTGCGCGACGCGGCGTTCCGGGAACTCCGGAAGTTCGGGGAGGCGGGAGGTTTCGGCGGCAGCGACTCTCTCGTCGCGCGCGCATTCCTCGCCGATGGACTCGATCCGCACGAAGTGCGTCTCCTCGCGCGGATGCCCGGCGCGGCGGCCGTCGTCGCGGCCCACCTTCCGGAGTTCCTCCTGAAGGACGAGGAGACCGCGCGCGCCGTGCTCGACGCGCTGCGGAACTACGGACCGGACGGGGTCGCCGCGGTCGAGGGCCTTCTCCGCGCGTTCGATGCGTCGCTCGCGGAGTCCGACGTCACCGAGTGGAACGGGTGGGGTGGCCGCGCCGCGAGCCCGCCGCAGATCGCCGCTGCGCTCGTGTCGATCGGACGGGGACGGCCGGACGTCGTCCGCGCCCTCTCCGAGGCTGCCGCACGGCGCCCGGAGGCCGCGAGCGATGCCTGGCGGCTCCGCGCGCTGGCGCTCGCCGGCGACGTCGGCCCGCTCCTCGACGCGTTCGAGCGCGGCGACGACGAGCGGCGGTTCGAGCTGATGTTCGCCGTCCAGGAACTCCGGCCGTTCCCGGAGAGGATCGTCGCGTTCCTCGTGGAGTCGCTCGCCGACCCTGCCCGCGCGGACGCGGCTGCGCAGATCGCCGCGAGCCGCGCGATGGAGGACCCGCGACTGCTGCGCGCCCTCTTCGACGCGGCCTCGCGCGGCGGAAGCGCGGGCGCGGCGCTCTGGGCCGTCGTGCTTCCGTCGGGCTGGTCCGGCGAACGCTCGCTCTTCGACCGCTGCCTCGCCTCGCCCGACGCCGCCGTCCGCCTCGCCGTCGTGTCGCTTCCGTTCGCCGGATCTCCGGCCGCGTCGTGGGTCGAGCGCGCGCTCCGCGACGCCGCGCGGAACGACGCCGACGAACGCGTGCGCGAGGCGGCGCATCGCACCGCCGCGTCGTTGGGCGGGGCCGCCGCCGCCTCGGGCGGCGGAACCGACGAGACGACGGACCGCCTTCTCTCCTGGCGCGACGAGGACCGCGCGTCCGCGCTCGCCGACCTCGACTCCGGCCGCTCCGCGCTCGCCCCGATCGCGGAGCGCGCCGTGCGATGGCTCGGGACGGACCGTCCGGCATGGGCGCCGTGGAACGGCGTGCGGCTGATCGAGATCCTCGGGCCGCGCATGCGGCCGTGGATGGCGGGCATCGAGGCCGCGCTCGAGGCGCGTGCGACGCAGCAGCATCTGATGCTCCGGATCGCGGGCGCAGTGGGCTCCGTGGGCGGGCAGGAGTCGGTGCGGGTGCTCCAGGACCTCGTCCGCCGCCGCGGAGAACTCCCCGAACTCGGCGCCGCCGTCGCGCGACTTCCGTCCGAGGACTTCGAGCGCATGCTCGCCGCGACGCGGCACGCGGACTTCGACGTGCGCGCTGCGTTCCTGCGCGGGCTCCGCAGCCATGCGGCGGGGGAGAAGCGCGACGTCGTCCTCGGCCGCGCGCGCGAGCTTCTCTCCGACCCGAAGCCCGGCGTCCGGATCGCCGCCGCGGGGACGCTGATCCGCCTCGACCCGCACTCCACCGACGCGCTCGCCGTGCTGCTCGCCCCGCTCCGCGGCGTGCTGGAGGAGGACGACCAGACGCTCCTCGACGCCTGCTGGGAGCTCTCCGAGGCCGACGTCGCCCACGTGCGCGCCGCGGCTCCGGAGATCGTGCGCGTCCTCCGCGGGCCTGTGTCGTCGGTCGCGTGGACGTACGCCGCGGCGGCGGCGGGGCGCATCCCGGACCGTGCGGATCTCGTCGTGCCGGCGCTCGTGGCCGGAGTCGAGGGGCGCTACGGTCTCGAGGCCGACCGCGGCGGGCCCGAGCGCGTGCAGGCCGCCGCGATCTCGGCCCTCGGCGCGCTCGGCCCCGCGGCCGAAGCAGCCCTCCCGGCGCTCCGCCGCGCGGCGGAGAGTCCCAACGCGTGGGTCGCGGAGTCGGCGCGCGCCGCCGTCCAGTCGATCGAGGGCTCCGGCGGACTCCGCGCGTCGCTCGCCGGGAGCGTGCGTTGACGCAGCCGTCGCGCGAGAAGCGGCGCGCCTGGCTCGCCGTGATGGCCCTCGGCGTGCTCTTCGCGATGGCGAAGATCGCGATCCGCGCGCTCGACGACGGACCCGGCGAGGGCGTCCGATCGCGGGCGACGACGGTCGTCCCGGCGCCGAAACCCCGCGGCGACCGGCCGGGGGGCGAGATTCCCGCGGAGTCGCGGGCGCCGCGGGATCCGGAGAAGAAGCGGGCGGCCGCTGCGGCGGACCTGCCGCCGGACGGCGCGTCAGGTTCGCCGCCGGGGGGCGGTCCCGCGGTCGTCCCGCCGGCGCTGGTGCGCGTGACGAATCCGGACGGAACGCCCGCGGTCGGAGCGGCGGTGCACTTCGGACTCCTCGACGCCGCAGCCGTCGAGCCGGGACGCAGGATCTGGCGCACGGTCAGCGCCGACGAGAAGGGCGAGGCCGTCATCAGCCGGATGCGGGACGGGAAGCGCGCGTCCGTCCACGTCCGCGCGAGCGGCGGCTCGAGGCGGGCGAGTCCCACGGTCCGGCTCGACGCCGACGTCGTGACGCTGACCCTCGATGCCGCACTCGACCTGTCGGGACGCGTGACGGCATCCGAAGGCGGTCCGGTCGAGGGCGCCGAGGTCGAGATCCTCGCCGAGCGGGGAGGCGCGTGGACGGGGCTCCACGGGACGACGTCGGCCCCCGACGGATCGTTCGACCTCGGACCGATCTCGTTCGGCGACCACTTCCGCTTTCGCGTCGAGGCGCGCGCGCCCGGTCGCATTCCGGCGCACGTGGACCTCGGCGGTTCCGACTTCGCCAGGCCTGTGGAACTGGTTCTGGAGCGCGGGCGCACCGTCCGCGCCCGTGTCGTGGACGGCCGAGGCCAGGGGCTGCGGGTCATGGCGGCGGAGGTCCCGCATCAGGTGTCGCCTCAGGGACCGTTCGACAACGGCGTCGTCGAGCTGCGCGGCGTCCGCGTGAAGGACACGTTCGTCGCGGTGGCGATCATGCACTCCGGTCCCTTCGCGCCCCGCATCGTCGCCCTTCCTGCCGGGACCGCGGACGTCGAACTCGGGGAGATCCGGATGACGGCCGGCGGAGAGATCTCCGGCGTCGTCACGGACGTTCAGGGGGAGCCCCTGCCGCACGCGAGCGTGTTCGCGGTTCATCTCGGGTCGGGGTTCGAGTACGCGATGTCCGATCCGACCGACACCCGCGGCGCATATCGCCTCGAAGGACTCATGACCGAGTCGCAGGACATCGTCGCGATTCTCGACCAGGGGAGGTCCACCGAACGCCGCGCGTGGCTCCGGGGCGTCGCTCCCGACATGTCGGGGGTCGAGATCCGCTTCACCGGCAGGGCGACCGTCGCGCTGCGGTTCCTCCGCGCGGCGACGAAGGAGCCGGTATCCGTCCGCAACGCGTCGATCACCGCGCGCGGCGTCGGCGATGCCTCCGACGGACTCTCGTGGCAGTGGGACGGCTCCGCGGGCCCGTTCGACAGCGTCCGCTTCGAGATCGAGCGCGCCGGGACCTACCGCGTGGACGTCGCGATCCCGGGCTTCGCCCCCGCCACGATCGAGTCGCTCGACGTGAAGCCCGACCAGGAGACGCGGATCGACATCCTGTTCCGCGACGAACCGCGGTAGCCTGAAGGGATGCTGCTCCGCCTGCGCGTGCGAGGCTTCAAGAACCTGCGGGACGTGGAGGTCCGGTTTGGCCCGCTGACGTGCTTCGTGGGGGCGAACGGCGTCGGGAAATCGAACATTTTCGACGCCATTCAGTTCGTGCGAAGGCTGGCGGACCAGGACATTCAGGCGGCGGTGTCGGCGATCCGTCCCGCGGCGTCGGGTCCCGGACGGCTGCTCGACCTGTTCTGGAATGCGGATCGCGAACACCGCATGGAGTTCGAGGCGGACATGCTGGTTCCGCCGGAAGTCGTCGATGACTTCGGTCAGGCAGCTAGGCCCGCAATCACTCTGCTGCGGTACACGGTCGCATTCGAGTACGTGGAGGATCCGAAGCCCCGGCTCAGGCTGAGCCAGGAGCAGCTCGCGCCGTCGAGGGCGGCGGATGCCAAGGCCCTCATGCTCTTTCCGCACAAGCACGCATTCCGCACCTCGGTCGTGCGAGGCCGCCGCGCCGGAGGCAGTTTCATCTCCACTCGCAGCCGATCGGACGGGTCCAACGAAGTCGTCCTGCACCAGGACGGCGGATCACGCGGCCGACCGATCCCGATGGGCAGGTCGCCGCGCACCGCGGTCGGCGGCACCACCTCGGCGGACAATCCCACCGTCGTCGCGGCGCGTCGCGAAATGTCGTCGTGGACGCTTCTGCACCTCGAGCCGTCGGCGCTTCGGTCGCCGGATTCCTACGATGCACCAGACATCATCGACGACCGGGGCGGGCACCTGGCTGCCGCTCTGCACAGGTTGGAGGGATTCCGGGAGCCGGCAGCCGGCGTGTCGGACGTCGCGGCCGCCGGAGGGGGGCCGCCGTCGATCCTTCACCGTGTGGCGGGGCGGATGTCCGAACTCGTGCCGGAGGTGCGAGAGGTGCGCGTTGATGACGACCAGGAGCGGCAGCAGCGTGCAGTCAGGGTGCTGATGCGGGGCGGGAAGCTCTGGCTCGGGCCGAGATCGCTCTCGGACGGGACGCTCCGGTTCCTGGCGCTGACGGTTCTTCAGGCGGATCCGCTTGCGTGCAGGGTGCTCTGCATGGAGGAACCCGAGAACGGCATCCACGTATCGCGCATCCCTGCGATGGTGGAGCTGCTCCGCGACTTCGCCGTGGACCCGTCGAAGGCGGTAACCGCCGCCGACAACCCCTCCAGGCAGGTGATCCTCAACACGCATTCCCCGGAGGTCGTGCGCCAGCTCGCGCCGGACGAAGTCCTGTTCGTCGAGGCCCGGGACAGTTCGGACGGGAGGGAAGCCGCGGTGGCTGCCGTCAAGCACCCGACGAACTGGCGGGCAGATGCGCCGACGGTCGGCCTGCGGAGGATTGCGACGGTCATCGGAGGCTCTCCGGTCGCAGAGCCCCTCCAGCGGGCGATGAACGACCAGCAGCTCCGACTGGAGTTCGGCGGGTGAAGTCGTGCGCCGGGAGGTGACCTGGGCGCTGCTCGCGGACGGCCGGAGCGATCGGGCGCTCGTCCCCATTATCGAGTTGGCCATGCGCGAGCACCTGCGGGCGTTCACGACGCGGCTCACCGAGTTTCGTGTTCACGACACGCGGGTGGACGTGGCACGCTCCGTCCGGGACGCCGCTGTCGGGATGGTCGCCGACCTGATGTTCGTGCACCGAGACGCTGAACGGCAGTCCCTGGACGTTCGCCGCGCCGAGATCGGACGCCCTCGCGGAGGGTGCGTCCGTGTGGTGCCAGTCCGGATGACGGAGGCCTGGCTGCTCGTGGATGAGCCGGCGATCCGGAGCGCGGCGGAGAACCCGCGCGGGACCCACGACCTTGGGATACCCCCACTCCGGCGGCTGGAGAGCCTCCCAGATCCGAAGCGGGAGCTGCGGAACGCCCTGATCTGTGCATACGGCGACCACGGGGTTCGCCGCCGCGAGCAGTTCGAACGGAGGCTTCCGGACAAGTCGGTGATCGTCGCGGAGCGCATCGCTGGAACCGGCGCCCTGCGGAAGCTCTCCAGCTTCGCGGCGTTCGAAGCGGATCTGCTCGCGGCGGTCCGGGAGCTCGGCATCCTGTAGCCGCGGCCGGAGAAGCGGCTGCAAAGGACAGGGCTGGGGTTGCCGCACACCCGGCTGGCCCGGGCAGTACTTGACCGTAGTTTCGATATACGCCGAAATATCGAACATGGCCGACGTCGCCGCCCTGTCCCGTGCCTTCCGGGTCCTCGCCGACCCGGCCCGGCTGCGTCTCCTCCGGGCCCTCGCGAGGGCGGAACTCGCGCAGGGCGAGGCGGCGCGGGTGGTCGCGCTCGCGGCGTCCACCGTGTCGAAGCACGTCGCCGATCTCCGCGATGCGGGGCTCGTCGCCGAGAGGCGGGAAGGCCGCACCGCATGGCTCTCGGTCCCGCAGGCGGCGCGCCACGACCCCCGCTGGGAGGCGCTCTTCTCCTCGCTCGACGACGCCCCCGACGGCGACGGCGACCTGCCGCGGCTCGCCGCCGTGCTCCGCGAGCGCCGTGACGAAGGCGCCGCCGGCGACAACGCCCGCCGACCGTTCGTCCCCGGCCGGTCCTGGACCGCCTGGTCCCGCGCCGTGGGGGCGCTCGTCGCCCCCGGGCTCCGCGTGGCCGACCTCGGCTGCGGCGACGGAGCGCTCACTCTCGAGGCCGCGCGGTTCGCGGCGTCGGTCGTGGGCGTCGATCCGCGCGAGGGGATGATCCGGAAGGCCCGCGACCTCGCGGCGAAGCGTGGCGCGAAGCATGCGGCGTTCGTCGCAGGGGACTTCTCGCGGCCCCTCGACGCACCCGCGCGCCTTGGGGCGGGATCGTTCGACGTCGTGCTGTTCTCGCAGTCGCTCCACGCGTCCGACGATCCGGCGGCGGCCCTCGCCGCGGCGCGGCGTCTCCTCGTTCCCAGCGGCCGCGTCGTCGTCCTCGACCTTCTCCCGCACGGCGAGGAGTGGGTGAGGGACCGTCTCGGGCACAGGCGGCTCGGGTTCCCGCTGCGCGAGATCGCGGACCTGCTGCGCGGTGCCGGGTTCCGGGACGTCCGTGCGGAGAAGGTCGCGGGGAAACCGTCGGAGCCCTTCAAGGTGCTGCTCGCGACGGGCGTGCGCGGAGGTTCCCGATGAACGGCCCGCTGCCCTGGCTCGACCGCGCGCGCGCCGAGGCGCTCCACGCCGCCGCGGACGACCGCATCCTCCTGTTCGACGGCGCGATGGGGACGCAGCTCCAGGCGCGAAGCCTCTCCGCGGCCGACTTCGGCGGGCCGGAGCTCGAAGGCTGCAACGAGAACCTCAATCTCACGCGCCCCGACATCCTCCGTTCGATCCACGACGGCTACTACGCGGCCGGCGCCGACCTCGTCGAGACGAACACGTTCGGAGGCACGCCGCTCGTGCTCGCCGAGTACGGCCTCGCCGCGAAGGCGCGCGAGATCAATGCGGCGGCCGCCCGGATCGCGCGGCAGTCGGCGGCGGCGCAGGGAGGGCCCGTCCGGTTCGTCGCGGGATCCATGGGACCGACGACCAAGGCCATCTCCGTGACCGGCGGCGTCACGTTCCCGGAGCTCCGCGAGGCCTTCCGCGAGCAGGCCGCGGGCCTCCTCGACGGCGGCGCGGATCTGCTCCTCGTCGAGACGTCCCAGGACACGCGGAACGTGAAGGCGGCGCTCCTCGGCATCGACGACGCATTCCGCGCCGCCGGGGGCCGCGTCCCGGTGATGACCACGTGCACGATCGAGCCGACGGGCACGATGCTCGCGGGGCAGGGCGTCGAGGCGTTCTGGACGTCGGTCGCGCACGCGGACCTCTTCGCGGTCGGCATGAACTGCGCGACGGGCCCGGAGTTCATGACGGACCACCTGCGCTCGCTCGCCGCGATCGCCCGCCATCGCACGTCGTGCATGCCGAACGCGGGGCTCCCCGACGAGGACGGCCGGTACCTGCTCACGCCGGACGCGCTCGCGGCGCACGTCGCGCGCTTCGTCGGGCACGGATGGCTCAACATGGCCGGCGGATGCTGCGGGACGGGCCCGGCGCACATCGCGGCGCTCGCCGCGGCGCTCCGCGGCGCGAAGCCGCGCGTGCCGCAGGACCACAGGCGCACGCTCTTCTCCGGGATCGACTTCCTCGAGATCACCGACGAGATGCGGCCCGTGATCGTGGGCGAGCGCACCAATGTGATCGGCAGCCGGAAGTTCAAGCGGCTCGTCGTCGAGGGGAAGTTCGAGGAGGCGGCCGACGTGGGCCGCGCGCAGGTGCGGAGCGGCGCGCACATGCTCGACGTGTGCCTCGCGAACCCCGACCGGGACGAGCCGGCCGACATGGACCGGTTCCTCTCGTCCCTCGTGAAGGTCGCGCGCGCGCCGTTCGTGATCGACTCGACGGACCCCGCCGTGATCGAGCTCGCTCTCACGTGGTGCCAGGGGAAGGCGCTCATCAACTCCGTCAATCTCGAGGACGGCGAGGAGCGCTTCGAGGCGGTCGTCCCGCTGGCGCGGAAGTACGGCGCCGGGCTCGTCGTCGGGTGCATCGACGAGGACCCCGTGCAGGGCATGGCCGTCTCGCGGCAGCGGAAGCTCGAGGTTGCCCGACGGAGCCACGAGCTCCTCGTGCGGAAGTACGGGATGCGCGAGGAGGACCTGGTCTTCGACCCGCTCGTGTTCCCCTGCGCGACCGGCGCGGCCGAGTACGTGGGGAGCGCGGTGGAGACGATCGAGGGCGTGCGCCTCATCGACCACGCGCTCCCGCACTGCCGCACGGTGCTCGGCATCTCGAACGTGAGCTTCGGGCTCCCGGAGTCCGGGCGCGAGGTGCTGAACGCGGTCTTCCTCTACCACTGCGTGAAGGCGGGGCTCGACCTCGCGATCGTGAACAGCGAGGGGATCGAACGCTACGGGACGATTCCGGAGGACGAGCGCCGCCTCGCCGAGGACCTCCTCTGGAACCGCGGCGCCGATCCGGTGGCCGCGTTCTCCGCGCACTTCCGCGGACGCGCGGGGAAGGAGCGGCCGGCGGCGGCCGGGAACCTCGACGTGGACGGGCGCCTCGCCCGCGCGATCGTCGAGGGGACCAAGGAGACGCTCGTCGCCGACCTCGCCGAGAAGCTCGCGGCGGCGAAGCCGCTCGACATCATCAACGGCCCGCTCATGCGCGGGATGGACGAGGTGGGGCGGCTCTTCAACCGGAACGAGCTGATCGTGGCCGAGGTGCTCCAGAGCGCCGAGGTGATGAAGGCCGCGGTGACCTACCTCGAGCCGCACATGGACCGGGCGGACAGCGCGCAGAAGGGCACGATCGTGCTCGGCACCGTGAAGGGCGACGTCCACGACATCGGGAAGAACCTGGTGGACATCATCCTGTCGAACAACGGATGGAAGGTCGTCAACCTCGGCATCAAGGTGGAGCCGGGCGCGTTCGTGCGCGCCGTGCGCGAGCACCGCCCCGACGCGATCGGGCTCTCGGGGCTGCTCGTGAAGTCGGCGCAGCAGATGATCGCGACGGCGGAGGACCTCCGCGCCGCCGGGATCGCCGCGCCGATCCTCGTGGGCGGCGCGGCGCTCTCGCGGAACTTCACCGCGAACCGCATCCGGCCGGCCTACGGCGGCGGACTCGTGCTCTACGCGCGGGACGCGATGGACGGGCTCGCGCTGGCGGAGCGGCTCCGCGATCCCGCGGAGCGCCCGGCGCTCGAGGAGTTGTCGGTCCGCACCGACCAGCGGGCGGCCCCGATGGAGGAGACGGCGGGCGCGGCCGACGTTCCGGCGGTGCGGAGCGCCGAGGTGCCGGGCGACCTGGACATCCCGCCGGTGCCGGACCTCGCCGAGCACCGCGAGCGCTGGGAGCGCCTCGACGACGTCTGGTCGTGGATCAACCCGCAGATGCTCCTCGGCCGCCACATGGGGCTCCGCGACGCGAAGCGCAAGCTCGAGGAGGGCGATGCGAAGGCGCAGCGCGTGGAGGCTGCGATCGACGAAGTGAAGGAGATGGCCCGCGGCGGCGTGATGCGGATCGAGGCGGTCTGGCGCTTCTACGAGGCGGAGCCCGACGGGAACGCGATCCGCCTCTTCCGCGCCGACGGATCGGAGGCCGCGCGGATCGACGTGCCGCGGCAGCGGCGGAAGGACGGCCTGTCGATCGCGGACTACGTGCTGCCCCCGCGCGACGGGGGGCGGGACCACGTGGCCGTGCTCGTGACCACCGCCGGCGCCGGAATCCGCGGCGTGGCGGAGCGGCTGAAGGACGAGGGCAAGTTCGTGCGCTGCCACGCGCTCCAGGCGCTCGCCGTGGAGTCCGCGGAGGCGGCGGCGGAACTCCTCCACGCCAGGCTCCGCGCCCTCTGGGGGTTCCCCGACGCGGCGGATGCGACGATGCTCGACCGCTTCCAGGCGAAGTACCGCGGGAAGCGCTACTCGCCCGGCTACCCGGCCTGTCCCGACCTCGCGCTCCAGCGGACGCTCTTCCGCCTCGTGGACGCGCGCGCCATCGGCGTCGAGCTCACGGACGGGGACATGATGGACCCGGAGGCCAGCGTCTCCGCGCTCGTCTTCCACCATCCCGCCGCCCGCTACTTTGCCTGTTGACACTGTACGAGACAGTGATACAGTCTCGTCGTGCCGACCATGGATCTCCCGTGCTGACCGTGGACCTCGACAGCCCGGAGCCGCTCTACGAGCAGATCGTGCGGGGCGTGCGCGACGCCATTGCGCGGGGCCTCGTGCGCGTCGGGGACCGGCTGCCCTCGGTGCGCCAGCTCGCGGACGATCTCGCCGTGAACCTGAACACCGTGGCCCGGGCCTACCGCACGCTCGAGTCCACCGGGCTCGTGCGCATCCGCCACGGTCAGGGGGTGGTGGTCGTCGCCACGGTCGAGACCCCGGCCGGCCCCGACGCGAGGGCGGACGCGTCCGCCGCCCTGGAGCGCGGGGTCCGGAAGGCGCTCGCCGACGCGCGGCTCGCCGGGATGGGCGCGGGCGCCGTCCGCCGCATGGTGATGCGGACCCTCGAGGAACACGAACGCACGGAGGAGCGCCGATGAGCGACGGGACGTTCTCCGCGGATCTGCACGCCGGGCTCGCGCTCGGCCTCACGTGGCTCGCGATCCCGGCCATCTGGGTGCAGACCGCGCGCGGCGGCGGCGCGCTCGCGCCGATCCGCGTCTCCGAGGAGACCGCGGCCGCCGGGCGGCTCGCGCTCAGGCGTTCGGTGCTCCTCGCCGCGGTGCTGTCCGCCGCCGTCGCCGGGGCATGGGCGATGCCGGGCGGACTCGTGCAGGAACTGCTCCTCCGTTCGCTCGTGTTCGCGTCGATCCCCGTCGTCACGTTCATCGGCGCGCGGCCGCTGATGACGCGGGGCGTCAACGACGCCGCGAGGTCGGACGCGCCGGAGTCCGTGCGCACCGCGAGCCTCGTCGCGCGGGACGAGAACGCGATCCCCGCATGGTGGTGGGCCGCGCCGTCCGCGCTCCTCGTCGGCGGCGCCGCGGCGGTGATCGTGCGATGGCCCGGGGGCGGGACCGGCGCACTCGCGGTCTCCATGCTCTCCGCCGCGGCCTCGTTCTTCGCCGCGTTCGGATGGTGGGCGACGACCCCCCGTCGTTTCCGCCACGACCTGTCCGGCGCCCGGGACCCGGCGGCGCTCGACGCCGCGTGCCGCGCGTTCGGCCGCTTCCTGTCGCGGAGCATCTTCGTGGTGATGACGCTCGCCGTCGGCGTGTTCGCCGGGGCCGCGGCGTTCGCCGCGCTCGGGAGCGCCGACGGGTCGCGCGGAGCGCTGCTCGGATGGATCGGAGGGCTCGGCGGATGTCTCGTCGGCCTCGGCGGCGCCGTGTTCGGGACCCTGGCCGACCGGCACCGGCGGGCGATCCTGGAGCTCGGCGGCACGCCGCCGGACTGGAGCGCTCGCCGGCCGCGCGCCGATTGCCGTGGGGCATCCGCCGCAGGGGAACGAAGCTGAACGGTTCGCGGGCGGACGCCGGGATGCCGGCGGGTCCGCCTCGCACGAGGTGACGACGATGAAGAAGCCGATCCTGCTGCTGCTGTCGGTGCTCGCGCTCGCCGCGGGACTCGCCGCGCTCCTGTTCACCGGAGGGGACGGAGGGGACGGAGGGACCGGGAGCGGGGCGCCCCGCGCCGGGACGTCCGGAGCGACGGGGACCGCCCGCGAGACGCAGCCGCCGGAGATCCCGGGCCGGCGGCGCGCACGCACCGTTCCGCCCGGCGTCGCACCCGACGCCGTGGCCGTCGCCGGACGGGTGACCACCTCCGCCGGCGTTCCGGTGGCCGGCGCGCGCGTGGTGTGCCTGGCCGTCCCCGCGGGCGAGCCGACCGACGAGATCCGCGCGATGCGGAGCGTCCTCGGGAGCGCGCTCACCGACGCGGAACTCGACGAACTCCGCGACCAGATGGGCGGCGGTGGGATGATGGCGATGGGGCGGCGCGGCCGCGCCCGCAGCGCGTCCGCGGAGAGCGGCGGCACGCGCGTGTCCGTGTCCGTCGGAGTGTCGGGCGGAGGCGGCGCCGAGAGCTCCGCCTCCGCGTCGGACGACCTCGACCTGGAGGCCGTCGAGAGCGCGATGCAGGACGGCATGCGGATCGCGCGGCGCGTCGTCGGGAACCCCGGCGTCGTCTCGCGGATGATGCGCACGGGCCAGCTCCTCGCGGCGGGCTTCGAGGACGACGCGAAGCTCGCCGTGCTCGACGAGGCCCGCACCGACGCCGAGGGGCGCTTCCGTTTCGAGGCGCTTCCGAAGGACGGTCAGGTCGAGCTCCGCGTGACCGCCTCCGGGCACCAGCGGCGGAAGGTCCGCGTCGCCGTGGGGACGCTCGATGTCGCGGTGAAGCTCGAGGCCGCCGGCGTGCTGCGCGGCGTCGTGCGCTGCGAGGGCGTCGGCGTCCCCGGCGCGGAGGTGCGCCTCCGCACGGCCACGGTGCGCGCATCCGGCGACGGCTCGTTCCGCTTCGACGAGGCGCGCCCGGGCCGCGAGCCGGTGTGGGCGTCGGCCCCGGGCTGCGTGTCGGCCGGGGTGTTCGCGATCGTCCGCGCGGGGGAGGAGTCGCAGCAGGTCGTGATCGACCTCGCGCCCGCCGGCCGCATCACGGGCCGCGTCACATCGGCCGACGGCGCCCCCGTGGCCGGATGCGAAGTCACGATCCACCGCGACGCGATGGGCGCGCTCGCGATGTTCATCCCGATGGGCCAGGGCACGAACCTCCCCGGCCCCGATCCCTCGGCGCGCACCGGACCCGACGGGTCGTACGTCGTCGAGGGCGTCGCCGCCGGCTCGATGAAGTTCGCCGCGACCGCCGCGGGCTACCTCGACGCGCGGAGCGAGTCAGTGGTCGTGTCGCCGCGCGAAACGACGTCCGACGTGAACTTCGTGCTGGTCCGTGAATCGTCGCTGGCGGGGCGCGTCACCGACGCGCAGGGGCGTCCCGTCGCGGGCGCGGAGGTCGGCGTGTCCGCGCCGTCGGAGGGCGTGATGCGGCTCGCGTCCCAGATGTTCGGAGGGTCGTGGCGCACCGCGACCACGGGAGCCGACGGCGCGTATCGCGTGGGCCAGGTGACGGAAGGCGAGCACGAGGTCTTCTGCGAGGCGCCGGGGATGCTCCGCCAGCAGACGAAGATCACGCTGCCGCCGCAGGGCTCCGCCACGATGGACTTCCGCCTCCTCCCCGGCCACTCCGTGTCGGGGGTCGTGCTGACGCCCGCGGGCGCGCCGCTCGCCGACGCCACGGTGAAGGTCGCCTCGCCCGCGCCGAACACCGGAAACCCGATGATGCAGGCGTTCATGCCGGGCCCGTCGAAGTCGGTGAAGTCCGGCGCCGACGGCCGGTTCACCGCGGACGGCCTCCCCGACGGCCCCTACGCCGTCACCGCCACCGCGCGCGGCTACCTCGAGGCGAAGCAGGAGGGCGTGGTGCCCGGCGCCGCCGACGTGTCGCTGACGCTCGGCGCCGCGTCCACGATCCGGGGCATCGTCGTCGCGCAGGACGGCGGCGCGCCCGTCGCGAACGCGGCCGTGATCCGCCGCGGCGGACGCGCGGCGCGCGGCGGCTTCGCGGCGATGATGGGCGGGGACCCGCAGGTCCGCGCGAAGGCGGACGGCACGTTCGAGATCACGGGCCTCACGGCCGGCTCGTACACGCTGACCGGCCGCGGGGACGGGTTCGCCGACTCCGCGTCGCAGAAGGTGGATGTCGCCGCGGGCGCGGTCGCCGACGGAGTGCGCATCGAGCTGCCGCCCGGCGCGTCGGTCTCGGGCCGCGTGACGCGGAAGTCCGACGGCTCGCCCGTCGCCTCCGCGAACGTGTTCGTCGTCCGCGACCGGAACCAGTTCACGCAGGCGATGACGAGCTCCCAGATCGTGGACCCGCAGACGGGCGAGATGACGCTCCCGCCGGGCGCGATCCGCGCGCGGACCGACGCCGACGGCCGCTTCGTCCTCTCCGGACTCACGCCGGGGAAGACGACGCTCGAGGTCCGGACCCCGGACCTCTCGCCGCTCTCGATGTCGGGGGTGGACGTGCCCGGCGACGTCACGGCAGTCATGACCGAGGGCGGCGCGGTCGAGGGCGTGGTCTTCGGGAAGGACGGGCGGCCCGCCGAGGGCGTGGTCGTGATGCTCCAGCGCGGGATGATGGGCGCTGGCGGCGCGACGACGACGTCCGGCGCCGCGGGGCGCTACCGCCTCGAGCGGCTCGTCCCCGGCACGTACACCGCGATGATCACGGACCCGGACAGTCCGATGGGTTTCGGCTCCATGAAGCAGGCCTCGGTGCGCGACGGGGAGGTCACGAACCTCGACCTCGGGAAGCGCGTCCCGGGACGGCCGATCCGCGGGATCGTCACGCGCGGCGACGTGCCGCTCGCCGATGCGGCCGTCGTCGTGTCCGGGGGCACGCTGGGCTTCACGATGGTGAACGCGGACGCGAACGGGCGCTTCACGGTGCCCGACGTCGCGCCGGGGAAGTACACGGTCACCGCGCAGGTGTCGGCCTTCGGCGGCGGGAACCAGAGCGTCGAGGTCGTCGTCGCCGCGGACGCGGACCCCGCGGAGGTGCGCATCGCGCTCTCGGCGCTGCGGATCGAGGGCGTCGTCGTGGACGAGGAGACGGGGAGGTCCGTCGGGCTCGCGCAGGTCGTGCTCATGTCCCGACGCGGCGGCTCCGCGTCGAACCTCGCGGACCTGATGTCGCGCCAGCGCGGGCAGACGTTCAGCGCGCAGGACGGAACGTTCGTGATCGACTCCGTGCCCGCGGGGACCTACGACCTGAAGGTCACCGCCGGCGGGTTCGCCGAGGCGGAACTCCAGGGCGTGTCCGCCGGCGCGCGCGGGCTCCGCGTCGCCCTGTCGAAGGGCGTCGAGGTGAGCGTCACCGTGGTCGGTCCCGACGGGAAGCCCATGGAGGGCGTCACCGTGATCCCGCGCGACGCCGGCGGCAGCGAGGGGCTCGTCTTCGACATGTCGCTCTCGAAGCTGACGGACTCCGAGGGCGTCGCGCGGATCCGCCTGCTCCCCGGGCGCTACGAGATGCGCGCGCGCTCCGGCACGTATCCGGAGGCCTCCGGCGTCGTGGACGCGGCGTCGGGCGCGTCGCTCGTGCTGCGCATCGAGGCGGGCGGCGCGATGGAGGTCCTCGTCGCGGACTCCGCGGGCGCTCCGGTCGCCGGCGCGTCGGTCAAGGTGCTCGACGAGACGGGCGCGGAGGTCCGCGCGGGACTTTCGATGTCGAATCTCTTCGGCAGCGGCGACGTGACGGACGCGACGGGCCGGGCGATCCGCGACGGCCTCCGCGTGGGCCGCTACACGGTGGTCGTGCGCACGGTGAAGGGCGAGTTCCGCGCCGCCGCGAACGTCGCCGCGGGCGAGGTCGCGCGGGTCTCCGTCACCGCCGAATGACGTTCACCGGCTCGTGCCGGTCCCGGAGAGCACCCGGTCGCGAAGCGCGAGCAGGCGCTCCTTCGACGGCGTGAAGTTCGCCCAGAGCACGTTCGATCCGAGCCGGTGGACGACGAGGATCGCGGGGCCGCTGCAGACCGCGATGTCCACGCGCGACGCGTCCTTGTGGAACCGCAGACCGAAGTCCGCGTCGGCGCGCGACGACCTGCCGTCTTCCGCCGCCGCGCCGCCGGGCCGTTCCCAGTCGTAGCTCGCCGGATCCCCGAGGATCGCGGAGAGCTCGCGCGCAGTCGCAGCGTCCACCGGGAATTCGGCGAGGATCGGCGCTGCACCGATGGCGGGCTCGCCCTCCCCGGCGAAGCGCGCGGGGTCCAGCCGGAACGCCGTGACCTTCACCGGCTCCTTCACGCACGCGACGCCGGTGCCCCCGCCGAGGAGGCTCTCGATCCTCCAGTCGGCGTTCCTCGACGCGATGCGCTGCTGGAGGAACATCGCGGTCCCGAGGCCCACCAGCACGCACGCGGCGGTGATCCACTTCGACGCGGAGTGGGAGAGCTTCACTTCGCCGCCGCGGGAGCCGGCTCCCACGCCTCGTGCCACTGCGTCCTCGGGAGCTTCACCGTGACCGCGCCCTCGAACCACATGGCGCGGTCGTTCCGCCGCCCGGCGGTGACGAGCAGCGTCCAGAGCGTGCGCGGCACGGGGCCGTCGAACACCGTCTTCCCGCCGGAGACGACGCGGAGCGGCTTCGAGAGGTCGAACATCTTCGGCGAGGCGAGGATCGTCAGCTCGAGCTCCTTGGGTTCCGAGCGTCCCTGGATGGGCTTCGTCGTGGCCGAGACCTCGACGGTGTTCCCGCCCGTCACCTTCGCGTGGAAGCGCCACGCGTCGTCGGGCTCCGGGTGGTAGAGCCAGTGCATCTGCCGCTTCCACGGCCACCACGTCTCCCAGACGACCTCCTCCGGGTACGTGGCGCGCGTCTTCTTCTCCATCCACTCGAGGATCGGCCCCACGCCCTTCGGGGGCAGCGCGTGCCCGTTCCCGTCGATGCGGTCGTAGACGTGCTCGTAGCGGCCGGGGAAGAGCTTCTGGAGCTCCTTCAGCCGCGCGGTCGCGATGTCGTCGGGGTGGACCGCCTCGTTGCGGTCGTCGGCCGAGTGCGCGATCCAGTAGGGGACGTACATCAGGTTCGGCAGCACGCCCTCCATGAGGCCGAGGTAGTCGGAGAGCGGCGTCTCGCGCCGGTTGAGCTTCCCCTCCTTCATGTACGGCATCACGCTCCCCGCGAGCGGCGCGGCCGCGGCGAAGAGGTCGGCGTTCCTTCCGCCGATCATCCACGAGCCGTCGCCGCCCATGCTGTGGCCCGCCACGTAGATCCTGTCGGGGTCCACGGGGAACGTGCGCTTCGCGGCGTCGATCAGGTCGAGGACGAACTCCTCCTCCTTCTCCTCGTTCCACGCGGAGGAGACCTTCCGCATCACCTCGGGCGCGATGACGGTCATCCCGTTCGACGTGGCGCCGCTCCAGATCCCGAACGCGCTTCCCGCGTCGCCCTGGCCCTCACCGCCTCCGTGCAGCGCGATCAGGAGCCCGCAGGGCTTCTTCGCCGAGGGAGCGGCCATGTAGAGGCCCTTCTTCGCCTTCTTGTCGTAGAAGAAGTCGGACCCGGTCTTCTTCAGCTTCGGCCCCGTCTTCGCCGCGAGCTCGAAGATGCGCTCGGCGAGCGGCGCCACCGCCTCCGCCGGGAGCGGCGCGAGCTTCGCCGCGTCGCCTTCGACGAGGAGCCGCCCGCCGTCGCCCTCCGCCGCGAAGAAGCGGTCGATCACCGCCGTCCACTCCTTCCACGCCTTCGGATCGACGCCCGCGGGCGGCCCGTCGCCCGCGCCGGCCGGGACGGCGGGCCCGGCGGCGAGGAGGAGCGCCGCGGCGAGCGCGGCGAGCGCAGTGTGTGCCGTGCGGAACATGCCGCGAGCATACTCGGCGAACGGCGCCCGGGTCGCATCCCGGAGCGGCGTGCCGCGCGCCGCGACTCCGTCAGGGGATCCGCAGCGTCACGCCCGTGTCGCCGCCGCGGAGTTTCCCGCACTCCTTCGGCGTCAGACCGCCTCCGGCCTGCTGCACGTACGCGCTCACGGTGTACTCCATGTCGCGGAGCCCGCTGACCGTCCACTTGCCGTCCGCGTCGGTCTGGACGCTCGACTGCGAGGACTTGTCGGCCGACGTCAGCGCGATGAACGTGTTCGCCGCCGCGGTGCCGTCGTCCTTCAGCAGCGTGCCGCTCGACGCGAGCCCCTTTTCCAGCGCGATCACGAGGTCGCGCGCGCCCGCCTCCGCCTCGACCTGCCGGTTGACGTGACTGGCGGACCACACCTGCACGGTGAGCTTGCCCTCCGGCAGCCCGGTCAGTTCGAACGCTCCGTTCGCGTCGGTCTGCGCCTGGCGCCAGAAGTTCCCCGACTGGACGTGCAGCGACACGCCGGCGACGGGCTGGCCCTTCTCGTCCACGACCTTCCCCGTGACCGTGTTGCCCTTCGTCTCGCGGAGGACGACGCCGGTGGTCCCCGCGGCGACGCCGTCGCCGCCGGAGAAGACGAACTGCTTCTGCGTCTGGTCCCATTTCGCCCCGGTGAGCACGTACTTCCCGGGCGCGAGCCCCTGCACCTTGAAACGACCCAGGGAGTCGGTCTGGCCGTGGCCCCATTGCTGCTGCTCGCCGTCGTCCGCGCCGTCGGCCTTCACGGGCGACGCGCTGATCTGGATCGACGCCAGCGGCTTCCCGTCCTCGCCGAGGGCGACACCCTCGATCGCGAGGCCGTCCGCCATGACGATCTCGAGGCCGGCGGACCCCGCGGAGATGCCGTTCAGGTGCACGGGACGCTTTCCGCCGCCGCCGCCGCCGCCCTGCGCGTTCGCCATGACCAGGTACTTCCCGTCGTCGAGACCGGCCAGGGTGAACGCTCCGTCCGACCCCGTGTAGATCGCCCGCCCGTGCCACACTCCGTCCTCGGGCGGCTTCTCCGGCTGCGCCTGCACCCACACGCCCTGGACGCCCTTCTTCTGCGCGTCCACCACGCGGCCGGAGATGACGAGCCCCGGCTCGGCGACGATGCGCACGTCGGACGCGCCCGCCTCGACGCCCGCCACCTTCGCGGCCTTCATGTTCACCTTCGAGTTCCACTGCGGCTGGGCCGTGATCGCGTACTTCCCGCGGCGGAGCCCGCGCAGGCGGAAGGTGCCGTCCGCGGCCGACGTGGCGGTCGGCTGCTGCACGAAACCGTCGTCGTCCGGCTGGGTGCCTCCCTCGGGAGCGGCGGTCACCGTCGCGCCGCCGACGGGCTCGCCCTCGCGGAACGTGAGGACGCCGGCGATCTCGAGTTCCGCCTCGAGGTCGAGCGTCACGTCCGCCGACCCCGGGATCTTCGCCTGCGCTGTCGCCTCGACGTGCCGCGGCGCGTTCGCCTCGACCTTGTAGTCGCCGTCGGCGAACGGTCCCGCGCTGAACGTCCCGTCGGCCGCGGCGACCGTGTCCACGAGCTTCGACCACTCGTCGCTCTCGCCGCCCCAGTACACCATGTTCCCGCCCATGGCGGCGGCCTTCTTCGACACCGAGATCCGCGCCGCCGGAACCGGCGTCTGCCCGGCGACGCACCGGCCCGTGATCATCGCGCCCGCCGGAAGCGTGACGCTCGTCTCGTAGAGGTCGCGGTCGGCGGCGATGTCGATCGCGTCCGAGGCGCCGCGCGCGTGGCCCGAGGCCGACGCCTGCACGCGCACCTTCCCGAGATACGCGTCCGCATCGATCTCGAACGTGCCGTCGGAGCGGACGGGGAAGCTGCGGGAGCCTTCGGCGTCGTCGGCCTGCCCGCGCCAACCCCAGTTCATGCCGGGCCCCGGCGCGGCGTCGGCGGCGAGCCAGACGCGGGCGTCGTCGAGCGGCGCGCCCGTCGCCGAGAAGACCTTCCCCCGGATCCGGCCCGGGCGGCGCATGCGGATCGTGACGGGCGGATTCTCGCCCTCGACCACCGTGACCGGCGCCTCCGCCGGCACGACCGTCCATCCGTCCTTCTCGCACGTGTGGTTGAACGGTCCGGGCGCGACGCCGTCGAGCACGAAGGAGCCGTTCGCGCCGGAGAGCGCGGGCTCCGGTGCGCCCTGCGACGAGAAGACCGAGACGCGGACGCCCTCGAGCGGGCCGTCGGTGCCCTCGACCTTCCCGGTGACGCGCACGCCGCGCGCCATCGCGACCTCCGCGGTCGCATGCTTCCCGGGTTCCACCGGGACGAGCCACGACGCCTCCAGTCCGTTCTGGAGAGCCTGCCACGGCCCCTCCATCGGGTATCCGGGCAGGTAGAGCCCCGACTTCACGGGCAGGATGATCGCCGTCCCGTCCGCGAGTCCGGTCATCTCGAACCGGCCCTCGTGGTCGGTGGTGGTCGTCTTCGCCGACATGTACCCGCCGGTGACCGAACCGACCGTGACCGACACCTTCGCTCCGGACACCGGCCCGTCCGGCCCCTTCACGGTGCCCGAGAGCGTGCCGCCCTTCCGGACCTTCAGGTCCTTCCGCGCGACCTGTCCCGGTGCGCATGCGATCGGCTGGTACATCGTCGCGGGGTCGTCGCGCTCGACGACGTGGTCGGTGAGCGACACGTCCACCATGTTCACCGTGGCCGTCGGGAGCGGATCGATCGCGTACTTCCCCTCCGCGTCGGTCGTCCCCTCCGCGACGAGCGTGGACGCGCCCCACGACATCGCGCGGACGACGGCTCCCTCGACCGGCTTCCCGGACTCCGACTCGGTGACCACGCCCTCCAGCCGCCCGCCGCCGGACATCACGAGGTCGATCTCGCGCACGCCCGGCACGCGCACACGCGCGAGGACCGCGGCGGACCCGCCGTCGCGGCTCCCCCAGACCCCGTACGCGCCCGTCCCGAGACCCTCGAGGAGGAATCGGCCCTCCGCGTCGGCGACGCAACGCACGCGGGATCCGGCCGCGCCCGTGTCCCAGGGGTTCGACGACCGCCCGGCGATCACGACGACGCCCGCGACCGGCTTCCCTTCGCGGTCGACGCACCGCCCCGCGAGCGTGTGCGCGCCGGAGAGGTGGATGCGGATGTCGGTCCGCACGTCGCCGCCGCGGAGCTGCACGGGCGCGGATCCCTCGCGCGAGTGGCCGGCCTTCGACGCGACGAACGTCCAGCTCCCCGACGCGATCTCCGCGAAGACCGCGCGCCCCGCGTCGTCCGTGACGGCGGACGCGACGGCGACCGGCTCCGCCGCGAATTGCGCCGCGGCCTTCTGCCAGTCGTAGTCCTGGTCGTAGACGGGCATCGCATAGGCCTGCACGGACGCGCCGCGCACCGGCTCGTCTCCCCAGGTGCGGACGAGCACTTCCGCCCGCGCCGCGCGGTCGAGCCAGAGCGTGCCCACGTCGCGGCGCTCGTCGCGCGACAGCGCGATCCCGGCGAGGCGCACGGTGGCGAAGCCCTTCGCGGCCACACGCACCTCGAAGGGCGTGTTGTGGGGGAGCTTCTCGAACTGGAAGCGACCCTCGGGGCCGCACTCGGCCACCGTCTCGCCGGCGGCGGAGACGAGGGTCACCGTCTGGCCGGCCGCCGGGGCCGGGCCTTCGCGGCGCATCACCTTGCCCGAGATCGTGCCCGTGCCGAGCGGGCCCGAGCGGGTGCGCGCCTTCGCCGGATCGGGCTTCCCGTCCCCGCCGCGCTCGGCGCCGGGGTCCTTCGGGCCCGTGCCGGGGGCGGCGGGATCGTCGCCGTCCTGCAGCATGAACCACACGACGGCCCCGACGGCGAGCGCGAGCGCGCCGCCGATCGCCGCAAGACTGCGACCTGCGCCCATGAGGGAAACCTCCCGGTGCGAATCCGCGCCCCCGGAGTTGACGCGGATCGCCCCCGGAACGTTAGACGCCCGAACGTCGCGGCCGTGTCACCGGATCCGGCGGATCACGTGCCAGCCGAACGGGGCGCGCTCCTCGTCGTAGGGGACGAGGGACGTCTGGCCCGGCTCGAGGGCGAAGGCGGCGTCGGCGAACGCCCGCGCGAGCTTCTGGCGCTCGATGTCGTCGCCCTCCGGCTGCGCGCCGTAGTTCGACACGGCGATCACTCCGTCGCGGTGGCGGTCGTCGGTGTGCATGCGCACGATGGCGGTGAAGTCGCCGGGGCCCTGCGCCATGCGGAAGACCCGCTCCGCGAGCCGCGCCGCCTCGTCCTTCGTGCGCGTGACGCCCGGCGTGCGGGACTTCGCGCCGTCGAAGGAGACGAGCACGTGCTGCACCGTGATGCGCGCCGGCTCGACGCGGACCGGGGCCGTCTCGCGGACCTCGTCGACGTTCACCTCGTCGCGGGAGAGCCCCACGGCCTCGAGGAGGGCGCAGCCCGGCAGGGCGAGCATCAGCATCGGAAGGAGTCGGCGGCGTCCGTTCGGCATCCCGGCGAGCGTACCGGAGCGGGCGGTTCCGGAGGAAAGGGACCCGCGCCGGGAGGGCCGGTAGATTCCGGAGATGCACGCCACACGCCACGCCGCTCTTCTCCTTGCGCTCGCCGCCGGCGCCGCCGCCTGCGGCCAGGACGGCCCCCGCGGCGACCCGCTCCGCGGAGGCGAGGCTCCGCGCACGCAGCCGCCCTCGCCCCACGGCGGCGGCA
>JAJVHW010000149.1 GCA_022072415.1 Planctomycetota bacterium
GGACGTCCTGGACGTCCGAGACCTGCCTCCAACGGCATAGATACACGCGATTCCAGCGTGCCGCCGCAACTTGCGCTCCCTCGCATACTTACGACGATGTGCCTCTAGCGAGTGTCAAACCCGGGCCCTGTACTCCCAGCATGTGAACACACCTGGCATGGCCTTCGCCAGTGAGCCGGGGCTGTGCCGAGGCTTCCATATCCACCGCACGGTGATCATCGGGACCGCCTACGCATGATCCAACTTCACATGCAGGTCGTAGCACGCCCCGCCGAGGTCGCCGCCGACGTTCGCCAGCGTCACCACGAACCGCAGGAACTCCCCGTTCACCGCGCCGATCTTCTGGCGCGGCGTCGAGCCGGTCGCGGCGGTCGTGCTGTCGGTCATGGAGGTCGCGTCCACCCAGTGTACCCCGTCGTTGCTCACCTGGGCCTTCCAGGTCAGCGTCGTCGTGCCGCCCCCCAGCGCCCAGATGTAGTGGATGTTCCAGTTGACCGTCGCCCGGTCGTCGGCGCCCAGGTTCACCGGGTCCGTCGTGATCTCCGACGGGGTCCCCGCGATGCACGTGAGCGACTGGTTGTTCGCGAACGCTGTCGTCATGGCCGTTCCTCCTGCTGTTCCTCGAAAGCCGGCGCCCGGACGCGAACGCGCGCCGCCGCAGCTTCCGCCGCGACAACCGCATCGCCCGCCTGTCCCGCACGCCATCGCTGCTTGTTCCTCTCTGCTACTTCCTGTCGAGCCGGACCTTCAGGTCCAGCACCGCGCCGCCGAGTCCGGCGGCGAACATCGACATCGTGAACACGAACCGGAGCCACACGCCGTTGACGTCGGCCGTCACCGCGAGCGGCGTGTCCGACACCTCGTTCGCCGTGCCGAGCGGCCCGCCGTCCACCCAGTGGACGCTCTCATGAGAACGACGCGCTTGCTGACCTGGCCCTTGAAGGCGATCTCCCGGTCGGTCGCCAGCGCGCCGCCGAAGATGTCGTGGACGACCAGGATCGCGGTCGCGCGGTCGTTGTCCCCGAGCGGGATCGGGTCCGTGGTCACCGACGTCGAGCCCGAGCCCTGACGCAGGAACCACTGGTTGTCGGCGACCGGGATGACCATAGCGCTCCTTGCACGTCGTCTGCCTCCACCGATTCATGACGGTGGACCACGGAGATTCCCGGAATCTTCGGAATCTCGCGCCATGGCGCGGCGTGCGAGATCGGCGACACGCCGCCGAAGCGTCGTGCGCGGGAGTCCGGCCGCCGCCGCAGCCGCGCGGTCGCCCGGGTGACGGAGGACCGCGTCGCAGAGCGCGCGGTCCGCCGTGGACATCCACGGTGCGTCGGGCGGGATCTCCGCGAGTGCCTCGCGGATCGTGCGGCCCGCGGTGAGCGGCACGGACGCCGGGCTCCCATGTCGGGCGCCGCGCTCCGCGGCCTCGATCGCGGCCGTGCCGTCGCCGACGCGCTTGCGTTCCTGCGCCCGCTCCCGACCGACGTTGAGCGCGATGAGATAGAGCCAAGCCCCGAACGAGCGGCGCGGGTCGTCGCACGCGTCGCCGATCGAGGCCAGGGCCCGCCCGGCGGTCTTCTGGGCGATGTCGTCCACGTCGGACGACGGCAGGCGGAGTCGGCTCCGCACCTGCCGCGCGACCCTGCGGCAGACTGCGTTCAGGAGATCGCCCGCGTTTGCGTCGCCGACGCGGAGGCGCGCCTGGAGCTCGGACACGGTTCCGTCACCCACGGGCGGCGCCTCGTGCTTCCTCGTGCTTCCTCGTGCTTCCTCGTGCTTCCTCGTGCGCGCCCGCGCGAGCGCGGGGGTCCGCGTCCTCCGTGTCTCCGCTCATGTCTCCTCCTTCAGGGAGGAGCCTACTGCCCCTTGCCGCAGGCGTGCAAGGGGCTGCGCGTGACGGATCCGCCGCACCGGTGCCGCGCGCGGACTCCAGCCGTCCTGGGTCTCGCGCATCCGGTCCGCAGTTGCGAAGAGGCACGCTCCTAACAATCAGTTTGCTCCCTTGCCTCCGTCCAGGTCGACATCGTAGGGCCGCGGTGTCCACGCCAGACCTCACGCGTCGGGGTAGTTGTCGCCGCGCGGCCGTGAGTCGGCCACGCGAGCCACGGGACGCGCCGTCTCCGCCGCCCGCGGGCGGGGCCTCGACGACGTGGTGCCGCGGTGCCGGTCGGCCGAGCGGCCGCCTTGCCACGGGACGACATCGGCCGCGAGGGGTCGGGACGCGCCTCGATGTCCGACCGGTGCCGAGGCGGCGACGGGACGAGGAGGTTGATTCTGAAGAGCGTCCCGCTCGGCACTTCTCGGCACCTGTTGGGGGCTACGGTCAACAGCCGGATACCCATGGGCTCAGGCCCGCTCCGTGCCCGCCTGCCCACCTTTGAACCGCTCGCTCGGCATGGCGCTGCCGAGCAAGAAGAGAAGAGCCGAATGGCCTACCGGACCTGACGATCACCCGACCCGGGATACTGCGCATCAGAGTCGCGTCCGACACGCGGGACGTCCTCCGTGTCGAAGTACCCCTGCAAATCGATCCAAGCGGACCACTCCTCGTAGGTGTAGTAACGATGCTCCGGGGGGCCCCTGTAGCCGCTCTGAAAGGGCATCCCACGCAGATGCCGGTCGCTGCCACCGCTCTCCGTGTCCGAAATGCAGCACGCCGATCCGAGCAACGTCATGCAGAGCAAGGGCGCGCGGCGCCACCCCGACCGGATACGCCGCACGGATGCTGGAGTCTCGCTCGTCGGGGCTTCCGGCCCGTGTAGCGAACGCTCCAACTGGATGTCGGACGGCCGCGTCACTCGTGCATCCAGGCGCGCATGCGGCCATGACCATGGTCGGGCGTGCTTCGGTTGACACCGAAGGGAACCAACAACGACGACCGGGACAGAGTCGGCGGGAAGCGCGTGGCATGGCGCGGCATCGCCATGGTCAACGAGCGGCCTGACGGCAGGTTGCTCCAGAAGGCCGCCAGCGCACCTGGCCCACGGCTACGATCGATCTGCCATCCAGTTCCCCTGTCGCAGTGCGAGACTCGATAGTCGTAACTCCACCAGAGGTTGCAGTCTCCGTAGGTGTCCAACGTCACGTCGATCATCCCGTCCTTCGTGACGTGGTACGAGTCTTGAGCTCCATCGTGCCGCTGAGAACGAGACTCCGCTTCATAATGCCCGGCTCCGGAGTGCCCGGAGAAGTTGTCTGGATTGACCAGCTCACCTTTCTTGTCCTTCAGCCTGGCAAAGTAGACTCGCATCTTCGCGGATGATGCTACGGTGCATCCGATCATGTCTCCGCAGATCAGGCTTCTCACAAAGGTTCGCGCGTGAGAGTCATTCTTTCTGCCCTCGCGGCCCGCCGGCCA
Source organism: Planctomycetota bacterium (assembly GCA_022072415.1). GTDB lineage: Bacteria > Planctomycetota > JAJSAM01 > JAJSAM01 > JAJVHW01 > JAJVHW01. The sequence goes on from JAJVHW010000149.1 coordinate 3,359, forward strand.
CGTCTCGAAGATCCAGTCAGTGATCACCTCGCACAGTCGACCGTTCGCATCATACAGCCTGTGTTCAATCGATCCGTCCTGACAGAGTCGCAATCCAGATGGCGGGTCAGAATCGAATCTCCACCGATACTCGTGAATCTCCTCCCATCCGACCATTGATCCGCCGTAGCACCAGCACCTGCCTTTCGGCGATACAGAACTCGGCCCGCCGAGCGAATTCGGCTTTAGCACTCCAGAGTAATGGATGGGGCCGATTTGGCGAACGCGCAGCCAACAGCCGGTTCCAGCCAGCTCACCTTTCACGACCTCCGGCATGTTGTTGATGTCGTCTCTCGTCGGCGGTGGAACGACCTCACGATCTACTGACATGATGCAGGCTCCACTCGCCGCGCAGGCCTCGGTGTCGCCAGCGTCGCGTCGGTCAGTCCGAGACCTGCGAAGCAGATTGGACGAATCTCACGCATGATCCAGCTTCACATGCAGGTCGTAGCACGCCCCGCCGAGGTCGCCGCCGGTGTGGCTCAGCGTCACCACGAACCGCAGGAACTCCCCGTTCACCGCGCCGATCTTCTGGCGCGGCGTCGAGCCGGTCGCGGCGGTCGTGCTGTCGGTCATGGAGGTCGCGTCCACCCAATGTACCCCGTCGTTGCTGACCTGGAGCTTCCACGTCAGCGTCGTCGCGCCTCCGCTGAGGGACCAGATGTAGTGGATGTTCCAGTTGACCGTCGCCCGGTCGTCGGCGCCCAGGTTGACGGGGTCCCCCAGCGTCGGGATAGTTGTCGCGGCGCGGCTGTGAGCCGGGCACGCGAGCAACGGGACGCGCCGACTCCGCCGCCCGCGGGCGGGGCCTCGACGATGTGGTGCCGGCCGGCCGGAGCGGCCGCCTTGCACGGGACGACATCGGCCGGGAGGGGCTCGGAAGCGCCTCGGGATCGGACAGATGCCGAGGCGGCGACGGGACGACGATGTTGATTCTGAAGAGCGTCCCGCTCGGCGATCGGCCACCATCCGGAAGCCCATGTCGACAACTGCCTCCGTCGGGCGTTCCTAGCGCCATTGGCTGGCTAGACATCTCGCTCTTGACCAAGCCATCGTGCCCTCTGTGCGAGAAGTCCATGACCAGGTCGCACAAGTTTCGCACGACTCAGAGCCCACGCCGCCGCCAGGTCGCGTGCGAACGGCGAGCGACGTCCATTACGCAGCCCGTCCGACCCGACAGATCTCGATTCCGAACCGTCGCGCCCAGAGTCGCTCACATGTCCGCTCGTCTGCGGATACCCATCGAGCTTGCTCTTCTTGCGCCACTCCAACAAACTCTTGTTCGTGAACGGAGGCGGCGGAAGGCCGCCGTTGTCAATTGCTGGAATCCCGACACCGGTCGGGTCTGCGCGCTTGTTTTTCTTGTCGGCACTGGTAGCACCGCCACAGTGCACCACCACCGGGAACATGGAATACTCTCCATGCGGTTCCCCTTCGACATCGAACAACTCAACCGCCTTGTCAAACGTGTCGAGGTTCGGAGGCGGTGTACTTCCAATGATGATCGAAGCCGCCCAGTCCACGTCCTTCGGTGACTCGGGATCGTCCTTGGTGCGCGGTTTCGGCTTGCCCTTGGTTCCGTCATATCCGCCGGGCGACCTAGCTACCGTCCCACGTGCGCTTGCAGAACCGCCCGAATCTTTGATGTCGAAACGGGTGGCGTTGTCACCGTCGTAAAAACCAGACTTTTTCACAGCGAGAACCACTCTCAGCGTCGCACGCCAGTCGGTCTCCAGCTTGCAACCCTCGTTTCCTCCGCAGACCGTGGTCCAATTGACAAAGGAGGTCGGCGCGTCCTCGAACATCTTTGGTTGGTTCGTCATCCCCTCGAGGAGCCACATGTCCCTTACGCGCTCAGTGACCGCTCCGCAGGGACGCGTGTCGACGTACCATCGCTTTTCCTTTGCGATGTCCTGCACGAGATACAGGCGTGCGACGTCGAACCTCTTCTTGTCGATCGCCTTCCCCCGCTCACTCGTTGCGGCAGCCCGCTGTGCGCCGGCGAGCGTCGCTTTGTATCCATCCTTCAGTGCGACCGTGATTTCGACGAGCGCCTCCCAGGAACATTTCGTGCCACCGTAATCTACGCACTTGTTGTCACGCTCTGCACTCGGCGTCGCCCACTTGTGCATGTTGTGTATCGGGCCCTGCACCCTGATGCTAATGCTCATTGCCGCCACCTCTGCCGAGTCCCCGACCGACATCACCGCCAGCAAGTATCCGCAGTCTGCTGCGATTCGAAGCAAGCACCGGTACGAACTCAGGCGCCAGAGGGTGGTCAATCGCCATGCGGCCGCCCGAGAAACTGAACGTGGCGGTGTACACGCCGGGTGCGAGCCCGAAGAGGTAGTCTTGCAGCCGGACCGTCAGGTCGAGCGATGAGCCTGGCACTAGCGTGATCTTGCGGTCTCCGGAGCTGAGCCTGTTGGCATTCTCATCGTCCTCGTACATGCGCAGGCGGCGCCGTTGCGACACACCGGACTCGTCGCGAGCCTCGACCCACACGCAGCCGTCGCGGCCATAGTCGTCTGAGTTGTTTCGATCAATCGCTACGGCGCAGTCGCCCTGATTCGTCACGCGGAGCGTAACCTCCGCTTCGAGGTCTTTGGTCGAGACAATCTCCCACGAACACTCCAGCTTGAGCGCGCCAGGCATGACCGCGGCGACGAACTCGAACTCGATCGCGCGTCCCGTTGCGAGCGCACGCGCCTCTCGCGACTCGGGATCCATCAGGACGGCCTCGCGAAACTCCGCCCGCTCGGCTTCGCTGCGCCGCTGAATCACCGACAAGATTGCCGTCTCCCAGCCCGCGGCCGGGAACACACCCGGGCACAGGCTGCGGTTCACATATGAAGCGGCCAACTCCGCCGTACTCATGCCCTCGATCCGGAGGACGCCATCCAATTCGCCGAGAACATGAGTGAGCAGAAGCTCCCGCTCCACGAGCACCCGCTTGCGGTCGCAGCGCACGCCGCGATTGGGGATGTCCGCGAGATCAATCTTCAAGTCCGAATCCGCCGTTCGCGGCCGCATCGCGTAGCCCGGGAACTCGGGATGTCGCAGGGAGAGTCTGCGCAGGAACGCAGCGCGTGGCTCGTCCATCCACTCCACGGTGCAGGGCGGCGAGATGCACGCCGAGACCAAGAACGCGATCGGCATCGCCACAGCGAACGCGCGCGCGCGCCCGCGGCGACTCTCACGCATGGTCCAGCTTCACATGCAGGTCGTAGCACGCCCCGCCGAGGTCGCCGCCGGTGTGGCTCAGCGTCACCACGAACCGCAGGAACTCCCCGTTCACCGCGCCGATCTTCTGGCGCGGCGTCGAGCCGGTCGCGGCGGTCGTGCTGTCGGTCATGGAGGTCGCGTCCACCCAGTGTACCCCGTCGTCGCTGACCTGGAGCTTCCACGTCAGCGTCGTCGCGCCTCCGCTGAGGGACCAGATGTAGTGGATGTTCCAGTTGACCGTCGCCCGGTCGTCGGCGCCCAGGTTCACCGGGTCCGTCGTGATCTCCGACGGAGTGCCCGCGATGCACGTAAGGGACTGGTTGTTCGCGAACGCTGTCGTCATGGCCGTTCCTCCTGCTGTTCCTCGAATTCCGGCGCCGGCGCCCGGACGCGAGCGCGCGCCGCCGCAGCTTTCGCCGCGACAACCGCATCGCCCGCCTGTCCCGCACGCCATCGCTGCTTGTTCCTCTCTGCTACTTCCTGTCCAGCCGGACCTTCAGGTCCAGCACCGCGCCGCCGAGTTTGGCGCAACGTGGGCCGGGATGACGCGGTTGAGCCGCCGATTGAGTCCTGTCGCGGCGTGACGAGGCTCTCACGACCGGGCATCTGCACGCGGGAGCAGTTCACCACCCTTGATCCCACAGTCGGATGCTCCCGTCCGCGTGGCTTGATACCACGCGGCCGCGGGCGGTCGCCACGATGGACACCACGGCGGACTCGCCCAAACTCCAGCCTGGACCGTCGGCCAGGTCCGGATCGCGCAGGAGTCGGACGCGCCCTGCCCCCTCCTGATTCCCGGCGATCACCATCCACGGCGACTTCATCATCGAGCTTGCGGACACGACAGCCCCGGAGAGCCCCGCGCGAAAGACGGGAGTAGTCGAGGTCACTCCTGTGAGCAGGACCATTCGGTCCCCCTTCATTGTGCGACCCGACGCAATGAAGACCTGTGTCGCCGCCAGGCCAGGGCAGACCACGTCCATGGTGTACCATCCGTCTTCGTTCGGTCGCGTTGGGAGTCGGGCTCGGCGGAGTACAGTCCCGTCGTCAAGCGACAGGACACACAACTCCGCTGCCCCGACCACCATCACGGCTGCGCCGGGCCGGTCGAACGCTGCGCCGTCCACAGGCCAGACGGCCGCACACCGCTGTCCCGTGAGCCCGCTCCAGATCAGTCGCCCCGTCTCGGCGTCCCAGCAACGCGCGCCGTCGCGCTCGAATGGGTTCAGTGGGCTCCACCCGGGCTCGGCCGGCCAGTCGGTGATCGCCGCGACGATCCGGTGCCTCAAGTTCCCGTCTGCAACGATCGACACACCACGAACCTGCTCGTCGCGCGCAAGTCGCAAAGGCACTTCGCGTTGCGCTCGCCGCTTGATGCACCGCGCGATGAACCGACCATCCACGCTACCCCCGGCAAGCCAGGCGCCATCATCAGATACGGCCATCGCATGAGCTCGGCCGACGCTTCGCCCATGCGCACCACTCAGTCCGTCGCCGCTCGCCATCACCGTGAGCGCGTCGCCATCAAACACCGTCCAGCGCGACGACTCATCGGCCGCAAGCAGATGCCTTCGCGTCGGTGAGGCCGCCAAGGAGACCTGCCGGCCGAGCGCTCCCTCCGGCCCAAGCGACCGGATCCCTGCGCTCTCAAGCGCGTACACGAAGCCGTCCACGGTGCCCGCCGCAAGCCGACCGGAAGCCCGATCGCATGCGACAGACGACACCACGGCTGGAACACGCCACTCGCTTCGAACAGTGAACACTCCGCCAGCGAAGCTGCCAAATCGGATGGTCCGGTCGCCGAACACGGCCAGCAGCGACCCCTCCGTCGTCCAGACTGCGACGCATGCGCCATCCAGGTCCGGGACGCCCTCGCGCCGCCAGAGCCGCCGTCCTCGATCCTCTCTCCACCGGACCGCCGCGTTCCCGTCCCCAACCACCACCGACCCGCCCGGCTCCATGTGGCTCCACAGCGGCGTGCCTGCGTGCTCACCAACCTCCACCAGCTCGATCCCGGACTCGCCGACCGACGCGCACGATGCGGCACTCCCGTGAAACCACATCGATCTTGTCCCGTCGTCCGACAGAGCGCACACCCCGTCCACCCGGACGGACAACTCGAACGAGCTCCTCCGCATGTCCCCCGAAGGCAGGACGCGAATCAGCTCGCGTCCCGCGGAACCGCGCAGATCGGGGCGCACGACCTCATGGATGATCAGGGCGGTGCCGTTCCCGCTGCAATCCGCCGCCGTGACCTCCCCGGGAAGCTCGTGGAACCACAGCCGATTTCCGGCCGCGTCCCACATGCCTGCAGCGTCCCGCCAGCAGACGAGCCACGTCGCCCCAGCCCGCCGTATCGTTCGAGAGTCCGCGACCCTTCGGGTGCCCGGCAGGTCCATGCGGCCGCCTCGCACGCCGCTCCCGCCCGAGTATGAGATGCGACACAGTTCATTGCGCCCACCGACGACCGAGATCTCCTCCTTGGTGTCGAACGACATCGATTCGATGGAGCTCGCGGTCACAGCGCCGGAACGACCGATCGTCACCGCGGCCGGCGCTTCCTCCGCTGCGGAGCTCAGGTCCACCCTGAGCACGGAGGTCAAGCTCGCGGACAGCGCAGCGCAAGCGGCCGCGATGGCGAATGGCGCGCGTTTCATGCCACGGCAGTTCATGACTCGTCCGTGCGTGTCAGGCCGACATCACGCACGCGCCGCTCGACCCACGATGCCGGTCTCCAGCGGGCGGGCGGCCACCCGCGAGCTTGCCACGCCGTAGCCGGCGGCCGATGCTGCCACGCTGCGGCGAACGCGGCCGCCGCTGGTAGAGGGCGTACGGCAGCGACCGGACCTGTGGTTCGCCCGCCGCATGGGCAATGGTCGATGTCATCCACGTACCGGTACTCTCGCGATTCGTAGTCCGGGTCCGGCCTGGTGCCCTCGAACCGGATCGGCTGGCCGTCGGGGCCAATCGCCGGGATCTCGGCGGGAACAATGGTCGGCCCGAGCCCAGGAGTCCTTCCTCTGATCACCAGCTCTTCGATGAGGTAGTTCAAGCGGCGACCGGGCGGCTCCCCCTTCCTCAGTTCGACGGCCACAACCGTCAGCATGGCTTCGGCTTCAGTCCGAAGGGAGCATATGGGTCCTTGCTCGTCAGGCGCGTAGCACCATGGAAGGCTCACGAAGTGACGGTCCTTTTCCGGACAGTGTCCCGACGTCATGTTCACGCGGAAATACTCGATCCGAAACTCCGTCCACTTCCCGGAGGTGTCCCGTCCGTCGCGGACCAGGCGCCACGAGTTGGTTCGCGTCAATTCCTGACGCACGTACAATTGTGTTGTCGTAGAATGGTTCGTCCACAGATTCACGATGAACTGGAACTTGCGGTTCCAAGACACGTGGATTCCGGGCGGACTTCCTTCATTGTAGCAATTGCGTGCCGACGCCACGCACTCGCGATTCCGAGTGTGGGCCTGATGGCAGTCCTGGATGACCTGGATGGTCCCGCTTCCATGGACGCGCTTGGGTACGAGTGACAGATCGCTCATTCGAGTCCTCGATCGTCGCGGACCGCTTGTGGAGCGTTCACTCCGACCGCGAGCGCGGCAGGCGCCGAGTTCGTCGGTCTACTGCGCGGCTGTCGATGCACTCTTCTGCACGGACTGGTGATCGTTGTGTTCCGCCGAAGAAGCGTGCGCGACGGCATCAGCGGCCGGGCTGGCCGCCTGAACGGCCTCGTCGAGGGCTGCGAGTTCGTCCCGTTCATCGGACGAGTCGCGCACCGTTGCGCGAAGCCGACGACAACGCAGAAGAGTTCACGCATGATCCAACTTCACATGCAGGTCGTAGCACGCCCCGCCGAGGTCGCCGCCGGTGTGGCTCAGCGTCACCACGAACCGCAGGAACTCCCCGTTCACCGCGCCGATCTTCTGGCGCGGCGTCGAGCCGGTCGCGGCGGTCGTGCTGTCGGTCATGGAGGTCGCGTCCACCCAGTGTACCCCGTCGTTGCTCACCTGGGCCTTCCAGGTCAGCGTCGTCGTGCCGCCCCCCAGCGCCCAGATGTAGTGGATGTTCCAGTTGACCGTCGCCCGGTCGTCGGCGCCCAGGTTCACCGGGTCCGTCGTGATCTCCGACGGGGTCCCCGCGATGCACGTGAGCGACTGGTTGTTCGCGAACGCTGTCGTCATGGCCGTTCCTCCTGCTGTTCCTCGAAAGCCGGCGCCCGGACGCGAACGCGCGCCGCCGCAGCTTCCGCCGCGACAACCGCATCGCCCGCCTGTCCCGCACGCCATCGCTGCTTGTTCCTCTCTGCTACTTCCTGTCGAGCCGGACCTTCAGGTCCAGCACCGCGCCGCCGAGTCCGGCGGCGAACATCGACATCGTGAACACGAACCGGAGCCACACGCCGTTGACGTCGGCCGTCACCGCGAGCGGCGTGTCCGACACCTCGTTCGCCGTGCCGAGCGGCCCGCCGTCCACCCAGTGGACGCTCTCATGAGAACGACGCGCTTGCTGACCTGGCCCTTGAAGGCGATCTCCCGGTCGGTCGCCAGCGCGCCGCCGAAGATGTCGTGGACGACCAGGATCGCGGTCGCGCGGTCGTTGTCCCCGAGCGGGATCGGGTCCGTGGTCACCGACGTCGAGCCCGAGCCCTGACGCAGGAACCACTGGTTGTCGGCGACCGGGATGACCATAGCGCTCCTTGCACGTCGTCTGCCTCCACCGATTCATGACGGTGGACCACGGAGATTCCCGGAATCTTCGGAATCTCGCGCCATGGCGCGGCGTGCGAGATCGGCGACACGCCGCCGAAGCGTCGTGCGCGGGAGTCCGGCCGCCGCCGCAGCCGCGCGGTCGCCCGGGTGACGGAGGACCGCGTCGCAGAGCGCGCGGTCCGCCGCGGACATCCACGGAGCGCCGTGCGGGAGCTCGGAGAGGACGTCGCGGACCGGCCGGCCGGATCTGAGGGGGATGCGCGCCGGTCCGCCGCTCCGCGCACTGCGCTCAGCGGCTTCGATCGCCGCAGTACCGCCGCCGTCTCGCTTCAGCTCACGCAAGCGCTCGCGGGCGACGTTCTCCGCGATGCCGTAGAGCCAAGCGCCGATGTCCGGAGCCGCGTTGCTGCCCGATCCCGTGCGCCACTCGACGGCACGCTTCGCGGTCTCCTGGGCGAGGTCGTCCACGTCGGACCGCGGAAGTCCGAGCCGGCGTCGCGCAACTCGTGCCACGCGACGGCACGTGGCATCCAGCTCGGCGCAGGCCGCGGGGTCGTGCGCCCTCAGGCGCTCCCTGAACGCGGCCACGACGCCGCCGGAGATGGCTTCATCCGGCACGGACGGCCGCCCGTGCTTCCCCGTGCTTCCCCGTGCTTCCCCGTGCTTCCCCGTGCTTCCCCGTGCGCGCCCGCAGCGCCGCACGCGCCTGCGTTCTCCGTGTCTCCGCTCATGGCTGCTCCTCCGCCGACGAGCCTACTGTCCCTCGCCGCGGGCGTGCAAGGGGGTGGCGGAACCGGCTGTCACCCCCCTTCGATAGAGTCTCCCTCCCGGCCGGAGACGGCCCGCCGCGCGCGCGGCGCGCAGCCCTGCGGGGTGCCCTCGAGCGACGTTCCCAGGACGACGAACGGTCGCCCGCGGAACCCCGGCGATCGGCGCCCCGGCGGGCCGCGCGACACGCGGCGGCGAGCCTCCTCCTGCGGCCGCGAGCCCGGACGACCCGAATCGTGAAAAACACTTCGGGTAGGGGCTTGAACGCGAAAGACCACTAGATATAGTTGTCGCCGCTCGCTCGTGAACGACCTGCGGAACCCGGCCGCGCCGGGGACCGCAGGGGTCCGCGCCGCGCGTGACGAAGGAGACTCCCCCGCCCGGAATCCCGGGCCCGGGTGCCCCCTTCGGAACGGTCGGCGCGGGGACGGGCGGGCGACACACGTGAGGCCCGGGCGCCATGCGCCCCTCCGCCGCCGGAGGACCGCGACGAGACGTTCCGCGTCGCCGCGTCCGCCGCGTCGCGGAGGGCGTCCGCGCCCGGGACGACAGACCGAGGGATGCCCGGGAGAGTCCGCAGAGGCGTGTCGCGCGCCTCGGCGCGGCACTCGTCGCGGGCCGGACAGTTCGAGACGCGCCAGTTCGAGACGCAACGGTTCGAGGCGCAGCGGTTCGAGACCCAACGACTCGAGGCGCGACGTTGAGCCGGGTCGCCGAGGCATCGAGTCGTCGAGGCATGCCGCAAGCCGTTCGTCGCAAGCCGTCACGCCGCACGCCGCACCGAGGACATGACAGGACACTCGTGAGGGACAGGCCGCCATGCGGCCCCGCGGAGCCGGAAGGTCCGCGGTCGGAACGGAGACGCACATGAAGATCGATCGCAGGTTCACCCGGTCGGGCGGAAGCCCCTACGACGGGATCGAGTTCGTCAAGCGCACGTCGGAGATCCGCAATCCCGACGGCTCCACGGTCTTCAAGGCCGAGGGCATCGACGTCCCCGCCGCCTGGTCGCAGGTGGCCGTGGACATCCTCGCGCAGAAGTACTTCCGGCGCGCGGGCGTGCCGCAGAAGGGTCCGGACGGGCAGCCTGTCCTCGACCGCGAGGGCAAGCCCGTCCTCGGCGGCGAGCGCGACGCGCGGCAGGTCTTCCACCGTCTGGCCGGCTGCTGGACCCACTGGGGCCACGAGTACGGCTACTTCGACACGCGGGACGACGCGCAGGCGTTCTACGACGAACTCTGCCACATGCTCGCGGCGCAGGTATGCGCGCCGAACTCGCCGCAGTGGTTCAACACGGGCCTCAACTGGGCCTACGGAATCACCGGCCCCGCGCAGGGGCACTGCTTCGTGGACCCGGAGTCGAAGGAGCTCCGCCTGGCGTCGTCGGCCTACGAGCGGCCGCAGCCCCACGCGTGCCAGCCCTACGACGCGCCGATCTCCACGCCGCAGGGGCCCGTCGCGATCGGCGAGATCGTGTCGAAGGGGCTCGTGGGCTTCGAGGTGTTCGACGGGCGCGACGGCGGCCGCGGGCGCACGCGGGTCGTCGCCGTCAAGTCCAACGGCGAGAAGCCGGTCCACCGGATCGTGCTCGCGAACGGAGCCTTCGTGGAGGCCACGGCCGACCACCTGGTGTGGGCGTCCGACGGGACCGGGCCGAGCGGGCAGGTCGGCGCGTGGCGGCGCGTGGACGCGCTCGTCCCCGGGATGCGCATGACGCTCTCCACTGCGACCAGCGTCAGCAAGCGGTCCGACGAGCGCGCCGTGCGCGAGGCGGCGCTCGCGGGCTGGCTGCAGGGCGACGGCTTCGTGGGCCAGTACGCGGAAGGGACCAACCGCAGCCTCACCGTGGAGTTCATCACCGTCAACGCCGACGAGCACGCGTTCCTGATGGAGCGGGTCGCGTCGGTGTTCGAGGGCGTCCACTTCCACGTCCGCTCGGTGCCTTCGGAGAACCCCGACCTCGATATCCGCCGCGTCCGCCTCTACGGCGAGGCGCTCCGGCCGTTCGTCGAGGCCTACGGGCTCCTCCGCGGTCCCGGCGACGAGATCGAGGTCCCCGCCGCCGTGCGCTCGGCCGGCGCCGAGGCGCAGGCCGCGTACCTGCGCTCGCTCTTCCAGGCGGACGGCACCGTCCGCCTCCGCAGCCGCGAGAGCCGCACCGCCGACGTGGTGCTCACGACCGTCTCCCGCCCGCTGGCCGACGGCGTCCTCGCCCTCCTCCTGAACCTCGGCGTCTACGCCCGCATCCAGCGCGGCACCGAGACGCGCGAGAACCGGCGCACGCCATGGTTCGTGTCGATCGGTTACGCCGACGCCCGCGCCCGGTTCCGCGACCTGATCGGCTTCGTCTCCGAGGAGAAGCGCGCGAAGCTCGACGCCGCCTGCTCCGACGCCTTCCCGGGGAAGAGCGTCCCGGCGCTCCGCGAGGAGCGGATCCTCCGCATCGAGCAGACGGGCGTCCGGCCCGTCTACGACATCCAGACCGAGTCGGGGCAGTACCTCTGCTCGAACGTCATCGTCCACAACTGCTTCATCCAGTCCGTGGCCGACGATCTCGTCGGCGACGGCGGGATCATGGATCTCTGGACGCGCGAGGCGCGGCTCTTCAAGTACGGCTCGGGCACGGGCACGAACTTCTCCTACCTGCGCGGCGAGAACGAGCCGCTTTCCGGCGGCGGGCGCTCGTCGGGCCTGATGTCGTTCCTGAAGATCGGCGACCGCGCCGCGGGCGCGATCAAGTCGGGCGGCACCACGCGCCGCGCGGCCAAGATGGTCTGCCTCGACCTCGACCACCCCGACATCGAGAAATTCGTGTCGTGGAAGGTGCACGAGGAGGAGAAGGTCGCGGCGCTCGTCGCGGGCTCGAAGTCCTGCGCCCGGCGTCTGAACGCGGTGATGGCCGCGTGCGTGGTCACGGCCGAGGACGGCACGGGTTCCGCCGGAGCGACGCGCACCGAGACCGATCCCTCGAAGAACGGCGCCCTCAAGGCCGCGATCCGCGAGGCGCGCGGGAACTTCGTCCCCGAACAGTACATCCGCCGCGCGCTCCAGATGGCGCAGCAGGGCGCCACGTCGTGGAAGTACGACGAGTACGACACCGAGTGGACGGGCGAGGCCTACCAGACGGTCTCCGGCCAGAACTCGAACAACTCGGTGCGCGTGCCGAACTCGTTCTTCGACGCGCTCGACAAGGGCGCCGAGTGGTCGCTGCTCCGCCGCACGCAGAGGAAGGTCGCGAAGACCGTCCCCGCCGCGGATCTGTGGGACCGCGTGGCCTACGCCGCGTGGGCCTGCGCCGATCCGGGCCTGCAGTACGACACCACCATCAACGAGTGGCACACGTGCCCGGCCGACGGGCGGATCAATGCGTCGAACCCGTGCGTCACGGGCGACACGCTCGTCGCCACCGACGCCGGCTGGCGGCGCATCGACTCGCTCCTCTCGTCGCGGAGCCGCGTGATCGGCGCCGACGGGAAGGCGCACGACGTCGCGCCGTCGTTCATCACCGGGTTCAAGCAGGTCTTCCGCCTGGAGACGCGCTCGGGCTACTCCGTCAAGCTCACCGCCGACCACAGAGTCGCCACGGTGAACCGCGGCGACGTGCCGGCATCCGAGCTCCGCGAGGGAGACGTGATCGCGCTCGGCCGTCCGGGCTTCGGCGGCGAGTCGCTGGACCTCCGCGTGGCGGAGTTCCTCGGCGTGGCCGTCGGCGACGGTTGCGCGATGGGCGAGCAGGGCACCGTCATGGTGACGCTCGCGCCCGAGGAGGAGGCCGTCGCGGCCCGCCTGTGCGAGGGCGTCGAGTCGTTCAAGCAGGAGCACGCGGAGGACGGCCGCGGCCGCCGCACGGCCTCAGTCACCCGTCCGCAGACGACGCTCCGCTACGGGACGAGCTCCCGCTGCGTCACCGAGCCTCTCTCGCGGCTTGCGGTGCTCGACGAGGGCAGCGCACGGAAGCGCTTCCGCGACGCGATCCACGGACTCGACCGCGCGTCGCTCGCGGCCGTCCTCCGCGGGCTCTTCACGGCCGACGGCACGGTCGCCGACTACGGAAGCAAGTCGCATTACGTCGGGCTCGACAGCACGTCCGTCGAACTGCTGGAACAGGTGCAGCGGCTCCTCCTCGCGTTCGGCGTGAAGTCGAAGCTCTACCGTGAGCGCCGCGCGACGGGCGTGACCCGGGCACCCGACGGGAAGGGCGGGCTCCGCGACTACGCGGCGGCGCCGATGGCGTCGCTCCGCGTGAGCCGCTCGTCGCGCGTCGTCTTCGAGCGCGAGATCGGGTTCCTCCCGGGCAGCGCGAAGTCCGACGCGCTCGCCGCGCTCAACCGCGAGGTCACTGCGTACGAGGACCGCATGGACGACGCGTTCGCGTCGATCGTGCCCCTCGGCGAGGAGATCGTCTTCGACCTGACGGAGCCCTCGACCCACCACTTCGTCGCGGGCGGGCTCGTCGTCCATAACTGCTCCGAGTACATGTTCCTGGACGACACGGCCTGCAACCTCGCATCGCTCAACCTCGTGAAGTTCCAGCGTGAGGACGGCTCGATCGACATCGAGGGCTACCGCCACGCGATCCGCCTCTGGACGGTCGTCCTCGAGATCAGCGTGCTCATGGCGAGCTTCCCGAGCCGCGAGATCGCGCGGAAGAGCTTCGACTACCGCACCCTCGGGCTCGGCTACGCCAACATCGGCACCGTGCTCATGCGGCAGGGCATCCCCTACGACAGCGAGGAGGGCTTCGCGATCTGCGGCGCGCTCACCTCGATCCTCTGCGGCGAGAGCTACGCCGCGTCGGCCGAGATGGCCGGCGAGATGGGGCCCTTCCCGCGCTACGAGCAGAACAAGGACGGGATGCTCCGGGTGATCCGCAACCACCGCCGCGCCGCGTACTCCGCCCCCCGCGGCGAGTACGAGGGCCTCTCCACGGCCCCCCGCGGGATCAGCGGCACGCACTGCCCGAAGGACCTCCTCGCGGCGGCCCGCGACGCGTGGGACCGCGCCCTCTCGCTCGGCGAGCGGCACGGCTACCGCAACGCGCAGGTCACGGTCATCGCGCCCACCGGCACGATCGGCCTCATCATGGACTGCGACACGACGGGCATCGAGCCCGACTTCGCGCTCGTCAAGTACAAGAAGCTCGCCGGCGGCGGCTACTTCAAGATCGTCAACCAGTCGATCCCGCCCGCCCTCGCGCACCTGGGCTACACGCCGTCGCAGATCGACGACGTCTCCCGCTACGTGGTCGGCGCGAAGACGCTCCGCGGCGCCCCCGGCGTGAACCACGAGACGCTCCGCGCCAAGGGCTTCACGCCCGAGCTCCTCGCCAAGGTCGAGGCGCAGCTCGAGCAGGCGTTCGACATCACGTTCGTCTTCAACAAGTGGACGCTCGGCGAGGACTTCGTCCGCGACGCGCTCCGCATCTCCGACGAGCAGATGGCGCAGCCGCGCTTCGACCTGCTGCGCGCCATCGGCTTCACGAAGGAGGAGATCGAGGCCGCGAACGACTACTGCTGCGGCGCCATGACCGTGGAAGGCGCCCCGCACCTGCGCGACCAGCACCTCCCCGTCTTCGACTGCGCCAACCGCTGCGGGCGGAAGGGGAAGCGGTACATCCGCTACGAGGCGCACCTGCTCATGATGGCGGCGGCGCAGCCCTTCCTCTCCGGCGCGATCAGCAAGACGATCAACATGCCGAACGACGCGTCCGTGGAGGACGTGAAGAAGGCCTACCGCATGGGCTGGGAGCTGATGCTGAAGGCCGTCGCCCTCTACCGCGACGGCAGCAAGCTGAGCCAACCGCTCAACTCGACCGGCGACGAGTCGGACTCCGCGTCCGACGCCGCCCCCGCCGAGGCGCTCGCCGCCGCTCCGAAGCAGGAGCAGGTCAAGGCCGTGGCCGAGGCCGCGGCGCGCAAGGTGATCGTCCGCTATCTCCGCGACCGGCGCCGCCTGCCCCACCGCCGCCGCGGCTACACGCAGAAGGCCGTCATCGCCGGCCACAAGATCTACATCCGCACCGGCGAGTACGAGGACGGCCAGATCGGCGAGATATTCCTCGACATGTCCAAGGAGGGCGCCGCGTTCCGCAGCCTGATGAACTCGTTCGCGATCGCGGTCTCGCTGGGCCTCCAGCACGGCGTGCCGCTCGAGGAGTTCGTGGACGCGTTCACGTTCACGCGGTTCGAGCCGAACGGCATCGTTCAGGGCCACGACAAGATCAAGATGGTCACGTCGATCATCGACTACGTGTTCCGCGACCTCGCGATCAACTACCTCGGCCGGCGCGACCTCGCGCAGGTGCAGGAGGAGGACCTCCGCAACGACACGGTGCGGCCTTCTGAGAAGGACCCGCTCCCTCTGTTCGAGCGCGAGGAGGAACACGACGAGCCGTTCGAGGACGAGATCGGCGGAGGCGAGTCTTCGCGCGGAGCGTCCCACGGAAACGGCGCGTCGCACGGCGCGTCCTCGCACGGCGCGTCCGCCTCGTCCGCCCACGCGGCGACCGGCGTCGCCGAGCGCCCGTCCGCGTCGGCATCCGCCCCGCGCGCCGGCATCGCCCCGGCCGACCCGGGCTATCTCCCGCGCACCAACGGCACCGGCCACGGCGCCGTGACGGCGAAGTCCCCCGCCGCCGCGTCTGCGTCGTCGAACATCGTCCCCGCCGCCATCCGCGCCCGCCAGGCGCGGCTCAAGGGCTACGAGGGCGATCCCTGCCCCGACTGCCAGCAGTTCACCCTCGTCCGCAACGGCACGTGCCTGAAGTGCGACAGCTGCGGCGCGACGACGGGCTGTTCGTAGCGGAACTCCGCGCCGCTCTCACGAGCGGCGCGGCGCACCCCGCCGCAGGAGTGGACGGGCGAAGCCCGCACGTCAGTGCGGCGGATGAGAACCGCCCCGCCTGAGTGCGGGTCGCCGGGCGCGTAGCCGGGACCTCCTGCGGTTCCGGCATGGCCGCATCTCGCCGGAGATGCGCCCGGAGTCCCGGCTTCAGCCGGGCCGTGGACGCCGTGGCCCGCCCGCGATCCTCCAAGTGGAGCCCCACGCCGCTGGGGCGGGCCGTGCGCCGCCCGCCGCGTCCGCGAGCGGCGCCGGCGCAGGTGTCCCAGCGGCCTGCTGTCGGATTCGTACAAGACACGCCGCGGCAGGGGCGTCTACGCTCTGGAGTTCCGGTTCCGAGACCCCCGATTCGTCCCGAGGAGACCCCCATGTCCGGCCACGTCCACGGTCAGTTCTGCTGGTTCGAGTGCGCGTCGAAGGACGTCGCGAAGGCGAAGACGTTCTACGGCGAGGTGTTCGGCTGGGCGTCGATGGACGTTCCGATGCCGGGCTGCGAGGGCGCGTCCTACACGATCTTCAACGTCGGCGGGAAGCCGGTGGGCGGGCTCTTCGACATGACGAAGATGTGCCCCGACCCGAACATGCCGTCGCACTGGATGACCTACGTCTACGTCCCCGACGTGGACGCCGCGCTCGCGAAGGCCGAGGCCGCCGGCGGGAAGGCGTGCATGCCCCCGATGGACGTCCCCGGCGTCGGCCGCATGTGCGCGATCGCGGACACGCAGGGCGCGGTGCTCGGCTACTTCGCCGCGCAGGGCGACCCGTCGGGCGACCACACCGGCATCGGCGCGTTCTGCTGGGCGGAACTCGTGGTGCCGGACGCGGCGGCCGGCCGCGCGTTCTACACGGCGGTCCTGCCGTGGACGATCTCCGAGATGCAGATGGGCGGTCCCGTCCCGTACGTCATGTGGGGCGCCGGCGGGAAGAGCGTCGGCGGGATGATGCAGATGGACGACGCGATGAAGCAGGTCGGCGTTCCGGCGCACTGGATGCCCTACGTGTCGGTCTCCGACGCCGACGCGGTCGCCGCGGCGGCGACGCGCCTCGGCGGGAAGCTGATCGTCCCGCCGATGTCGATCCCGAACGTGGGCCGGTTCACGATCTTCCACGACCCCTGCGGCGGCGCCCATGTCGCCGCGATCAAGCTGGGCGGCTGACCGCCCGCGAACCCGGAGCCGTGCGGACGGCCGCGCGGCTCCGGCCGCGCGCCGCGCCGTCAGTGGCTGCAGATCGACCCGAGCACGCCGCCCGACGCGATCAGGCGACGAAAGAAGGGGTCGGTCGTGCGGTCGCCGATGTCGGCGAAGTCCGTGCGCTCGTACCGGTCCGACTTCGGGCGGCTCCACGGCGCGCCCGAAGCCTGCCGCGCGTCGCGCAGCTCCATCTCGAGCGATTCTTCGCCCTTGGTGCGGGTGATCCGGACGGGAAGCTGACGTCCCGGGCACCAACCGACCTCGAGCGCTACACCGCCCGACTCGCCCGACCACACCTCGACCGGCTCGCCGCCGAACTCCGCGCGGCCCGACAGCACGAGCCCACGCCCGAGCGCCGACGGATCCACGACCGACGCCAGCCGCGTCCAGTCGGCCGAGGTCCCGACTGCCGCGAGGTCCCCCGGCACGTACTCGATCGTCTTCCTCTCCACGTGGAAGTGGCGCTCGTAGCCGGTGATCGCCCCGCTCGAATCGCGGATCCACGCTTCGCCCGAGTTCCCGTGGGACTCGAGCGTCTCGACCCTGCGTTCGCTCCGCCACATGTACCAGAACCAGCGGCAGCGCGGCTCCGCCGCCCCGCCGACGCGCCGCTTCACCGACCACTTGAACGCGACGTCGGCCGCGGCGCGGTCCGGCCACGTGAATCGAGAAGGCGCGCCGACGGCGGTTGCCGCGAGGCCGGCGGCCTCGGCCGGCGCCCCTCCGGACGGTTCCGCGACATCCGCCGCGACATCGGCCGCAGGACGCCCGCGCGCTGCCATGCCGCCCTGCCCGCCCGTCCCCTGTCCGGCCTGCGGACCCGGAGAGCATGCCGACGCGGCGACTGCCGCTGCGGCCGCGATCGTTCGGAAGATCCTGCCCATCGACTCCCTCCGCCTCGCGCCTGGTGCGACGGGGAGCCGCGCGCGTCGCGGCCCCCCGCGTGTCCGTCTCCCGCCTTCCGGCGTCACTTCCCCGCGCCGAACTTCAGCCGGAGAGCGTCCGCCATCACGTGGAAGATCACGTTCTGCTCGACCACGCCCTGAAAGAGGTGCGCGCTCGGACCGGTGGCGTAGATCGCCACGTCCTCGCCCGCGTGCGTCTCGCTGCCGAGCGGGACCGCCGCCTCCTGCATGAACCCCGGAAGCTTCGTGTCCACGGCGGTCAGGTCCGGGCGGCCGCTCGCGATCCCCGTGTAGCTCGACGGCGCGTGCGGGAACGCCTTGATGCCCGCCGCCTGCGCGTTCGACGCGCCGGTGTAGCCCGGGCCGTTCTGGTAGCCGAGGGTCGTGTACGGGAGCCCGAGAAGATCGGTGTCGAAGTTCGGGTTCACGACGCCGCCGTCGAGGTTGCCGCGCACCTTCCCGAGGATCGGATTCCCGCGCGTCGGGTAGCCCGCGATCGTGAACACGTGGCTGTGGTCGGCCGTGACGATGATGAGAGTGTCCGCGGGGTTCGTGAGCTCCGCAGCCTTCCGGACGGCATTCGCGAGCTCGATCGCGTCGGTGAGCGCGCGGTAGGCGTTTCCGGCGTGGTGCGCGTGGTCGATGCGGCCCGACTCGACGTGGAGGAAGAACCCCTTCCGGTTCTTCTGGAGGATGCGCACGGCCTTCTCCGTCATCTCGGTGAGCGAGGGCTCCCCGCCGGCGTCGCCCGCGCGATCCGCCTCGTACTCCATGTGGGAGCGCTCGAAGAGGCCCAGCACGTGCGTCGCGTCGGCGGGGTCGATCGCGTCGAACCCGTCCCGGTCGAACACGAACGACGAGCCCTCGCCGAAGCGGTCCGTCCACTCGGTGGTCAGGTTCCTGCCGTCCTGGCGCTCGCCTGTGCGGCCGTCGTCCTCCGGGTCGGCGGCCGCGCTCGGGAGGAACTTCGACCGCCCGCCGCCGAACGCGACCTCCAGTCCGTCGCCGACGTCGAACTCGACGAGCTGCCGCGCGATGTCGGGGAAGCCCGCGGCCGCGGCGGCCGGCGAGAACGTCGCGACGTCCTTGTCCGACTCCCAGTCGCGCGCCGGGGTGTGCGCGTAGCATGCCGCCGGAGTCGCGTGAGTGATCCGCGCGGTGGACACGACTCCCGTGGACATCCCCTTCTCCTCGCACATCTCGAGGATCGTCTTCAGGCGGTTCCCGGCGTTCGCGGACGTGTGGTCGTTGTGGACCACCGACTGGTCGATCGACAGAACGCCCTCCTCGGTCTTCACGCCGGTGACCATGGCCGTCATCGTCGGCGCGGAATCGGACGTCTGCTGGTTCGCCTGGTAGGTCTTCGAGAGCGCGACGTACGGAAAGGTCTCGAAGGAGAGCTGGTTCTCCTCGCCCGACGCGGGAGTCTGCCGGCGCTGCGCCTCGAGGATGCGCGCGGCGGTCACCGTCGAGATGCCCATGCCGTCGCCCACGAAGAGGATCACGTTCTTCGCCTTCCGGACGTTGGGCTTGAGCTTGCGGGCGTCACGGACGGCGCGCTGCCCGTCGGCGAACCACGTGTCGCGGGATTCGGCGCGCGGCACGGCGATGGGCTGATCTTGCGCCCGGGCGGCCGGAGCGGCGGCGATCGCGAGGAGCGCTGCGGCGCACGAAGCGTGGACTGCTGCGCGGAACGGCGTGCGGATCATGTCTTCACCTCCGGGAGCCTGCGGCCGCGCATCGCCCCCGCGCTGCGCGTCCGCGCCGTCGGCCCCTCAGGTCCGGCGCGTGGGAGGACTCTGGCCCGGATCGGTGAAGCGCTCGCGCCGCCGCGACGAGGCCGCCGCGAATCCGCGCGCAAGGACCGCGCAAGTCCGCGTTCGTTTCGTGCATGCCGTCCGGCCGCGGAACGATCGGCCGGCGCTCCGGAGGATCCCGGATAACGCGGTGCGGCTCCGCGGCGTCTTCCCTTTCGCGCGCCCCCGCGGCGGAACGACCCGTCCCGGGCGCGGCGCGACGGGAGGCACCGATGAAGCGTCGGTTCGTGGCGGCGGGATCCGCAGCGGCATGCGCGGCAGCGCTCTGGGCGGCTGCGGCCGAGGGCGGCGACGATCCGTTCGTGGTCCACGAGTGGGGTACGTTCACGTCGATGCAGGGCAGCGACGGTGTCGTCCTCGAGGGACTCACGCGCGAAGAGGAGTCGCTCCCGGAGTTCGTCTACTCCCGCACCGAGATCCGCGAGTGTCCGCTCCGCGCGCAGGGTTGGAAGGGCCTCGAAGTCGCGCCGGACAAGGTCACCCAGAAGATGGAGACGCCGGTCCTCTACTTCCGCTCGAAGACGGCGCGGAAGGCGAAGGTCCGCGTGGACTTCGTCGGCGGTCTCGTCACGCAGTGGTACCCCGTGAGCGACCTGCTCGGGCCGCCCGAACGCGGCATCGACGAGGGGCCCCTCGACATGTCGAAGGTCGGGCGCAGCTTCCTCCAGTGGGACGTGGACGTGCTGCCTCTCGGTGCCGCGCCTCCGGCGGAAGTGCCGGCGGTCCCGAAGGACGACCCGTGGCAGTTCGCGCGCGAGGTCGAGGCGTCTTGGCTCCGCACGGCGCCGCGGAAGGGCCCCGATCGGGCCGGACCGGTCGAGGCGGAGAAGTACCTCTTCTACCGCGGGCTCGGGAACTTCCCGATGCCGCTCTCGGCCGAGGTCTCGGAGGGCGCGAAGGTCCGGTTCGTCAACCGCGGGAGGGCCCCGATCCGCACCGTGATCCTCTACGAGGTCCGCGAGCGCGACGGAGAACTCCGCGCCCGGATGACGACGGTGCCGGAGGTGCCCGGCGGCGGCGAAGCGCGCGCCGAGCTGAAGGGCGGCGAATGGTGGGGCGATCTCCGCTCCGTGCGGGAGAAGCTCGAAGCGGTCGTGCAGGACGTCCTCGCGAGCCGCGGACTCCGCGCCGACGAGGCGCGGGCGATGGTCCGCACGTGGTCGCGGAGCTGGTTCACGCAGGAGGGGATGCGCGCGCTCTGGATCGTGCCGGACGCCCAGGTCGAGGCGCTGCTCCCGCTCTCGATCGAGCCGAAGCCCGATGCGCTCGTGCGGGTGCTCGTCGGCCGCATGGAGATGATCCCGCCCGAGGAGGAGCTCGAGATGGAGGCCGCGGTGCGGGACCGGTTCTGCGGCGACCCGCGGAAGGAGAAGGTCGCCGCGATGCGCCTCCACCGCGCCGGGCGGTTCGTCGAGCCGCACCTCCGGAACGTGCTCGCGCGGACGAAGGACCCGGTCGTGCGCGCGTCCGCGGAACGGCTCCTCGCGGAGCGCGAGGGCGGAGGGAAGTAGCCTCTGCGCGTGGCGCCCCTCCCGACCGTCACCCGCGCCGCGTCCCCGGACGACGGCGACGTGGCTCCGCTCGTCGTCCGGGCGCGCGGCGGCGACGCCGCCGCGTTCGCGGAACTGCACCGGCGGTTCGCCCCCGTGGTCCACGGGATCGCGCTCGCGCACCTCCGGCGGAGCGGCGGGCGGGCGCTTGCGTCGGAAGCGGACGACGTGACGCAGGACGTGTTCGCGCGCGTCCTCCGCTCGCTCGGGACGCTGCGCGAGCCGGCCGCGTTCCCGGGGTGGATCTGCGAGGCCGCGAGGAACGCCGCACGAGATGCGGCCCGCGCCGCGCGGCGCCGTCCGGAGGTGGCGGAGCCGCGCGACGTCGCGTCTCCGGCGCCGGCGCACGACGATGCGTCGGCGGAGCGCCGCGAGCGCCTGCTCGCCGAGATCGCGAAGCTCCCCGACGCGTACCGCGAGACGCTCCTCATGCGGCTCGCGGAGGGGCTGACCGGCCGCGAGATCGCGGCGCGAACCGGACTGGCCGAGGGATCGGTGCGCGTCAATCTCTGCCGCGGGATGGCGATGCTCCGTCCACGGCTCGAACGGCTGATGGAGGACGAACGATGAGCGACGAACCGCGCGCTGCACCCGACGTCGGCGATCCGGACGAGGCGTGGCTCATGGACGGGACGGGCGAGCCGTCTCCGGCGGTCCGCCGCGCCGCGCAGGACCTCGCCGCACTCCGCGCACGCCCGGCTGCGGGCGACGCGCCGCGCGAGCGGCCCGCGGGAGCGCTCCGGATGCTCGCTCCGCTCGCGGCCGCGGCGGCGATGCTCGTCGCCGTGGGTGTCGGCAGCGGGGTTCTCGTACGCCGCACGGCACGCGCGCCCTCGCCTTCGCCCTCGTCGGTGATGGCGACCGCGAACGAGTGGACCGACGCCGCGGCCGGTGCCGCGATCCCCGTCGGCGGTTGGATCGACGCGGGCGACTCCGAG
>JAJVHW010000024.1 GCA_022072415.1 Planctomycetota bacterium
AGCGGATCACGGAACGGATGGGCGACCGTCGGCACGGTCGCGCGGCATTGACACGGCTGGCCTTCTCATGGAAGCTCTCGAAAACTCGAAAACCGGTCTCGCGTCGCCTCGGCAACGTCCGGAGCGGCGCGACGGTGTCCGGCGCAGCGACGCAGAACCCGGTGCTCGCGGCTCGTCGTCGCGGCGAGTGCCGGGCGGTTCACTCACTCAGCGACGAGTGCTGCCGCAGCGCGGCCCGGGTCGAGAGCTCGGTCCCCGTCGGTGACGAACGCATGGCGCCCCGCATAGCTGCGAACGGTGACGTCGGTGGGGACTCCCGGCGGGTCGCGGCGTGCCCGTCCGGCGGAGTCGCAGCACGACGCACCCGTGCGGGTGGACTTCGCTGGCTCAGGGGGACGTTTTCGAGTTTTCGAGAGCTGTCCCCATTGGCAAGGAGGTCGAACAGAAGGACGCCGAGGTGAAGGCGGCGGCCCGGCTGCGGAAGGTCCCCACGCTGATCGAGTACACGAAGCACGTCATGGGCATGCGGCTGGAGCCGGTCCTCGCCGAGGGCTCGATGGGCATGTACGAGTCGGCGCTCAAGGCGTGGACCAAGTGGTTCGGACCGCGCGAGGGACGCCGCGCGATGCGGCTCGACGAGATCACGCCGTCGGTCTGGCTCGACTACCGCTCCTGGCGCGCGAACCACCGCCAGTCGCCGCACAAGCGGACGTCGGCGGTCGGCCCGCGGTGCCTGAACTCCGACCTGCAGTGCCTCGGCCGCGTCCTCAACTTCGCGGTGGTCGACGGGCACCTCGAGCACAACCCGCTCGCGGGGACGAAGAAGCTGCGCGAGCCGCGCCGTCCGCGCCGCTACCTGACGAAGAGCGAGATCGCGCTCCTGATCGAGAACGCGGAGCCGCGGTTCAAGCCGCTCCTCCTCGCGATGGTCTACACCGGCGCGCGGAAGGGCGAGCTGACCGCGCTCCGCTGGCGGGACATCGACTTCGAGCGCGGCAAGATCGCCCTCGTCCGGCCGAAGGTCGGGAACTGCGACTCGATCGACCTCCACCCGGCGCTCGCCGCGGAGCTCAAGCGCGTGAAGGAGTCCCGGAAGGGCGACGACGGCAAGGGGCCGGCCGCCGAGGACCACGTCTTCCTCTCCTGGCACGGGACGCCGTACCGGGACATCCGGAAGGTCTGGAACCTCGCGCTGCAGGCCGCAGGGCTCGCCGGGCGGCCGGGGCTGACGCCGCATAGCGTGAGGCACTCATTTGCGACCCACTTCCTCGAAGGGGGCGGCTCCGTCACGGACCTGATGACCCAGCTCGGGCACTCGAAGCTGGAGACGACGCAGATCTACGCGGCGGCGGTCAGCGAGCGGAGAAGGGCGACGGTGATGGGGATGGAGTTCGGGGGGATCGACGGAGCTGATGGTCCGGCCGCGGTCGGGACGCCCGATCGCTGACATCGGCAGCCCGTCCAACCGGGCCACGTCACCCGATCGCCCGGGCGGAACTGGGAACGTCGAACGAGCGCTTCCGGCTCGCGTCGCCCCGGCACGCGACGTGCGCCCGACGACCTGCGACTGTTCTCCCGGAGGCACGCCATGCGCAATGCGTTGGGGTTCATCGGAGTCTGCGCCGCCGCCTCGCTCATGGGACTCGAAGCGAGGGCGGAGACCGAAGCGCCTGAAGGACGACCGATCGTGGTGCGCGAGAGGTTGACGCAGACCCTGCGAGCCCGTGGCGGTCGGAGTGTGACGGCCGTGGAGTTCCGCGACCGTCGCATGGCGTCACTCGTGCTTCGAACGTCGCTGCCGGGCGTCGCGGCGACGCTCGCCGACGGGTCGGCACCGGTCGGGCTCCGCGTCGGCGACATGTCGCTCGAGGCCACCCTCGGCGACGACCCACGATGGCGACCGGGCCGCAGGCACGCCCGCGTCCCCCTTCCAGCAGCCGACGCCGCGACGCGTCCGGGGTCGATCGCGATCTCCTGGAGCCGCGACTCGGTGCGGGCGCGCGTGCGGCTTCCGGGCCTCGCACCGCACGCCGCGCTCGCCACGACCGCTCCTCCGGGACCGCTCCAGGCTCCCATGGACGTGGCGCTGCGGCTGGGTCCCGAGTCGGTTCGGTTCTCGGGAACGCTCGAAGGCCGAGTCGGCGGAAAGGACGTGGCGATCCCTGGCGGATCCGTCCATCTCGCGACCGTCCGGTTGGCCGGCACGGGACGGGTGGTCCCCATCACGGAGGACGCGGCGCCTCCCGAAGTCACGATCGAGACCCCGGCGCAAGGTCGCCTCGTGCCCGTGGGCTCCGTCCCCGTCGCGGGGGCGCTGCGCGACGACAGGACGATCGTGCGCGTGACGGTCGCGCTGGACGGCGCCCCTGAGTCGGACGTCCCCTTCGATCGAGTCCCGGAGACGGGGTACCTCGACGACTTCGTGGCGTCGTTCGCGCTGTCCCTCGATACGGTCTCCGGGCCCCATGAAGTCATCGTCCGAGGCTACGACGCCGGCGGGAACGCGGGGCTGGCGCATCACGACTTCTTCGCGGGAACGGCGCCGACCGACGCTCTGGACGCCGGCGACGCGCAGGGATCCGCGTTTCCGGCCTGGGCGGTGATCGACGCGTCCGGCGATGTCCGGCGGTCGCTGACGCCTTCGACTGCGGTCGATGGCCTGCGCGGCTCGGTCGCCGTGACGACCTCGCCGACGGGCCTTCTCGCGCTCCAGCCCGACGGCACTGTGCTCGCGCTCGGAGACAACACGCTCGGCTTCCTGGGGAACGGGACGACCGACGCTGCGTCGGCCCCGCAGGTAGTGACTGGCATCACGGGCGCGACGGCGGTGGCCGCTGGCGGTGCGTTCGGGGTTGCGCTCCGAGCAGACGGCACGGTCTGGACGTGGGGCGACGGTCGGTCCGGCGCGCTCGGCGATGGAACCCTCCCCTCGACTCCGCGCACGCGCGCCGCGCGTGTCGAGGGCCTTCCCGTCGTCCGCAGCATCGGCGCCTGGTCGCACGGAGCGATCGGCGTAGACGTGAACGGAATCGTCTGGGTCTGGGGCAGCGGCACGTCTACAGGAACGCTCGCGTCGCCGACCCGGATCGACGGTCCCGTCGATATCGTCACCGCAGCAGCCGGATACCAGGGCAACCACTTCCTGGCGGTGGATGCGACAGGCGACGTCTGGTCCTGGGGCATCAACGCCTACGGCGAGTGCGGCCGACCCGGGAGCGGCGTGCTCTCACCCGCGAAGGTCTCGGGGATCTCAGGCGCCAAGGCCATCGCCTGCGGGCGCGACCACTCGCTCGTGCTGCTCGCCGACGGGACGCTCCTCGGGATGGGTCGAGACATCTACGGAACGCTCGGAGACGGCGCGCAGACGATCTCGACCTACGGACCGCCGTTCGCGGTCCCGCTCATCGACCAGGTCGTGGACGTCGATGCCGGCTTCAACTCGAGCCTCGCACTCCGGGCAGACGGCACGGTGTGGGCGTGGGGTGCGATCAACGTCCGGAATGTTCCCACCCAGGTGGGCGGGCCCTGAGGTGCTGCGGTCTGATCGAACATCACGTTCGACAGCGATCCGCGGACCCGATCGACGTCCGGCAGAGGCTCGTACGATCTGGCCCTGTTGCACGAGAAGAGCGAGTCGCGCGAACTTGGCATCGCGAGCCGCGGCGCCATCGGCTCACTGTGAGCGCTCGGGAAGGACTTCCCCGATGGGCTCGGGCGGTTGCCAGGGCCTGCGTTCGACACGCGACAGCCCACTTGTGCGCGGCACGACCGTTCTGCTTCTTCAGCGCCGCGGTCGCCATCGTCAGGCTGGGGTCCGTCGCCGAAGCCGCGGATACTGTGTGACCCTAGGGCACCTCCTAGAGCACCTGCAGCCGAATCGGCCCTCCGGAGGGGAGTCTGATCCGCTCCGCGGCATCGCCGCAACCCACGGTTGACGCGCCACTTACGGTGGTCGGGGCGAGAGGATTTGAACCTCCGACCTCTTGCACCCCAAGCTTGCCCGGGTCGTTGTCCCGCAACGGGTTACGCGTGCGCTTCGCTGCTCAAGATGCAGGAGCCGCAGGAACCGACCGACGTAAGGGACCGGTTGAGCACCTGCGTCACCTACGCCCCCGGCGCCGGCGCAACGCCCGCCGCCGCGCCTTCGACCGGCTTCCACGACGAAGCATCCAGCTTGGCGATCCGCGGGCGCATGCAGGCGTTGATCGCCTCAAGCGACTTCGCGAGCCACGCGTAGACGTCTGGCCAGCGCGCTCGATCCGAGAGATCGAGGCCCTCGCGGAGGATCGACATGTAGTTCTGGCCGCGACCTGGCTTGAAGTCCCACTTCACCTTCGCCCCCAACGTTGCCTCGATCTCAGCTGCCTGCAGCTCGAGCAGCCGGAGGTGAGCCTCCGCGTCCGGCGGGAGGATGAGGATGCCTGCCGACGCCCATCCGTCGCGGAAGCCGACCACGGCCTGCAACGCGAAGCCCGAGCGGCCGATGCCCCAGTTCGTCCAGTGCGTCTTGCTCGGAGCAAGTCGGCGGAGAGAGGACTTCGTTGCTTCCAGGTGCGCGTTGAAGCCCGTCCAGAACTCGACGTGCTTCCGATCTGCGTCGGTCATGCCCTGCGCCGCCGCCGACTCTCGCACCGTCCTGGACCAGTCGTTCGGCTTGGCGACCACGCTGAACCGTGGCGCGGGCTCGGAGTCACCGATGCGCCACAACTCGATCTCGACGCCGAAGAACTGGATCTCGTCATGCGTGATGCGGTTCAGCCAGTCTATCGCGGCGCGATGCTCCTCTGTGAACCGCCGCGCGATCCAGACGACCGTCAGCGCGTCGAGACCCGCCGCGTACGTCATGATTTGGCCGAGGTGTGTGTGGTCGGTCTGCTCGAGCTGGTTCTCGATCAGCACGACGGAGTTGTTGGACGCGTCCCGCGCCAGGATGTCGGCCCTGAAGTCGCCGACGCGCGCCTCCTCCTCCTGGACCTCGATCTCCATGCCTAGGGCATCCGCGAGCAGTCGAATGTTGTCTGTCGCCGCAAGCCACGGCGTGAACTGGGTGTCCTCGCGCTCCCAGTACTCGCGGAGCTCAACGGACTCGAGCTTGCCGAGCGGCTTCTTCTCACCGGTCACGATGCCACCTCCTTGCCTCGAATCGCGAACCCCGTCGAGAGCTGGCGGCGGAGCGCCGTGGAGCGCTACGCACTCGCCCACTCCTGCGAGAGCAGCGCCGCCTGCTCGAGCACCGTCTGCGTCGCGCGCTCCTGCATGTCGGGCGGATACCCATGCTTCCGGAGGATGCGCTTCACCAGCACGCGGAGGTGCGCCCGGACGTTCTCGCGAAGGGTCCAGTCGATCGTCACGTTGTTGCGGACGGTCGTGACCAGCTCGCGTGCGATGTCCCGGAGGGCATCGTCGCCGAGCACCTTCACGGCGCTGTCGTTCGTCTCCAGCGCGTCGTAGAAGGCCAGCTCGTCCTCCGACAGGTGAAGCGCCTCGCCGCGTGCGTTGGCTTCCCGCATTTCCTTGGCGAGGCGAATCAGTTCCTCGATCACCTGCGCGGCCTCGATCGCGCGGTTCTGATACCGCCGAATCGTCTGCTCGAGCATTTCGGCGAACGAGCGTGCCTGGACGACATTCTTCCGGCGTCGCGTCGCCAGCTCTCCCTTCAGCAGCTTCTGTAGCAGCTCCACAGCGAGGTTTCGCTGCGGCATGCCGCGCACTTCGGCGAGGAACTCGTCCGACAGAATCGAGATGTCGGGTTTCTGGAGACCTGCCGCCGCGAAGATGTCCACAACGCCCTCAGGGGCAACGGCGTGGGAGATGATCTGGCGCACTGCGTGATCGAGCTCTTCCTCCGGTCGGGAATCGCCGGGTGCGCGCTTGGCGAGCACCGCCTGCACCGCCTGGAAGAAAGCTACGTCGTCGCGGATGCCGAGCGCGGTCTCGTGAGGTATGGCCAGCGCGAAGGCCAGCGACAGATCGCGGACAGCGCGAACGCAGCGGTCCTTGCCGTCGTCCTGCCGGAGAATGTGCTCCTGCGCGGCCGGCAGCAGCGCGAGCCGCTCAGCCGGCATGCCCGAGACCCAGCGTGAGCGGTCGAAGCCGTGGAAGAGGCCGCAGCAAACCTCGTACTTCTCCAACATCACCTCGACGGCCGCGTCCTGATCGAGCGTCGCGCGACCTGTGCCGCCGCTCTCAGTGTAGGTGGCAAGCGCGGCCTTCAGTTCGTGAGCGAGGCCCAGGTAGTCCACGACGAGGCCGCCGGGCTTGTCGCGGAACACCCGGTTGACACGCGCGATCGCCTGCATGAGCCCGTGGCTGCGCATCGGCTTGTCCACGTACATCGTGTGCAGGCTCGGGGCGTCGAAGCCGGTGAGCCACATGTCGCGCACCAACACGATCCGCAGCGGATCGGATGCGTCGCGGAAGCGCTTCGCGAGCGCCTCGCGCCGCGGCTTGTTGCGGATGTGTGGCTGCCAGTCGGGAGGGTCCGATGCTGAGCCCGTCATCACCACCTTGATCGCGCCGCGGTCGTCGTCGTCGTCGCGCCATGCGGGACGGAGCTTGACTATCTCGTCGTGGAGCTCGACGCAGATACGGCGGCTCATGCACACGACCATGGCCTTGCCGTCAATGGCGTCCAGCCGCCTCTCGAAGTGCTCGACGATGTCATCTGCAACCAGCTCCAGCCGCTTCTCTGCGCCGACCACCGCCTCGAGCTGCGCCCACTTCGTCTTGAGCTTCTCCTTGCGCTCGACCTCCTCGCCCTCGGTTGCTTCTTCGAAGTCCGGGTCGATCTTCGGCCTAGCCCCCTCGTTGAGCGCGAGCTTGGCGAGCCGACTCTCGTAGTAGATCGGCACCGTCGCGCGGTCCTGCACGGCGCGCTGGATGTCGTAGACGCTGATGTAGTCGCCGAACACCCGGCGCGTGTTCGCGTCCTGTAGCTCGATCGGGGTGCCGGTGAAGCCGATGAACGCGGCGTGCGGCAAGGCGTCGCGCATGTTCTTCGCGAACCCATGCCCCATGTACGCGGACCCGTCCTTGCGCTTCACCAGATGCGAACCGAACTCATATTGGCTTCGGTGGGCCTCGTCGGCAATCACCACGATGTTGCGCCGCATCGAGAGCGTCCGGTGTTCCTCTCCCTTGGTCTCGGGAATGAACTTCTGGATGGTCGTGAAGACGACGCCGCCGGCGTCAACACTCAGAAGGTCCCGCAGCCTATCGGCACTCTCCGCTTGCACCGGCGGCTGGCGGAGCAGGTCCTGGCAGCGCGAAAAGGTGCCGAAGAGTTGGTCGTCGAGGTCGTTCCGGTCCGTGAGTACGACGATCGTCGGATTCTCCATCGCTGGTTCGCGGATGACGCGACCTGCGTAGAACGCCATCGTCAGGCTCTTGCCTGACCCCTGGGTGTGCCAGACCACGCCGACACGTCGGTCGCCCACTTCGCCGCCGGGCCGACGGCCTGCCTCGTAGCGGCCGAGAAGCTCCGACACCCGATCCGCGCGCGCGAGCTCTGTCGCGCGCAACGTCTCGCCCACCGCTACCTGCACCGCGTGGAACTGGTGGTAGCCGGCAATCTTCTTGACGAGCCGTCCGCTTCCGTCGTCCTCGAAGACGATGAAGTCGCGCAGCAGTTCGAGGAATCGGCGCGGCGCGAACACGCCCTCGACGACCACGTGCAGCTCGGGCGTGTGGCTGTCGGCGAGCCGGTCACCCGCGATCGTGCGCCACGGCTTGAACCACTCGCGGCCCGCGCCCAGCGCACCGACACGCGCCTCGACACCGTCCGACGCGACCAGCAACGCATTGAGCGCGAAGAACGACGGGATCTCCGCCTGGTAGGTCTGAAGCTGCTGGAACGCGGTCCAGATCGTCGCGTCCTCGTCGGCGGCGTTCTTGAGCTCCAGCACCGCAAGCGGTAGGCCGTTGACGAACAGCACTACGTCCGGCCGGCGGCTGTGCTTGCTCTCGGTGACGCTGAACTGGTTGACCGCGAGCCAATCGTTGTTCGTCGATTCGTCGAAGTCGATCACCCGCGCCTGCGCGCCACGCACCTCACCCTCGAGCGTGCGGTACTCGACCGTTACACCTCGTACCATGAGTCGGTGTAGGAATCGATTGCGCTGAAGGAGATCCGGGCCCTCTGGCCGAACTAGCTTTCGGAACGCATCCTCGATCGCGTCCGTTGGCAGTCTCGGATTCAATCGCGCCAGCGCATTGCGCAGACGTCGAGCCAGTACCACGTCTTCGTAGCTGTCGCGCTCGGCGTTAGGCGTGTCGGGAGCGATGTCAGGCCCGTGGGCGACGCGCCAGCCAGCGCTTTCCAGCCACGCGAGGGCAGCTTCCTCAACGACGCTCTCTGAGAATCGTCCGTCGTTCACCCCTGACCTCCCGACTTCGGTGCGTTCGGGTCAGGCTCGGCGGAGAGGCGCCCGCCAAGATCACGGTAGGCAGCCGGGTCCACTGCGAAGAGCAATTCGCTTGTGTAGTACTTCTGGTCGCCGACCTCGACAATCCCGTACCGACCGTCGATCGCGACGTCGAACGCGTCCTCCGCGGGAGGCACTGTCGGAGGCGCGTTGGCCAGGATCGCCTCCTCGAGCGCGGCCTCAGGATCGGCAACATCAAACAGAAGACCGAAAACCCAGAGCGCCGCCTTCCGCGTGATATCCAAGACACGCTTCTCCGGCGTGCCCTTGTGTCCGCCGTGATACTGCTCATTCCGATGATCGTGCGCCCACAAGATGTGTGACTTCTCGACTTGCCACGCGAGCTTCCTACTGAGCAGCTCCGCCTCGACGAAGTCGAGCTTCGTGTGGTAGTTGTTCAGCCACTTCTCGACGTCAGCAGTCGGGTACGGGCGGTTTCCACGTTGGATCGGATTCAGCGTCAAATAGGTCGCGATCGCGACCTCAATTGCGTTGTCAAAACTAATCAGCGCTATACGTCTATCGAAGTCGTCCCCGCTCTGCAGGTGACCCTCGGCGTGGACGAGGAGCTCAAATGGCCCGAGTGCCCAGGGCGGGAGTGGAGTCATATCCCCGCTCTCCGGATGAATCGTTCGGCGTCTTTCACCCGCACCTCTCCGGAAATCAACTTGGGCAGCAGGGCGTCACGCAGAGTGGCGAGAGTACGAGACTCCACCTCGCGTCTCCCGAGGCTGTCGAATAGAGGGGCCAGCCACTCATCGATCGCACGTGGGATCGATTTTGTCGGCAGAGCGATCTTCGCCTCTGAGAGATGGTGACGCTGGATGTGCCCCATGGTCGTGGCCTTGCCTGCGGCGATCCGGCGGAAGTCGTCCAAGTGACTGTGAATTGCGAAGTAGCACAGCCATCGCGGATATCGCGCCGAGGTGACCTTGAACAGATGCTGATTCAGTGCTCCCGGCCCTCCGGTCCACACCGCACACTCAAGTGAGCCAGACCACGAAAAGATGATGTCCCCGTCGGCAACCACGTAGTCGGGATCGAGATCGGCGCTCGCTCGGTCTGCACCATCGACATGTCCGGTCCGGAGCTGGGCGATCTTGATTACGGGCAGCGATCGACCGCCGGCAGGCGGGTACTTCTGCAGGGCGAGGCCGTTCAGGAACTGCGCGATTTGGTCGAGGGCCTTGACTTCCCACCCTTCGGGAATCTCGCCATGTTCGGACTCGACAAGGCGAGCTGGGAAGATGTCTGCGAGCGGCTTGGGCAAATCGGTATCGAGGCCGTGGGCTTTCGCACGAACTGGCTCGAAGTCGATGAACCACGATTTGAAAACCGCCCTTGCCGTCTCCTCAAGTGTCTCGCGCATCCGCCGGTTCAGTTCGATCTTGGCGTCCAGCGTGCCGAGGATGTAGGCGATGGCGCGTTGGTCTGGATCGGGCGGTCGTAGGACCTCGAGCCCCTTGATCTCGTCGCTATTCAGCCTACCCGTGCCGTGGCCAGCTAGATCGACGGACGAGAGTAGGCTTCCCTTGTGACCCAGGAGTAGATATGGCAAGAACTCGTTTCGCACGCCCGGCTTCGGGCGCAGCGCCTTCACATCTTGATTGAACGCCATTGCCCGCCCGGTGACGCAGATAGGAACGTCTTTCAGAAGCGTCATGCCGCGAGACAAGAGGAGTACAGTGTCCTTGGGAACAACTCTCGTGCCGTTCTCTGCCCCGAGTTCCGTGACGTGGTCCTGCGTGTCTTCAAGACGAAAGCGCTTCATGTCCTTTGCGGAAACCCAAGGGATCGTGCCACCCCAGTAGTCGGGGCGATTCTTGGAGGGCGTTCCTCCGGACAAGAAGTCGGCGAGGGAACCGAGCGTTGTTTCCAGCCACTCACTCGCCATACCCAAGTTCCTTCAGGTTGGCGGTGATGGTGGCGTCGAGCTTGGCGAGGGCGGCATGCTGCCCTTGCAGCGTCCTGACGAGCCGCTGCATCTTCTCGGCGAACGGCTCACCGTCGTCCTCTACCGCTGCGGCATCGACATATCGGCCGGGCGTGAGAACGTGGAAGCGCTTGCGCACCTCGTCCAGCGTGGCACTCTGGCAGAAGCCGGGCACGTCGGTGTACTTGCCCGCGTCTTTCTCTCCGCGCCAGGCGTGGTAGGTAGTGGCGATGCGGTCGA
The DNA here is from genome assembly GCA_022072415.1 of Planctomycetota bacterium. Classification (GTDB taxonomy): domain Bacteria; phylum Planctomycetota; class JAJSAM01; order JAJSAM01; family JAJVHW01; genus JAJVHW01. The sequence continues at coordinate 10,597 of JAJVHW010000024.1, forward strand.
CATCCTCACCGGTCAGCTCACGGTGTGTGCGGTCCACCATGCGGCCGAGGTCGCGAGCGTCGATGAACAGCACCTCGCCGCGGCGGTCGCGGAATCTGCCGTTCTTGCGATTGCGTGCGAGGAACCACAGGCACGCCGGAATCTGTGTCGAGTAGAACAACTGGCCAGGCAGCGCGACCATGCAATCCACCAGGTCGGCTTCGATCAGGTTCTTCCGGATCTCGCCCTCGCCCGAGTGAGTCGATGACATCGAGCCATTGGCGAGCACGAACCCGGCCACGCCCGCGGGCGCGAGGTGGTGCACGATGTGCTGCACCCAAGCGAAGTTGGCGTTGCCGGCTGGCGGCACACCGTACTGCCAGCGCTTGTCCTCGCGCAGGCGTTCGCCGCCCCAGTCGGAGACGTTGAACGGCGGGTTGGCGAGGATGAAGTCGGCCTTGAGGTCCGGGTGGCGGTCGTTGTGGAACGTGTCGCCATGTGCGATCTGGCCGTCGATGCCGCGGATGGCGAGGTTCATCTTCGCGAGCCGCCAAGTGGTGTAGTTCGACTCCTGGCCATAGATCGAGATGTCGGCCTTCGCCTTGCCGCCGTTGCCGTTTCCCTTCGCGTGCGCGCGGATGAACTCCACCGACTGCACGAACATCCCCGACGAGCCGCAGCAGGGGTCGTAGACCCTTCCCCGGTACGGCTCGATCATCTCCACGAGCAGCTTGACCACGCACTTCGGGGTGTAGAACTCACCGCCCTTCTTGCCCTCAGCGCTCGCGAATTGCGACAGGAAGTACTCGTAGACACGGCCGAGCACATCCTTCGCGCGGCTCGCCTCGTCACCGACCTTGATGTTGCTGACCAGGTCGATGAGCTGGCCGAGGCGGGTCTTGTCTAGCGCGGGACGCGCATAGTCCTTCGGCAGCACGCCCTTCAGCGCTGGGTTGTCGCGCTCGATGCCGGCCATCGCGTCGTCGACGAGCTGGCCGATCGTGGATTGGCGAGCCTGGGCCTTCAGGTGAGCCCAGCGGGCCTCAGGCGGCACCCAGAAGATCGAGAGCGCGCGGTACTCGTCCGGATCCTCGGGATCGGCGCCGCTCTTCTTGTCGGCGACCAACTTCGTGTGCTGCTCCTCGAACGCGTCGGAGATGTACTTGAGGAACAGCAGTCCGAGGGCAACGTGCTTGTACTCGGCCGCGTCCATGCTGCCGCGCAGGGCATCCGCCATCTGCCACAGCTTGGCCTCGTAGCCAACGAGGGCTCCGTTCCCGGCATCAGCCTTCGGTGCGGGTTCCTGGCGCTTCGGTCCTGTCATCGGGCTCCCTCCGCTCAAGAAGCTCATCCTACGAACACGGGCACGTCGAAGCCTCAAACCGATGGCTGAACACCTGGCGCACTGGACCCTGGCGCCGGTCGGGCGTGGGACGGCGGTCGCGAGGTCAGACGCCCGCGAGGTACGGAGACCAGTCGTACTTCACCGCGGCATCGACCTGCGCGAGCCACCACATCACCGCGGTCCGTGGTTGCCGGTGCAGCTCGTAGTAGCCGTTCCCCGGGTGGAGCTTGTCCCGATCGATGATGAGGCCCGTCACCGCGGGGAGGCGCTCTCGCTTCGCCCACTCCGCAAGCTCCTGCAGTCCTTGGCGCTTCAGGCTGTTGCCGATGGTGTCGCCGCCCTCGTCGAGACCGAGGCGGTCGTGCGCCTGCTTGTAGCTCAGGAACGTGCGGGGGTCGTCGGGTCGCACGGTTCCGGTCCGGATGTGCTCGACGAGCACGCGAAGGAGCGCGAGGGCCTGCGGCGATGGGAGAGGTGCGTGTGGCGTCATGTTTGCCTCAGACTACGAGGCGATCAGCTGCGCTGGCGAAACGAACCCGGACGACCCGCCATCGGCAGCGAGCGACGCGAGCGCCACGTCTACGCGCCCCGCGCGCGCCATCGCCAGAGCCAGCGTGAGAAGCGCCGGTCGGTGCGCAGGACGTCGGCGAGCCATGCTGCGCGATTGTTGCTCGGAAGCTCGTAGCCCTCAACGGCCAGACGCGCCGCGATCTCCTCAGTGGACACCCGGCGACGAGCCGCGGCGGCGATGCAGTAGGCGGCGTCCTGAATCGCCGGGATGTCGCGCGGGCGACGTGCGCTTCCTGCCTCGGGTTGCCATGCAGCGGCAGCTCGCTCGCGAGCTTCGAGCGCCTGCTGATGCGTCTGTGCGAAGAGGTCCGCCATGAACGAGAAGACGTCCGATAGCCGCGCACCGAACTCCGCGAGGCGTCGCTGGATCGCCGCCCGGATGCGCGGGTTGAGGATCGCGAGCACGATCGCGATGAGGATCAGGAGTTGGACGTCGGGCGGCGACCGCATGAAGAGCTCGACGAGCATGACGACGAGCGAGACGACGGCGGCGAGAGCCGCGACGCTAGCCACGGCGATGGCGTGCGTCCCCATCCAGAGCTGAACCTCGACGGCCTTGTGGCGCGCGTAGTCACGAAGGTCGATGACGAACCGGACGGACCGCACGTCGTCGCCAGTGGCCCGAAGATCCCCGTCCTTGCTGAGGATTCCGTCGGTCCCCGCCGCGAGGTGGAGCGCGCGAAACGGGACGTCGTCGGGGTCGCGCTCGCGGAGCTTGCGAAGCGCCTCCGTCTCCGCGACCGGCAGCTTGTGCGGCTTGCAGAACGTGACGTCGGCGCGGTACGCCTTCCAAAGGCGCTTCGCCGCTTTCGGATCGACGTCCCACTTCTTGCAGAGAGTCGGGAGGTGCTCCTCGACCTCATCGCGCAGGTTCCGCGGGGCCAGCACGCGTGCAGTCCCGGACCCGATGAGCTCCTGCAGCGCCGTTCGCGCGCCCGGCGTCTTGGCCTTCACGAGGAGGAAGTGAAGCTCGCCGAGGACGTAGTTCGTATCGACGACGAACGTCGCTACGCGCAGCTCGACCAGCGCCGCCCCGGTCGTGGCATGGAACGAGAGCAGTAGCTCACGGAGGGGCCGCAGGTCATCGGAGCGAGCAGACACGTACACACCGTCGAGCCTACCGCGAACCAGGGACAGACATCGCTCGCTGGAACGACTCAGGCTTCCGGCAGGCAGGGGAGCCCGGTCACGTACTCCCGCACCAGCTCCCGTGTCGCTCCATTGCACCGCGGGTCTGCGAACATCAGCGCCACGCGGGCGTAGAGCGAGTCGCGGAGCGTCAGGTAGACACGGCCCGCGTCCGCCCGCGTGGCGGGAAGCGACAGCGCGACCAGGGCTTCCAGGTCGCCCGTCACGTCGGCCCAAGCGGATTCGGCCACGGTCCTACGGCTTCTGGACGGTGCCCGCGCCGCCGACGCCCGCCGAGCCGCCGGTGCCAGCCGGGATCGAGGACGCGTTGCCGCCCGACGCTGTGTTGCCGGTCGTCGTGATCGTCACGGTCGTCGGCGCGCCGTTCGCGGACTTGATCGCTGCGGCGACCTGCTCGGCGGTCCACTTCTGCTCGTCGGCCATCTTGAGGATGGGGCCGATGACCTCGGAGGGGACGGACGAGGCGAAGTACCAGTTCACGGCGGCGGTGCCGCCGGTCGCCGTCGAGGGGGCCTGGCCCTGCTGGCCGCTCACGGTCTGCGCGAGCTGCCCCGCGGTCGCGGGTGCTCCGGCGGTTGCGGGCGACGCGGCGGTGGGCTGGAGACCGGCGCACCCTCCGACGACGGCGGCGCCGGCGAGGGCGGCGATCACGAGGACGAGGGCGGACGCGAAGCTGCGGACTCGGGACATGGCGGAGTGCTCCTTTCACGAGCGGTTGGCGAGCGCGGATCGGTCGATCCCGTCTCGCACGGCGTCTGCGACCAGTTGGCGCTGCGCGTCGAGGGCCTCACAGACTCGGCCCATGACGCGGCTGTTCTCGGAGATCGCCTCGCTGGCCTTCGCCTGCGTAGCGTGGCACGAGTCGGCGATCGCGCGAATCGTCTGGTCCCGGCGGTCGAGCGCGCGCAGGAAGTAGACGACAAGCACGACGAGGACCGTGAGCGAGGGCACCTGCCGGGCGGCTTCCTTCAGCGCTTCGTCCATGGCTCAGGCCCTCTCGTGACGGGGACGCTGCGCGTAGGCGAGGTCCGCGCGGAAGACGACGGTCCCGCCCGCCTTGCCCGCGCCGCCGACGGTCTTGCGCCACACGGTCGCGAGGACGAGGCAGCCCGCGGAGACGGGGTTCGCGGGGTCGTCGTGGTCGACGACGAGTTCGGTGACGTGTGGACCGCCGCCGTCGTCGATTCCCTCGACGTCGGCACCGATGTCCGTCACGGCGTCCGCGAGCGGCGTAGCGGCCTTCGCGACGCGGTCCTGCGCGGGGATGAGCGTCCGCATCTCGCCCGTCCACTCGATGTCGTCACCGGCGAGCTGCGCCTGCCCGAGGACCTGGAAGAGGCGCAGCCGTAGGTCCGTCGCGCCCTGCCAGTTCCGGGGGACGATGAACGCGAGCGTGCGCTTCTCGGCGAGGTCGTCGAAGAGCCAGCCCTCGAGCGCGCCCTTCCGCGTCTTGGTCGGCGGGCTCACGGCGTCATTCCCGAGGTCGCCCTCGAGCGCGAGCTCGACGGTGTCGAAGGACGCAGCGGGCGTCACGGAGAGCAGGCCCTTCCAGCCGCCGGAGACCGGGAGGTCGGCAAGCCAGATCTCCCCGTCGCCCACCCGGTAGACCAGGAGCCCCGTGTTCAGGGGAGACGCCGCGGGGAGGGCCGCCCGGTTCTCGACGCGAAGCGCCTTGAACTCGAACGGGGCGAGCCGGTCATCGACGATGCTCGGATCCGCGTTGATGCTCGCCGGGAGCCGGGAGAAAGGCCCGACGGGCTGCCACGACGCCGGTCCGGCGTCGACCCGAAGGTAGCGAAGCACCCGGTAGGGGGACTGGGCGGTGTCCACCCAGACCTGCCCCTCCTGCGGGTTCGCGGGCGGGGCCGCGCCGGCGAAGCCCTTCCGGAGCTCGACCGTGCGCCCCTCCAGTTCGAGGAACGCCACCGGGATGCTGTCCCCGGTGTTCGGGTCGTCGTTGAGGGGAGCCCACGTCGGCACGAAGGCGAGCGTCGGCGACCGGGAGGCTCGTTCAAGTCCGGGGGCGCTACGGCTGGATCAGGCCGTGGCCGCGAAGCGCGTTCAGGATCTGGATGACCGCCGCGCGGCACATCCCGTCGATGACCATCCCGCCCGCGGGGTCCGCGATCGCGCCCGCCCGCGCGCCGACGACCTGGTCGCCCGCGACGACGAGCCCGGAGCCGAGGACGAACTTCGAGGCGTCGAGCGCCGCGACGCCGCTGGGCTCGCCCGCGGGGAGCCAGCCGACCGCGAGCTTCCCGTCCGAGAGCGCCTTCGGGATCGCGTCGGCGGCCGGGGCGGCGGTGGCCACCTCGTCTGCGCCGCCGTGCTGGTGTGTCGCGGCGTGCGGAACGGTCGGGATCCACGCGGGCGCGAGCTTCCCGTCCGGCATCGCGATCGGGATCTTCCCGGCGGCGGCCGCCTCCTGCGCGCTCGCCGGGTCCTGGACCACCTTCGCCGCGCCGTCGAGCGTCGCGAGGCCGTCCGGAACGCCGGCGTCGTCCTCCGTCCAGACGAGCTTCCACGCCATCGCCTACTCAGTCTCGATCTGCCGCAGGCGCGGTGCGAGTGCCTGGCGCCGGAGGAGTTCGAGGGCCATCAGCACCGTCTCCGGGCTCGCCGCGTGGGCGTTGATCACCTCTGCGAGGTCGTCGTGGAGGCGGCGCGTCCGGTCCTTCTGCGTTCCGGGCGTGCCGGCCGCGACGGGTGGGCCCGGGTCGGCCGGCGCCGGCTCGGCGGGCACCATCGCCGGGACAGGCGGTCCGGGCGGGACGAACGCCGCCGGGGTGCCTCGGCGTGCATCCGCCTGCCGCGCCGCGCGCGCGTGGACCCGGGCGACGAACTCCGCGTCGGCCACGGCGGTCAGTACCACACCATCGGGCGGTTGATCGTCGTGTCGAAGATGAGCCGACCGACCGCGGGCGCCGCGGGCCGCGCCCCGGACGTGTAGCCCTTGGGGCGCAGGCCGACGACCTCGTTGTCGGCGAAGTCCCAGGCCGTGCCCGCCTGCGCGGCCGCGGGGACGCGCGTGTCGGAGAGCCGTCCGTCGTTGCCGGCGCAGGCCTGCTGCGAGCCGGTGCCGAGGGTTCGAAGGGAGGGCGAACCGACGACGCCGTCCTTGTTCGCGGCGGCGACGTGGGCGTCGGTGATCCCGAGGGCCTTCACCCGGAGCGTGTCGGCGTTGATCTCCAGCGTCGAGCCGTCCACGTTCACGTCGAGCGTGTTCCCGGTCTTCGTGAGACCCGCGCCGCCCACGATGTCCCCGGCGCCCGAGAACTGCGTCCACGCGAGCGCGGTCGTCCCGACGACGATCGGCGCGTTCGTCGTGAGCACCCAGAGGGTGTCGGCATTGACCGTCCCCTCCTCGACGAAGACGGAGGCGCTCCTCAGGTCGCTCTCGCTGTCGGCGTCCGCCGCCCGGGCCCACGCGCCCGCCGCGGCGACGTAGATGCCGTTCTCGGCGCCGGTGGCCTGGTCCTTCACCAGGACGCGGTCGCCGGCGATGACGTTCACGCCGTCGATGGTCTGCGCGTTCGCAAGGGCGATGTTCCCGGTCGTCGCGGCGCGGACGGAGTCCTTCGGCGCGAGGCCCTGCGCCACGGAGTCGACGTAGCCCTTCGTCGCGAGATGCGCGGCGGCGGTCGGGTCGGCCGCGTTCACGCCCTTGAAGGCGCCGAAGTCGAGGTCCCGGGTCAGCGGCCCGAGCGCCGGCGCCGCGTCGCTGCGCATGGCGGTCGTCGCGGCGCCGTTGACGGCCGCGCCGCCGATCGTCGCGGAGGGGTTCGCGAACCCTCCGAAGTCGTCCTCGGTGATCAGCTTCTTCCACGCCATGGGGTCGGGCCTCCGGGGTCTCTCCGGAGGGTCGGCGGGCGGGAGGCTCGTTCAAGGGTCCCGGCAGTCGGACGTGCGGTGCGACCGAACTGCGCGCGACCGTGGGGCCGACGGCGGGTACACTCGCAGCGACGAGATCAGGGCTGGAACTGACCCTTCCGTAAGATCGCACGGCCACTACTCCACACCACATTCCCCCTTTCCCTACCGCCGACGATCGTCCCTGGTCTCTCAACGCTCCGCGTACGATCTCGACACACCGCACATGCAGCAGTTCACACGCAAGGCAGTCGCCACGCTCCTCGCCGCAACCTGCACGGGTTGCGCGTCGATCGAGTCGCATCTCCACGACACGCGCCACCCCTGGCACGCGTATCCCGCGATCGGCACGGAACTGGCCGTCGTGGCACCCTTCATGCCGCTCGCGTTCGCCGAGAACGCGCTCACCGGCCGCGAGCTCGGCACGTGCGGCGGGAACGTGAGCTTCGTCATCGGGGCCGCCACGGGACTGGTCGCCGGTACGGTCGTCGGCGGCGCGCTCTGGGTCGCAGGGTCGCCGCTTGAGCTCGTCATCCCGCTTCCGGACGAGCCGACCAAGTCCCCGGACGACGCGACGCCCGAAGTCCGCGTGCCCGCGCCGCCGCCTGCACCGGAGATCCGCGGCCCGTGATCTCGGCCGCGACGCGTGTTCCCTACGTCCCCAGCGCCTGCCAGTGGACCGTCGGCGTGAACGTCGCCGGGTCGCCCGGGAAGACCGCCGCGCCGCCCGCGATCGTGAAGCCCGTCGCGGTCACGTTCGTGACGATAGGCGTCCCCGTGTAGCCGACGAGGCTCGCGGTCACCTTCGGCGGGTTCTGGAACGGCACCGGGAAGACGACGTTCACTGGGCTGCAGTTCACGACGACCTCGCCCTCGAGCTTCCGGTTGAACTTCCGCCGCGTGACGACGAGGCGCGGGACGCGGACGAAGCGCAGGCCGTCGCCCGTGACCGTGACGCGGAGCCGACTTCGCCAGTATCTATAGGTGCCCGGCGCGAAGGGGCGCCACCCATCCCACGCGCCTCCGGACGTCGGGCTCGTGTCGATCTCGATCTTCGCGTCCACGGGCGCGAGCGGCGTGAGCCGCCACGAGTTCTGCGAGGCGAAGCCCGGCGTCCCGAGCGGGACGAGCTGCTCATCGCGGCCAGCGCGAGCCCCGAGGGCAGGGCGACGGATCGCACCGAACGGCAGTCCCGCGTCCACGGGCTGCGCCGCGCCCATGTCCACCTCGACGCGCTGGTGCTCGACCTGCCCGGCGTCGAAGACCGGCGACTCGTAGACGCCGCGGGGCCAGTACTTCGCGAAGCAGGGCACACCCGCGAAGGAGCCGAACGGCGACACCGCCGCACCGAAGTGGAGCGGGAGCCGCTCCTGGCGCAGCACGCCGCCGTCCACTTCGAGGTGGGTCTTCGCGCCGGGCCACCCAAGCGCCGCCTGGTCGGCCGCGTCCGCGGTGACGTGCGTGTCGAGCGCCGCGATCGTGAGCGTCACGGACGCCGCCGCGCGCGACGTGCGCCCGAGGGAGTCCACCGCCTTCAGGTGGAGCGTCGTCGCCCCGGACGCGGACCACGCCCACGCGAGGCTCGTTCCGATCACCCCCGCGGCGATCCGCGTCCCGTCCTCCCACGAGTCCCCGACGCGCGCCTCGTGGGCCACCGTGACGCCGTCCGTGGCGGCATCCCAGCGGAGGTTGACGTTCGGGCCATCCTGCGCGGCGGCGAAGCCCGTGGGCGCGGCGGGCAGCGCGGGCGTTCCCTCGTCCGCCGTCGGTGCGACGCGGAGCGTCTCCCACTCGTCCTCCCCGGCGAGGCTCTTGTCCGCCTCGACCGGGACCACCGCGAACGTGTAGCTCCGCTCGGGGTGGAGCCCCGTCGCCGTGAACTCGCTCGCGTCCGTTCGCCCGATCTCCGTCCAGCCGGAGTCCTCGGCCCCGCGCTTGAGCACTGCGACCGTCCCGGCCGCCGCGCAGTTCCATGCGAGGAGGACATCGACGGAGGGGGCTGCAGCCTGGGGCACGACTTCAGTTTCCCGCATGCGAAGCCTCGTTCCAGTCGAGCGAACCTGTTTCGCGGCCGAGCGGGCGTGGACCTGTTGCGTCCCCGACGTAGACTGCCTCGCTCAGCCACTCGACGGTACCGATGGCGGCGGCGGCAGCGTGCCGCGCCGTAGGCCGTCCGCCGGTGGAGCATCGCGGCTCGAACCCCGGCGGCACGGCGGCGTTCGCCGCGCGAGAGACGGGCCGCGGAGCTGAGGTTCGCATGCGTCAGTGGATCGTCGCATTCGCAGTCGTCGCCCTGCTTTCCGGACAGGCGTGGGCTCACCCGGGGTTCGGTGCTCCGTCGTTCGCCGGCGGACTCGCGCATCCGGTCTCCGGGGCGGACCACGTGCTCGCGATGCTCGCCGTGGGCGTCTGGGCGTCGCAGATCTGCGGCCGTGCGCGTTGGGCGCTCCCCCTCGCGTTCGTGGGCGTCATGGCGGCCGGAGGGGCGCTCGGGATGTCGGGCGTCGCGATGCCTCTCGTCGAGGCCGGGATCGCCGGGTCCGTCGTCGTCCTGGGCCTGCTCGTCGCCTGCGCCGCACGGTGGCCCCTCCTCGCCGCCGCCCCGCTCGTCGCGGCGTTCGCGCTGTTCCATGGGCACGCGCACGGGACGGAGCTTCCCGCAACAGCGTCGGCCACGGGATACGTCGCGGGGTTCGTGATCGCGACGGCGCTGCTGCACGGCGCGGGGCTGTGGCTCGGTCACGCGGCATCGAGCCGCGGTCGCTCGATGGCGTTGCGCGTCGCTGGCGCGGCTATCGCGCTCTGCGGCGTCGCGATCGGACTCGCGTAGTCCTGCGCGCACGCCGCGTCATCGAAGGCGCGCGCGGAGGCCCGTGACGCGGCGCGGCGCGGAAGCGGACTTCGCGGCGCCCGCCGGCGCGGCGCTCACCGGCACAGTGACGCTCTTCAGCGAGTAGACCGAGGAGTCCATCACGCGCCCGGCGTACCGGACGGTCAGCTTCCCGTCCTCGTCGCGCCCGACCGCGCCCGCGAGGACGCGGACCTTCAGTTCCGTCGCGTTCCCGCCGGTCGAGTACGGCACGCGCGTGCGGACCAGCACGATGTCGCCCGCCTCGACGTGCTGGACGCCGGGATGCGCCTCCCACGTGCAGGGGAAGGGAAGCGCGCGAGCCTGCTCCGCGAGGTGGCGCAGCATCCGCGCCGCCTCCGTCTCGCGCGTCACGCCGCGGAGGTCCACCTCGCGGACGTTCAGGGGCGTCGCCTCGGGGAGCCCGTCCACCGGGTAGAGAAGCTCGTCGCGCTCGTAATCGAGGAACTCGCTCCAGAAGGAGCCCTTCACCCCGGTCGGGGACTTGCCCCACTCGTCGAGCCGCAGCACGAACTTCGACATGTTCTGTGCGGCGGGGTCGATGTCGTCCACGAACGTGAAGACCGGGTCCCCGTCCTGGTCGAGCGGGAAGCGCCAGCGCGCGCCCTGGAGCGTCGCGAAGCAGTACCCGAGGAACGCGAGGTCGCCGACCGTCTCCATGAGGGACATCGGTGTGTCGAGGACGACGTTCAGGCGGCAGCGACGCTCGCCGTTCGTCGCGGACGCGGGCCGTGTCGCGTCGTCGCCCGGACGGTGGACCCACTGGTCGCAGAAGTCCGCGAAGGCGACGAGGCCGTTCAGCGATCCGTCCGCCCCGACGAGGAAGTCCGTGCCCGTGAAGAAGTAGCCCGCGCCGTACCGCTCGACGGCGGCACCCTCGGCCGAGGTCACGAGGTCGCGGATCGCGAGCGCGGCGTTCTGGCTGCTGCCGAGTTCCCGCGCGCCAACGAGGTCGCTGGTCCGCGGATCGTAGAGCGCGGCGCGCGTCGCGACGCAGGTGACGCGGAGGCTCCCGCCCTGGAGCGCCGCGCCGACGTTCCCGCGGAGGCCGAGGAGCGCCGTCCCCGGGTACGTGAAGCCCTCGCGCGTCACCTCCGTGACGTACGTGAACTGAATCTCGTCGACGACGAGGGCGTCCGTGGACTCGGCCGTCTGTCGCGTGACGCGGACCTCGTAGGGCGCGCGGTCGAAGTCGGCGAGGGCGTCCGTCGCGCCCGTGTCGCCCGCGATGCTCCGCTTCTCCAGTTCGTCGCGGAGGCCGATCTCCCAGCGCATCGTCGAGGCGCGCTCTCCGATCAGCTCGAACGAGTTCCCCGAGTGCGACGGGAGGACCGTCCACGTGGTCGCGCCCTGCTTCCGGTACTCGACGCGCACGCGGACGGTGATCGCGTTCGTCCCGCCGTCGTCCTTGTACTGGATCATCCCGCGCGGCGCGGAGATGCCGACCCGGAGGTCGTCCACCTCGCGGCCGTCCGTGGAGTAGGTGTTCCCGACGTTCCGGGCGAGGAGCTGCTCCTTCGGGTTCCGGGACTGCTCGAGGTCCGTGAAGCCCTCGATCGGCTGCTGGTCGAGCGTCCCCGGCCGCCACGTAACGCGGAGGCCGTGGAATGGCGTCGTCCGGTACTTCGCCGTGAGCTTCTTCCCGTTGCCGGGAGCCGTCCCGAAGACGAGCTTCGTGACGCCGTTCGCCCCCTGGACGATCGCGAGCGACTCGGCGGCGAGGTAGTCGTAGGTGACGCGGACCGTGTAGCCCGTCGACGGGCGCGTCTTGAAGCGCAGGCGCAGCTTCCACGCCGTGAGCTTCTGCCCGCCCCAGCGGTAGAGGCCCTCGCGCGGGAGCTGCTCGAGTTCCGGCCGGCCGGTCCCCCGGATGTAGACCCGGACCGTGCCGCCGAGGATGCGCTCCCGCTTGTCGTCGCGGCGCAGGTCGAACGTGAGCTTCGGGACGGGGAGCCGCTTCCCGGTGATGGGATCGGTCTTCGCCGCGGGCGGCGCCGGGACTGTGAACTCGGCCGAGGCCGACCGCTTCGACCATGCCTTCTGGACCCCGTCCACGAAGACCTCGACGGCCGGGGCCTCGTCGTCCCCGAGGAAGACGCGGTCGTGCGGGAACGGGAACTCCTTCTTCGAGCCGTTCCCCTTCCCGAGGCTCTCCTCGCGGACCTTCGACACGATCGGCCGGTCGTTGATCTCGATGTCCGTCACGTCCGCGACCGGCCCCTCGCAGATCACGCCGAGCCACCGGAACTCCTGCCGCGCCGTGTTCCGCACGTCGCCCGGCGACACGCCCTCGACGGCCTCGGTCACCGACTCGGCGATCACGACGGGCTTCACGCGGTGGACGCCGTAGAGGATCGGGACGTGGGCGTCGGGTCCGCGCGGGTTCTCGAACTGGTCGATCCCGTACGTCGGGGAGTCGCGGAGGTTCTTCTGGCGGGGCGGCGTCGGCGTGAGCGCCGTGCCCGCGATCGTCCCCGCGCCCGCGACCATGAGCGGGATGCCGATCTCGGCGAAGACACCCGTGAAGGTGAGGATCGCCCCGACGACGAGCTCCAGCCCGCCGATGATGTAGCCGAGTCCCTTCCCCATGGCTCAGCCCACCCGGAGCGCGCGCGCGTCCGCTGCGGTCGGGAAGCCGCCGAAGCGGAGCGGCTCGTCCTCGAAGTGGCGGCGGCAGTCCTCGCGCGTCTTGTCGCAGGTCGGAAGGTCGCCGACGTAGCCGCAGTGGGCGCCCTTGTAGAGCCAGCGGCACCGGAGCCCCTGGAGCGTGCGGTCGGGAACGCGGATCGCCTCGGCCGGGAAGACGCCGAGGTCGAAGGCGACGGAGTCGCGTCCGACGAACGAGTAGGCGTTCACGAAGAGCGTCCACTCGACCACGAGGTCCGCCGGCGTCGCGCCCGAGAGCATCGAGCGGGCGGCCTGCCGGATCGTGACGCGGCGGCCGCGGAGGTCCTCGCCGCCGGTGTCCGGGTGGCAGAGCGGGCCGAGGACGCTGTCCGCGTTCTGGAGGACCATCTGGAGCGACGGCACCTCGCGCTCGGCCGACTCCTGGATCTCGCCGAACGTGCCCGCCGTCGGCTCGAACGTGACCCCGTTCCACACGCGCGCCTCGGTGTCGAGGGCGTAGCGCAGCGGCGTCGTCGCCCGCGCGATCTCGACGAGCGCGACGAGGTCGAGCGCATCGCCCTGCAGCAGCGCCAAGAAGGCGGCGTTCTTCTGCCTCATGAGGCGTTCGGGACCGCGGCGTAGCTGAAGCCGGGGCCCGTCTCCCTGAGCTGGATCGCGACCGTGCGGTCCGCGATGGCCGAGGCTCCAGCGCCGCCCGCTTCGAGCTCCTGCTCGGACGGCAGGTCGTCCCCCTCGAAGCGGACCATGTGGAGGAACTCGTACGCGAGAGCGACCGTCGCCCCGAGCCCCGGCGCGGTGCCGAACCGCACGACGCACTTCGCGGAAGTGCCGAGGTCGTAGGCCGCCCCGGACTCGTTGACGACCGAGTAGTGGACGCCGGGCGTCTGCACCGCGCCGTTCTTCCGGACCACCAGCGTCGCCGTGTCCACGTAGCGCCGCGTCGCCGCGAAGTCCTTCTGCGACGCCGACTCGACGGCGGGCGCGTCGTTCATCTGCGCCGCGCCGGGGTTCTGCGGGCGGTAGAGGAACGGCTCGAAGCCGCCGAACCGCGCGTTCCAGAACGCCTCGAAGTCGCGCCACGCGCCGCCGGGGTTCGGGAAGAGGAGCGTCCCGCGGACGACGAGTTCGCCCGCGGCGTGGACCTTCTGCACGGTCCGCCGCCCGCCGCCCTGCTCGTGCACGGCGGTCCGGTAGGCGAGGTACTCGCGGAACCCGCGCCGGAGGAAGACGAAGGGGAGGATCGGCGCCGCCATCAGTCCCTCGGGCGCATCCCGCGCCGGCCGCTCCGGCGCAGCGCCGACGCGACGATCGCCGCCCGCGCGTCGGGGGAGGACCGCGCCATCACCTCGTCGGCGATCACGGCGGGCGGACGGACGGTCAGCGCCACGTGGACGTCGCCCTCGCCGCCCGCGTTCGCGCCGTTCGTGACGCGGACCAGTTCGCCCGGCGAGAGCTTCATCGAGACGAGCTGGCTGTCGAGCCCGCCGAAGCCGCCGACGCGCCACGTTCCGCCGTGGGCGCCCGTCGCCGCGGGGGCGGCCGACGCGGCGGCTGCGCCCGCTCCCGCGCCC
>JAJVHW010000100.1 GCA_022072415.1 Planctomycetota bacterium
CGCGAGTGCGCCCTCGCCGCGGCCGCGGCGCTCGCCGCCGGGGCGCTCGCGATGGGGGCGCGACGGCCCGCTGCGGCCGCACGGACGCATCCGCCTGCCCCGTCCTAGGACGCTGTCCCTGCCGTCGGTACGATGCTCGTTTCCCCCTGCTCCGGGCGGCCCGCATTCACGCGGACGGCCCGCGTGCCCCGAAGGGTGGCTCCGCCGCGATCCCTCGGCCCCGGATTCGGGGGGACGGAGGAGACCGCGCACATGCAGGACCGGATCGTCGGTGAAGGCATCACGTTCGACGACGTGCTGCTGCTCCCCGGGTGGTCGGAGATCGTGCCGACCGAGATCGACACCCGTTCGCGGTTCACGCGCCGGGTGGGGCTGAACGTCCCCGTCGCCAGCGCCGCGATGGACACGGTCACCGAGGCCGCGCTGGCCGTCGCGCTCGCCTACGAGGGCGGAATCGGCGTGATCCACAAGAACATGCGCCCGGAGGACCAGGCCCGCGAGGTCTACCAGGTCAAGCGCACCGTCTCCGGCGTGATCGTGGACCCGGTCACGCTCGGGCCCGACGCGACCGTGGGCGACGCGCGGCGGCTCATGGAGACGAACCGGATCAGCGGCCTCCCGATCGTGGACTCCGAGCGCCGGGTCGTCGGCATCCTGACCACGCGGGACCTCCGCTTCCACAAGGACGACGCCGAGCGCGTCTCGTCGATCATGACGAAGACGCTCGTCAAGCGCCCGCCCGGCACGACGCTGGAGCAGGCGAAGGACGTGCTCCACCAGGCGAAGGTCGAGAAGCTCCTCCTCCTCGACGACGAGAACCGCCTCGCCGGCCTCATCACGATCAAGGACATCAACAAGCTCGGCCAGTTCCCGCACGCGAACCTCGACGCGGCGGGGCGGCTCCGCGTGGCCGCCGCGTGCGGCGTGCGCGACGACGAACGCGTGGAGCGGCTCGTCGCGGCGCAGTGCGACGTGATCGTGGTGGACACCGCGCACGGGCACAGCCGGAACGTCGTCGAGGCCGTGAAGCGGGTCAAGGCGAAGTTCCCCGCGGTGGACGTGGTGGCCGGGAACGTCGCCACCCACGACGGCGCGAAGGCGCTCGTGGACGCGGGGGCCGACGCCGTGAAGGTCGGCATCGGTCCCGGCTCGATCTGCACCACGCGCGTCATCTCCGGCGTCGGCGTTCCGCAGCTCACGGCGATCACCGAGGCCGTGCGCGCCTGCCGCGCGTCCGGGGTGCCGGTCATCGCCGACGGCGGGATCCGCTACTCGGGCGACATCACGAAGGCGATCGCCGCGGGGGCCGACTGCGTGATGGCGGGCTCGCTCTTCGCCGGCCTCGACGAGAGCCCCGGCGAGACCATCATCTACCGCGGCCGGACCTTCAAGCAGTACCGCGGGATGGGCTCCCTCGGCGCGATGGTCGAGGGATCCGCCGACCGCTACGGGCAGGCCGGAACGAAGGCGCAGGACAAGCTCGTGCCCGAGGGCGTCGAGGGTCGCGTCCCGCACCGCGGGCGGCTCTCGCCGTTCCTCTACCAGCTCGTCGGCGGGCTCCGCGCCGGGATGGGCTACGTGGGCGCGCGGAACATCGCCGAGCTCCAGACGAAGGCGCGGTTCGTGAAGATCACGGGCGCATCGCTCCGCGAGAACCACCCGCACGACATCGCGATCACCCGCGAAGCCCCGAACTACCAGGGCGGCGACGTGGACGGATCGGTCTGAGGCCGGCATGACCCACGCCATCGAGACCGTCCTCGTCCTCGACTTCGGGAGCCAGTACACGCAGCTCATCGCGCGGCGCGTCCGCGAGGCGAACGTGTTCTGCGTCGTCCTCCCGTGCCACGCGCCGATCGCGCGCATCCGCGAGATCGCGCCGAAGGCCGTGATCCTCTCCGGCGGGCCGGCGTCGGTGTACCAGGGCGGGTCGCCGCGCTGCGACGAGGGCGTGTTCGGCCTGGGCGTGCCCGTCCTCGGGCTCTGCTACGGGATGCAGCTCCTCTCCGAGGTGCTCGGCGGCAAGGTCGAGAGGGCCACGCACCGGGAGTTCGGCCGCGCGCAGGTCCGCCTGCACGGGCACGACCCGATCTTCCGCGGGCTCGGCGCGTGCCAGGAAGTGTGGATGAGCCACGGCGACCGCGTCGAGGCGATCCCTCCGGGCTGGCAGGTGCTCGCGGAGACGGACGCCGCGCCCTTCGCCGCCGCGCGCGACCCGAAGCGCCCCGTCTACGGCTTCCAGTTCCACCCGGAGGTCGCGCACACGCCCGAGGGGAGGACGATGCTCCGGAACTTCCTCTTCGAGGTCGCGAAGCTCCGCGGCGACTGGGTCATGTCGTCGTTCATCGAGGACTCGGTCGCGAAGATCCGCGCGCAGGTCGGCGGCGCCCGCGTGATCTGCGGACTCTCCGGGGGCGTGGACAGCCTCGTCACCGCGGCGCTCATCTACCGCGCGATCGGCGACCGGCTCACGTGCATCTTCGTGGACAACGGGCTCCTCCGCCTCGGCGAGGCCGAGGAGGTGGAGACGGCGTTCCGCGCGCACTTCGGGAAGTCGCTGGTGGTCTCCCACGCGTCGCAGCGGTTCCTCTCGAAGCTCGCGGGGGTGACCGACCCGGAGCGGAAGCGGAAGATCATCGGCCACGAGTTCATCGAGGTGTTCAAGGAGGAGGCGCGGAAGTTCCCCGACGCGCACTTCCTCGCGCAGGGCACGCTCTACCCCGACGTGATCGAGTCCGTGGCCGCGTTCGGCGGCCCGACGGCGACGATCAAGACGCACCACAACGTGGGCGGGCTCCCGGCGGAGCTCGGCTTCGAGCTGGTGGAGCCGCTCCGCGACCTCTTCAAGGACGAGGTCCGGCGGATCGGCGTGGAGCTCGGGCTCCCGGAGGCGCTCGTCTGGCGCCACCCGTTCCCCGGTCCGGGGCTCGCCGTGCGCTGCCTCGGCGAGATCACCGAGGCGCGGCTCGCCGTGCTCCGCCGCGCGGACCGCATCTTCCGCGACGAGCTCGAGGCGGCGGGGCTCTCCCGCGCCCTCTGGCAGGCGTTCGCGGTGCTGCTGCCCGTCCGGTCGGTGGGCGTGATGGGCGACGAGCGCACGTACGACGAGGCGTGCGCGCTCCGCGCCGTCACCAGCGAGGACGCGATGACCGCCGACTGGGCGGAACTCCCCGACGGGCTCCTCCGCCGCACCAGCAACCGGATCATCAACGAGGTGCGCGGGATCAACCGGGTCGTGCTCGACATCTCGAGCAAGCCGCCCGCGACGATCGAGTGGGAGTGACCCCGGCCGTGTCCGCGCCGCGCACCGGCGCCGTCGCCGGACTCGCCTTCCTCGCCGGACGCTGGCGGGGCGAGGGCACGCTCCGCGGCGCGCCGGTCGCGACGCGCTCGACCTGCGAGCCGTTCGCGGAGACGATGCTCCGCATGGACGTCGAGACCTTCCGCGACGGCGAACTCGTGCACCGGGAGCGCATCCTCTGGCGGCCCGGCCGCGACGGCGCGCACGACGGTTGCACCACGTCCCCGTGGCGCGGCGGCGCGCAGGAGTGGGTCGTCGAGACGGTCGAACCCGGCCGCGCGTGGAGGCAGACGCACCCGGGGTTCGTGTGGGAGATCCGCCGCACGGACGCCGGCTACGAGGAGAGCTTCGACCGCATCGACGGCGCCGCGCGGGACCGGATCATCGAGCTCCGCCACGCGCGGGAGGCGTCGCCGTGACCGAGGATCGGGAACGCGCGGACGAGCGCGACGTGAAGCAGTGCGGACGGTGTCAGGCCTGGATCCCCGGCGTCGCCACGATGTGCGCGTACTGCGGCACGAACGACCCGGACAAGCGCATCTCGTCGAAGCCGCTCCGGAGCCCGATCGGGCTGCCGCACGGCGTGACGGTCGTGCGCGCGATCACGGCCGTGACCGCGGTGTGGTTCGTCGTGTCGGTGTGGTTGCAGATCGCGAGCGGGCACGGCGGGAACGTGGCGGAAGCGGTCGTCACGGGGCGGGGGCTCTGGCACGGCCTCTGGTTCGCGGGGGTCGCCCACGCGGAGTCGATCCGCGGCGGGGAGTGGTGGCGCGTCCCGTCCTGCGTCTTCCTGCACGTCGGCCTCATCCACTTCGCCGTGAACATGTTCTCCCTGCGGAGCCTCGGCGCCCTCGGCGAGCCGCTCTTCGGCGGCAGCCGGTTCCTGACGATCTACCTCGCGTCGGGGTTCGCGTCGGCGTTCGGACCGGAGCTCTGGCATCACGTGATCCGCGGCGAAGCGCTCGCGGCCGTCCCGCCGCAGGCGGGCGCGTCCGGCGCGATCTTCGGGATCGGCGCGGCGATGACCGCGTTCATGCTGAAGCAGCCGACGGGCCGCGCGCGGCAGATCGGTTTCACGCTGGCGTGGAACCTCGCCATGTCGTTCGCCGTCTGCTTCTTCCTGCCGATCCCGATCTCGCACGCGGGGCATGCCGCCGGAGCTCTGGTCGGAGCGGCGATGGGGCTCGTCGCGAAGGACGCCTTCTCCACCCGGATCAGCCCCGAATCCCGTCGGAACTGGTGGGCGGCCGCGGCGACGCTCTCGGTCGCGACCCTCGTCGCCTTCGGGTTCGCCTTCCGCTTCGCCATGGGAGCCATGTGACGATGACCACGCCCCGAGCCTTCCTCGCCGCGGCGGTCCTGGCGGGCGCCTGCGCGTCGCCGCCCCCGCCTCCCGCGTGGACCCCGCGTCCCGACGTGGCGGGGGAGTCGCGCCTGCGGAACGTCCGCCAGCTCACGCCCCACGGCGAGAACGCCGAGGCCTACTGGTCCTGGGACGACTCGCAGCTCGTCCTGCAGGTCCGCAGCCGCATGGGCCTCGCGTGCGACCAGATCTTCACGATGACGTGGGACGGCCGGGACGAGACGATGGTCTCCACCGGGAAGGGCCGCACCACGTGCGCCTACTTCCTCCCCGGCGACCGCGAGATCGTCTACGCGTCCACCCACGCCGCGGGAGACGAGTGCCCGAAGCCGCCCGCCGCGACGCCCGGCGTCTACACGTGGCCGCTCTTCGAGTACGACATCTGGAAGGCGAACGCCGACGGCACGGGGCTCGTGCGGCTCACGGACTCGCCCGGGTACGACGCCGAGCCCACCTGCGCGGCCGACGGGACCATCGTCTTCACGTCGGCCCGCGACGGCGACCTCGAGATCTACACGATGCGCCCCGACGGCTCGGACGTGCGCCGGCTCACGTCGATGCCCGGGTACGACGGCGGCGCGTTCTTCTCGCCGGACGGGTCGAAGATCGTGTGGCGCGGGTGGCATCCGCAGGACGAGGCGGGGCTCGCGCAGTTCCGGAGCCTCCTCGCGCAGGGGCGCGTGCAGCCGACGCGCATGGACCTCTGGGTGATGAACCGCGACGGGTCGGACCCGCGGAAGATCACGGACCTCGGCGGCGCGTCGTTCTCGCCCTTCTTCCACCCCGACGGGAAGCGGATCATCTTCTCGACGAACCACGAGAACCCGAAGGGCCGGAACTTCGACCTCTGGCTCGTGAACGTGGACGGCACGGGCCTCGAGCGCGTGTCCCACGCGCCGGAGTTCGACTCGTTCCCGATGTTCAGCCGCGACGGCACGAAGCTCGTCTGGGCGAGCAACCGCTTCGCGTCGAACCCGGGCGACACGAACATCTTCCTGGCCGACTGGGTGGAGTGACGGGCGCGGCGGATCACTCCCACCGCACGCAGTACACCGGCGGCAGGTGTTCCGACACCGTCTGCCAGGTCTCGCCCCGGTCGCCGGTGATCCAGAGCGACCCCGTCGTCGAGCCGACGGCCACCGCGTCGCCGTCGGGGTGCACGTCGAGCCCGTGGCGGAACACGAGGTCGTAGGCGTGCTCCTGCGGGAGGCCGTTCCGGAGGATGTCGAACGTCTTCGCGCCGTCGCGGGTTCGCGCGACGACCACCTTCCCGTCCACCGGGATGCGCTTCTCGTCCTTGATCGCCGGCACGAGCCACGCGAGGTCCGGGTCCCGCGGGTGCACGCCCACGGCGAACCCGAAGACCGACGGGTTCACCTGCGTGATCTCCTGCCACGACTTCGCGCCGTCGGTGGAGCGGAAGACCCCGTTGTGGTGCTGGCACCAGAGCACGTCCGGCGCCGCGGCGCAGGCGACCATGCGGTGGGGGTCCTGGATCACCGGGTCCCGCTGCTGCTCGGGCGGCATGTACTCGGCGCGCATCCCGTCGGCGCGGCACGTCCAGGTCTCGCCGCCGTCCTCGGTGAGCCACACGCCGCCGCACGACACGGCGACGAACACGCGCCGCGAGTTCCGCGGATCCACCACGATCGAGTGGATGCCCGGCTCCGGCTCGCCGCCGCCGAACCATCGCTTGCGGTCGGGGTGCCGCCAGAGGGGCTCGACGATCTCCCACGACGCGCCGCGGTCCTTCGAGAGGAAGAGCCCCCCGGGGATCGTGCCCGCCCAGAGCGCGCCCGGGCGGTCGTCGCCCGCCGTCTCGAGCGACCACACCTTCCGGAGCTTCCACTGGATGGGTTGCCCCGTGGTCCAGTTCTTCGCCTCGACCTCGCCCTCCGGCTGCGTCGGGTACTTCGGGGCCGCGATCTCGCGGAACGTCCCTCCGCGGTCGTCGGACCGGTGGAGCTTCGCGCCGAAGTGCCCGTGCTCCAGGGCCGCGTACACGGCGCCGTCGCGCCGGTCCGCCAGCACCATCGTGGCGTGGTCTCCGAGGAAGCGCGTCGCCGCGATCCGGAAACCGCCCGCGCCCTCCTCGACCAGGAAGAGCCCCTTCCGCGTCGCCGCCCAGAGCCGCCGAGCCGTCATGGGGTCACCCTCCCGAGAGCGCCTGCATCACGTGGATCTCCGCCGACTCGCCCACCGCGTCGGAGAGTCCGCGGCGGTCGCGGAGCATCTCCCCGTCCACGAACACCGCCATGTTCGTGCGGAGCTCGCCCTGGTCGTCGAGCACGTACCCCCGCGCGCGCTCGTTCGACGCGAAGACGGCGTCGAGCGCCTCGCGCACCGTGCGCCCCGGGACCACCGAGGGGGGGCAGCTCACGTGCCGCTGCAGGTTGGCGGTGAAGACGACGCGGGGCATCGTCCGCGAGTGTACGGGGCGCGGCGGGCCCGGAAAACGGTCGAGGCCGCCGGGGATGTCCCGGCGGCCTCGGTGGTTGCGGGGGCAGGATTCGAACCTGCGGTCTTCAGGTTATGAGCCTGACGAGATACCACTTCTCCACCCCGCGTTCAGGTGGAGGGGCGAAGGTACGGGGCGTTCCCCGGCGGCGCAAGAAACGGGGGGTGCCGGAGCCGTCCCCGGCGCGATTCCTCGCGCGGGCGGCGCCCCGCGGACGACCCTCGGGGCGTGACCGGCCCGACATCCCCGGAGGACGCGATCCGCGCGCGCGCGCTGGAGCTCGGCTTCTCGCGGTGCGGGTTCGCCGCGGCCGGGCGCTCCCGCGGCGCGGACCGGCTCGACCGGTGGCTCGCCGAGGGGATGCACGCGGACCTCTCGTACATGGCCGACCGCCCTGCGCGCCGCGCCGATCCCCGCGAGGTCGTCCCCGCGTGCCGCTCCGTCGTCGTCGTCACGCTCGACCACGGGGCGGAAGGCGGCGGCGCGCGCGCCGCGGCGCTCCCCGCGGAGGTCGCCCGCTACGCCCGCGGACGGGACTACCACCGCGTCGCGGCGGTGATGCTCCGGAAGCTCAAGGAGTCGATGCACGGGGTGTCGGGCCCAGGGCACGTCCACCGCTGGTACGTGGACGACGGGCCGGTCCTCGAGCGCTCGTGGGCCGTCGAGGCGGGGATCGGCTTCGCGGGGAAGAACGCGTGCGTGATCGACCCGGGCGGCGGGTCGTGGTTCCTGCTCGCGGTCGTGCTCTCCACCATGGAGCTCCGGGCGGACCGTCCCGTGGCCGCGGACTGCGGCACGTGCGCGGCGTGCATCCCCGCGTGCCCGACCGGAGCGATCGTCGCGCCGGGGGTCGTGGACGCGCGGAAGTGCATCAGCTACTGGACGATCGAGCACCTCGGCGAGATCCCGGAGGGGCTCCGCCCCGCGATCGGCACGCGGGTCTTCGGGTGCGACGACTGCCAGGCCGCGTGCCCGTGGAACCGGTTCGCGCGTCCCGCGTCGCTCGCCGACCTGCGTCCCCGCGAGCTCTTCGCCGACGCGGACCTCGCCCGGCTCGCGTCGCTCTCGGAACCGGAGTTCGATGCGGCCACGTCCGGGTCCGCCGTGCGCCGGGCGGGGTACGAGGGCTTCATGCGGAACGTCGCCGTCGCGCTCGGGAACACGGGACGCGCGGAGGCGGTCCCGCACGTCGAGCGGCTCCGGCGGCACGGGTCGGAGCTCGTCCGGTCCCACGCGGACTGGGCCGCGGCGCGGCTGGCGGAGACGGCGCGATGACGAAGCGGAAGCGATCGTCGCGCGGCGGCGGAGTGCCGGAACCCTTCCCGCGCCTCGTGGTGCCGGGGCGCGAGCTCGCCGGACCCGCGGACTGGCCGAGGATCTTCGGCCGCGCCGCGCCGCTCGTGGTCGAGATCGGGTTCGGGTACGACACGTTCCTGCTCGGCCGCGCCGAGGCGTGCCCGGACCGGGACCACGTGGGCGTGGAGCGCGACCCGTCGCGCGTCGCGGCGTTCCTCGCCGAGGCGGAGCGGCGCGGGATCCCCAACGTGCGGGCGCTCCCCGTGTCGGCCGAGATCGCGCTCGGCTCGTGCTTCCTGCCGGGGTCCGTCGCCGAGCTGCACGTCTACTTCCCCGACCCGTGGCCGAAGGTCCGCCACGCCTCGCACCGGCTGGTCCAGCCGTGGTTCGCCGAGGCCGCAGCGCGCGCGCTCCGCCGCGACGGCGTCCTCCTCTGCGCCACCGACGACGGCCCCTACGCCGCGCAGATGCTCGACGTGCTCCAGGGCTCCGGCGCGTTCCGGTGCGAGTCCGGCGACCGCCCGCACCTCGGCTGGGAGACGAAGTTCGAGTCGCTCTGGCGCCGGAGAGGCCGGGAGATCCGGCACTTGGCCTTCCGCCGCTGACGCGGACCTACTTCGAGACCTCCTCGAACACGCCCTGCCCGCCCGTGACGAACGTGACGCCGGTGAACTCGGCGAACGTGGCGTCGTTCGTGATCGTGACATCGAGCCGGCTCCCCGTGAACCGTGAGTTCGTGACGGTCGTGTTCGAGCCGCGGTTGACGAGGCCCTCGCCGTCGCAGTCGGTGACCGTGCAGCCGGTGATCGTGTTCCCGTCGCCCGAGACGTCGATCCCGTCGTCGAAGGAGCGCAGCACGATGCAGTTGCGCACGACGTTGTCGTCGCCGCTGATCTCGATGCCGGGATCGTCGGCGTCGACGATCTCGTTGTCCTCCACGACGTTGCCGTTCCCGTTCACGTCGATGCCGGCGTCGTCCTCCGTCCCGCAGAACGTCACCTTGTTCCCGCGGATCGTGGCGCCGCCGGCGTTCACCTCGATGCCGTCCTCCATCACGAACGTGAGCGTGTTGCCTTCGATGAGGGCGCCCGAGTCCGAACCTCCCGAGTAGACGATCCCGTCCGCGTCGTCCACGCAGTTCGACACGGTGTTCCCGCGGATCGTCGCGCGGTCGCCGTTGACGCTGATGCCGTCGTCGTCGATGCCCGTGATCCGGTTCCCCTCGATCAGGGCATCCGTCCCGGTGAGATCCACCCCGTCGCCGTCCTCCGCAAGGGAGATCGTGCACCGGGATACGGTGGTCTGGTCGCAGGCGCTCATGGAAAGCGCCGTGCTGTCCGAGTTCCGGAACACGCAGCGGTCGATCGTCAGCCCGGGCGAGTCGCTTGCGCGGAGTTGATTGCTTCCGGCGGAATAGGACGCGCACTTCTCGATCCTGGATCCCGACGAGGAGCTGAACTCGACGTTGTTGCCCGACGACGCGCGGAGCACGCACTTGCGGATCGTCGCGCCGTCGCCGTTGACCTGGAGGTGCATGCTTCCGTTCACGAACGTGAAGCCGGACACCGTGCACCCGTTCCCCTGGATCGTCAGGCAGATACCCGGGACGTTGCCGACATGACCGTCCCACTTCGCCTTCTTGCCGAGGATCTGGACGTTGTTCGCGTTGATCGTGACGTGCTCCGCGTAGGTCCCCTTCGCGACGAGGATGCGGTCGCCGTCCTGCGCGGCTGCGGCCGCGTCGGCGATCGTGGGGAATTCGTCGCTCGGGACCTTCAGGTCGGCGGCCATGGCCGATGAAGCGGCGAGGGCGAGGAAGGACGCGGCGAGGATGCGGGCGGACATGGGGACCTCCGTGGGGCGACCGCGTGCGAACCACCCGCGCACGTCGCCGAAGACGCAGGCTACCCCTTTCCAGGCCCGACCCCCAACGCTCTCCTCCTCGCCGCGTCGAGCCATGCCATCGCCTGCAGCGGCGTCATGCTCTCGAGACGAAGCTCGGCCAGTTCGTCGAGCAGCGGATCCCGCTCCGGCGCGAAGAACGTGAGCTGCCCGGATGCGGAGCGCGGCGCGGGGGCCGCGGGGGGCGGAGGAGCCGGCGGCGCCGCGGCCGGCTCGCGCCGTTGCGTCTCCAGCGTCGCCAGCACTTCGTTCGCCCGCGCGAGGACCGTGGCCGGCACCCCCGCGAGCCGCGCCACGTGGACGCCGTAGCTCCGGTCGGTCCCTCCCGCCTCGATCCGACGGAGGAAGACGACGCGGTCCCCGTCCTCGCGCACCGCGACGCGGAGGTTCACCACCGCGCGCGAGAGCTCCGGGGACGCGTCGCGGAGCGCGGTCAGCTCGTGGTAGTGCGTGGCGAAGAGCGTGCGGCTCCGCGTGACGAGGGCGAGGTGTTCCGTGATCGCCCACGCGAGCGCCACGCCGTCGTACGTGCTCGTGCCCCGCCCGACCTCGTCGAGCACGACCAGCGAACGGTCGGTCGCGTGGTGGAGGATGTTCGCCGTCTCCATCATCTCGACCATGAACGTGGAGCGGCCGCGGGAGAGGTCGTCGCCGGCGCCGACGCGGGCGAACACGCGGTCCGCGGCGCCGATCCGCGCCGACGCGGCGGGGACGAACGATCCGCACTGCGCGAGGATCACGATCAGCGCCGTCTGGCGGATGTACGTGGACTTGCCCGCCATGTTCGGGCCGGTCAGCACGCCGACGCACGCGCCCGCCGCGTCGAGGAGCGAGTCGTTCGGGACGAACGGTTCCGACGGCCCCGACGCGGGCGTGACGGCGCGGTCGAGCACGGGGTGCCGCCCGCCGCGGATGTCGAGGAGCGTCCCGTCGTCGACGGCCGGCGCGACCCAGCCGCGGTCCGCGGCCACCTCCGCGAACGAGTGCGCCGCGTCGATCTCCGCGAGCGCGGCGGCCGTGCGCTGGATCGACGGGATCGCCGCGGCGGCTCGGTCCCGGAGTGCCGTGAAGAGCTTCGCCTCGAAGGCCTTCGCGCGCTCGTCGGCCGAGAGGAGCTTCGCCTCCCACTCCTTCAGCTCGGGCGTCACGTAGCGCTCGACGTTCTTCAGCGTCTGCCGCCGCTCCCAGTCGGGCGGCGCCTTGTCCACGTGGGTCCGCGTGATCTCGATCGCGTAGCCGAAGACCGAGTTGTAGGTGATGCGCAGGGTCGGGATGCCGGTCCGCGCCGCCTCGCGGGCCTGGAGCTCGGCGAGGTACTTCTGCGCGTTGGCCGAGAGGCCGCGGAGCTCGTCGAGCTCCGGCGACACGCCGTCGCGGATCATCCCGCCCTCGTTCGTGACGACGGGGGCGTCGTCCACCAGCGTGCGCGTGATCTCGTCGCGGAGCGCGTCCTCGGGGAAGAGACGCGACGCCGCGTCGGCGAGCCACGGAGACTCGGGAGACGGCTGCACCGCCGCGACGGCCGACGTCACCCCCGGCACCGCCGCGAGGCTCCGCCCGAGGGCCACGAGGTCCCGCGGCGAGGCGCGGAGCGTGGCGACGCGCGCGGCGAGCCGCTCGAGGTCGTGCACCTCGGCGAGCGCCTCCGCCACGGCCGCCCGCGCCTCCGGACGGGCGATCATCGCCGCCACCGCGCCCTGCCGCGCGAGGACCGCAGCGGGGTCGCGGAGCGGCGCGATCAGCCACGCGCGGAGGAGCCGCGCGCCCATCGCCGTCTTCGTGCGGTCCACGACGTCGAGCAGCGTCGCCGCACGCCCGCCGCCCTGCTGGTTCTGGACAAGGTCGAGGCACCGGAGCGTCGCCCGGTCGATCACGAGGTGCGCCGACGACTGCCGGACGCGCGGCGGACGGAGGTGGGGGAGCGCCGTCTTCTGCGTCTCGCGGAGGTACGTGAGCACCGCCCCCGCCGCGGCGACCGCCGCGCCGAGCCCGTCGAGGCCGAACCCGCCGAGGTCCGCCGTGCCGAAGTGCTCCATCAGGTCCCGCCGGGCCTGGTCGTCGTCGAACCACCACTCCGGCACGTCCCGGGGCGCTCCGCGGGCGGACTGCGACACCGCGCCCGCGAGGCGCTCGTCGGCCGCCAGGCGCGCGGCGGGCGCGATCACCTCGGCCGGGTCGATCCGCGCGAGTTCGTCGGCGAGCGCGCCGGCGTCGCGGCACTCCGTCACCTCGAACGCGCCGGTGGACAGGTCCACCCACGCGAGCCCGGACGCCCCGCCGCGCCGCGGCGCGAGGGCGAGCAGGAAGTTGTTCCGCGTCCGGTCGAGGTCGCCGTCCTCGGTGAGCGTGCCCGGGGTCATCACGCGGACGACCGCCCGGTCCACGATGCCCTTGGCCTGCTTCGGGTCCTCCATCTGCTCGCAGATGGCCACCCGCCGCCCCACGTCCATGAGCTTCCGGAGATACCCCTGCGCCGCCCGCACCGGCACGCCGGCCATGGGGATCCCGTCCGCCCGCGACGTGAGCGTGATGTCGAGCAGCCGCGACGCCTCGCCGGCGTCGTCGTAGAAGAGCTCGTAGAAGTCGCCCATCCGGAAGAAGAGGAGCGCCTCGGGGTGCTCCCGCTTCCAGCGGGCGTACTGCCGCATCACCGGCGACGTGGCTTCGACCATGGACCCGGCAGGTTAGACGGAGGCGGGGACGGGGCGGTCACCGCCGCGCGTGGTCGGCGAGGAGGCGGGCGACGCAGCAGGTGACGCGCTCGGCGGTGGCGAGGTCGAGGAACTCGTTCGGGCCGTGGGCGTTGCTGCCGGGGCCGAGGGCGCCGGTGACGCAGAACTGAGCTGCGGGGAATTTCGCTCCGAGCATCGCCATGAACGGGATCGTGCCGCCCTCGCCCATGTACATCGCGTCGCGGCCGAAGAAGTCGCGGGACGCGGCGGCGACCGACGCGGCGAGCCACGGCTGGTCGGC
This sequence comes from Planctomycetota bacterium, assembly GCA_022072415.1. Classification (GTDB taxonomy): domain Bacteria; phylum Planctomycetota; class JAJSAM01; order JAJSAM01; family JAJVHW01; genus JAJVHW01. Next base: position 13,294 of record JAJVHW010000100.1, read on the forward strand.
GGGCGCGTTCCATCCGGTGGCGCCGTGGCCGGTGTCGAGTGTGACGGTCGCCCCGTACGGCGGGTCGCGGAGGAGCGCCGTCCGCAGCGCGGCGACGGCGCGGTCCGCGTCGGCCGTGGGCGGGAGGCGGAGGGAGAGCTTCAGCGCCGTGAACGGCCGGTGGACGTTCCCCGCGTCCTTCACCGGCGGGAGACCGTCGGCGCCGGTCACCGTGAGCGCCGGGCGCCACGTGCGGTTCAGGATCGCGTCGGACGGGTCGGCCGTCACCGGCGTCATCCCCGCGGCGAGCGGGTACTTCTCGAGGGGCGAGCGGCCGAGCACCTCGGCGGTGCGGCGCGCCTGCGCGGCGCGCTCGGGGGGCACGTCGATCCAGCACTCGGGGAGGAGGACCCGGCCCGTCGCCGCGTCCTCGATCCGGTCGAGCAGCGAGCGCGCGATGCGGAAGCTGTCGCCGACGACGCCCCCCGCGTCGCCGGAGTGGACGCCCTCGGTGAGGACCTGCACGGTCAGCGTGGCGACGACGACGCCGCGCAGCGACGTCGTCACCCACCACTGGTCGTAGTTCCCGCAGCCGGAGTCGAGGCAGACCACGAGGGACGGGTTCCCGATCCGCGGTGCGAGGTGCTCGACGTAGGCCGGGAGGTCGTAGCTCCCGCTCTCCTCGCAGCCCTCGACGAGCAGGACCGCGCGGCGGTGTGGGACGCCCTGGTCGGCGAGCGCGCGGAGGGCCGTGACGCTCGCGAACGCCGCGTAGCCGTCGTCGGCGCCGCCGCGCCCGTAGAGCCGTCCGTCGCGGAGGACGGGCGTCCACGGCCCGAGCCCGGGCGACCAGCCCGTCATCTCCGGCTGCTTGTCGAGGTGGCCGTAGAGGAGGACCGGGTCTCGCCCGTCCGAGCCGTCCGTCGCGGGGATCTCGACGCACACGAGCGGAGTGCGCCCCGGCAGACGCTCGATCGACACGCGCCAGGCCTGCGACGTCTCGTCGCTGTGCGGCGCGTGGGCCCGGCACCACGCGGCGACGAGGTCCGCCGCCCGGTCCATGTGCCCGTGCTCCTGCCACTTCGGGTCGAAGGCGGGGGACTTGTTCGGGATGCGGACGAAGTCCACGAGCGCGGGGACGCACGCGTCCCGCCACATGGCGGCGGCGAACTCCCGCGTCCGGGCGGCGTCGAGGCGGTTCCGGTCGCTCATGCGACGAGTATCTTGGCGAACGCCCCCGTTCCTTCGCTTTCTGCGTCAAGAAGCCGAGAAGCGGGGATCTTCCGCGCGTACCTCTGGTCACTCCGGGCGGAGCCCCGGGGGGCGTACCGTGCGCTCCGCAGCGCAGGCAGCCCGGACCCGGAGGTGGCAGGTGACTCGGAGACGCGACGTGCAGGCGACGGCGATCCTCGCCGCCGCGGGAGCGTTCCATGCGGCGATGGCCGACGAGGTGCTCGCCGGCGAGGTGACGGTCCGCCGGGCCGGGCGGTCGGTCTTCGTCGAGGGCGGCACGTCCGTGGACCACGTGACGCTCACGTCGGGCGGCGACGGCGTGCTCCGCGTCCTCGCGGGCGACGGGACGGAGATCGCGGGCGATTCATTCGCCGACGTTCCCGTGGGCGAACGGGACCGCGTCGTCGTGGACCTCGGCGGCGGCGAGGCGTTCGAGGCCGACGCCGTGTGGGTGACGGGGACCCTCCCGGCGTTCCGGGAACTCCGCATCGTCGCGGGGCCGGACGACCTCTACTCCTACGTGTCCGTGACCGACGCGACGGTGAATGCGGCGATGCGACTCGACTCCCGCACGTCGCAGGGATCGGGCGTGTTCTCGTCGTTCACGAACTCCCGCGTGACGGGCGCGCTGATCCTCGACGGAGGGTCTTTCGGCGACACCCTGACCTCGTCGTCGTGCACGCTCGAGAGCGGACTCCGCGCGGCGTTCCGGGCCGACGGAGACGTCATGAACTGGTCGTACCTCAGCGTCTCGAACACGACCGTCGGGGGCGACGTCGACGTGACGGGCCGCGCGTCGCGCGAGTACGTCTCCGCCCAGCAGAGCTACTTCGAGGGCCGCGTCTCCGTCTCGCTCGGAGACGGGGCCGACGCGTTTTACATGGCCGACTGCGCGGTCAACGGGAAGGCGACGGCGAAGCTCGGCCGCGACGCGTCGGAAGACTCCGCCACGGTCGAGCGGACGTCGTTCTACCGGAAACTCACGATCGAGGCGGGCGAGGGCGGGTCCACCCTCCGGGCCACGTCGTGCGTGCTCGAGGACGGCGGCAAGCTGTCGTCGCGCGGCGGCGCCGACATGGTGACGGTGAACGGCGGCGGGCTCCGCGGGAAGCCCGTGAAGATTCTCGGCGGGGACGGCGACGACTCGATCCAGGTCGTGCCGGACGGCATGTCGTTCGTGGACATCCAGACCCGGCTCGTCGTGAACGGAGGAGCGGGAACCGACACCCTCGACGCCGGAGGCGCCTCGCCCTCCGGCGCGGGATCGCTCTCGAAGATCTCGATCGAGTCGGAAGTCTCCTGGTGAGCGCGTAGGATCGCTCCGCGGAGCGATCCCTGCACGTCCTCTTCGTCCACCGGAACTTCCCCGCCCAGTTCGGGCAGCAGGCCGCGCGGTTCGCCGCGCTGCCGGGGTGGCGCGTCACGTTCGTGAACGAGATGCGGCAGGGCGAGGTCGAGGGCGTGCGGCTGATCCAGTACCGCGCCCAGGGCGGCGGGTCGGAGCGCACGCATCCGTTCGCGCGGACCTACGAGGACGCCTGCGCCCACGCGGAAGGCGTCCACCGCGCGCTGAAGCTCCACCCCGAGGTGCGGCCCGACGTGATCGTCGGTCACAGCGGCTTCGGGTCCACGGCGCTCCTGCCGGAACTCACCGACGCGCCGATCGTCAACCACTTCGAGTTCTATTACCGGACGAAGGGCGTGGACGTGGACTTCCGCCCCGACTTCCCCGTCGAGGAGGAGACGCTCCTCCGCGCGCGCTTCCGGAACGCGATGATCCTGACCGACCTCGACACCTGCGCGGCGGGCTACGCGCCGACGCCGTTCCAGCGCTCCCTCTTCCCCGAGGCGTGGCGGCCGAAGATCGAGGTCCTCCACGACGGGATCGACACCGCATTCTGGAAGCCGCGCGCGCCGGACGCTCCGCGAACCGTCCTCGGGGAGCCGGTGCCCGACGGAACACGCGTCGTCACCTACGTGTCCCGCGGGTTCGAGTCCCTGAGGGGGTTCGACATCTTCGTGAAGGCGGTGCGGCGCATCCTCGACGTGCGGAAGGACGTGCTCGTGGTCGTGGTCGGGCAGGACCGCGTGGTCTACGGCGGAGACGAGCGGTTCACCGACGGGAAGTCGTTCAAGGAGTGGTGCCTCGCGCGGGACCCGCTGGATCCTGCGCGCGTCCGCTTCGCCGGCCATCGGACGCCCGAGGAGCTCGCGGCGATCCTGGCGGTGTCGGACCTGCACGTCTACCTGACGGTTCCGTTCGTGCTCTCGTGGTCGATGCTGAACGCGATGGCCTGCGGCGCGGTCGTGCTCGCGTCGGACACGGCGCCCGTCCGCGACTTCGTCGCCCACGGGGAGAACGGGCTGCTCGCGCCGTTCTTCGACCCGGACGCGTTCGCCGCGCAGGCGCTCCGCGTGCTGGACGCGCCCGAGGCGTTCCGTCCGCTCGGCGAGGCGGCGCGGCGGACGATCCTCGATCGCGCGTCGCTCGACGTGTGCCACGCGCGCCTCCGCGCCCTCCTCGAGCGCGTCGCCGGAAGGAGCGCCGGGTGAAGGCCCTCGTCGCGATCCCGCACTTCTTCGACCCGCAGGGGAGCGGGAAGCACGCGTCGCTCCGTCCGTTCCCCGAGCCGCGGATCCGCGCGCTCGACGCATGCCTCGCGGGGCTCCACGCGAGCCTCGGCGCGAGCCAGGTGATGTTCGACATCGAGCACCGCCGCGCGCCGGCCTGCAACCAGACCGACGCGTGCGAGCTCGACGTCGCGGTCTGCACCGCCGAGGGGAAGCACCTCCTCGCGCTGCTCTCCGCGCCGGCGGCGGCGTTCCGCCACGTGCCGACCGACGCGCGGCCGATGGAACTCGGCTTCGCCGCGCGGCGCGTGCTGGCCGAGGGGATCGGGCGCTACGACATGTTCGTGTTCCTCGAGGACGACCTGGTCGTCGAGGATCCGCTCTTCCTGCGGAAGGTGCGCTGGTTCGCGAAGACGGCGGGGGACGGGCACGTGCTCCTCCCGAACCGCATGGAGACGCATCTCCGCGCGGCCGCGCACAAGGGCTACGTGGACGGGGCGATCCCGGAGGCCGCGGCCGCGAAGTGGCGCGACCTCGCGTCGCTCCCCGACCTCCAGTCGAACGTGCTCGGCGTGCCGACCCGGTTCGTCGCGCCGCGCAACCCGCACGCGGGCTGCTTCTTCCTGACCGCGACGCAGATGGAGCGGATGGCCGCCGAGCCGTGGTTCGGCGAGCCGTACGACCCCGAGCGCGCGTCGTTCATCGGCCCGCTCGAGAGCGCGGTGACGCTGCCTCTCCTCCGCACGTTCCGCATCTACAAGCCCGCGCCGGAGAACGCGTCGTTCCTCGAGGTGCGGCACCACGGGACGGGGTTCCTGTCGCTGCTCCGGAAGGGGACGGAGGGCGGACCGGCCGAGTGACATCCGAGGGGAACAGGCACCAAGTGCCACCCTCGGCGGCACTCGGCCGCGATTGACGCGGTTCCGGGGGAAGAGTGCGTCCCGGGCCGCGTGTGAACCGTCCAAGGGACGGCCGGTCGGCGCGCGGGGCGCCGGGCCGTCCGAGGAGACGAGATGGCAGACGTGGAGGCCGGGCCCGCGGAGGAGCCGCGTCCGTCGCGCGCGAAGAGGATCCTCTTCCAGTGCGCGGCGACGCTGGCGGTCCTCGGCGGGCTCGAGGTCGGCGCGCGGCTCTTCGTGCCGCCGCCGGAAGGGACGCTCCTCGCGTCGCCTCTCGACGGGATGCCGAACCTCGCCCTCACGGACTACTTCGAGGGGGACGCCGAACTCTTCTGGCGCCTCCGGCCGAACCTGAACGTCCGCCCGGGGTACTGGGGCGACCGGACGAACTCCGCCGGGCTCCGCATGGCGTCCGACGTGCCGGACCGGCCGGACCCGAAGCGCCGCCGGGTGCTCTGCGTCGGCGATTCGTGCACGTACGGGCTCGGCGTCGCCCTCGTCGACGCGTGGCCGACGCAGCTCGCGGAGCGGAGCGGGCTCGACGTCCTCAACGCCGGCGTTCCCGGATACTCGAGCCACCAGGGGGCGATCCTCGCCGCCCGCCTCCAGCAGCGCTTCCGGCCGGACGTGACGATCGTCCAGTTCGGGAACAACGACGCGGCGCCGTGGCCGAGCCGCGACGGCGACGCGGTCGCAGCCATCGAGGATCACGAGCGGAGCGGCGTGATGTGGCGCAGCGCGGTGGCGCAGCGGAGCCGGCTCGCCGCGATGGTCTTCGGATGGACGTCCCCCCGGCGGGCCCCTCCCGGCGTGCTCACGCCCGAACGCATCGCCGAGCTCCGCCCGCGCGTCCCCGCCGACCGGTACGCGGAGAACCTCCGGCGCATCTGCGCAGGGAGCCCGCGCGCCATCGTCGTCGTCTGGCCGCGGCAGTCGCAGATCGACGCGGGGTACGACGACGTGCTGCCCGCCGCGCGGGTCGCGGAACTCCAGGCGCGCGCGGCGGAGCTCGCGAACGCCGACACGGTGGACGTCATCGACGTCGGCGCGGTGTTCCGCGAGAGCGGGTTCACGGCGCGGGACCTCTTCGTCGAGGGCTGCCACGCAACCCCCCTCGGCAACGCGCTCGTCGCGGCCGCCTTGACCGCCCGGCTCGTGGACGGGTCCTGACGGTTGACGGCGCGGCAGGCCGTGGTACGGTCGGCCGCACCCCCGAGCGTTCCGTCGCGCGAGCGGATCCGGGGCGGGGAGCGACGTCCATGCGCTGCGCAAGACCGGGCCTCGCCGTCGCCCTCGCGGGGACGGCGGCCGCCGTCGTCGCGTCCGCCCTCGCCGCCGACCCGCGGGAGATCCTCTATCACCCGCCGCAGGTGATCGACCTGCCCGCCGTGCTCCAGTCCGGGCCCGCGTCGAGCGGCGCGCCGGGCGACGTGAACGGCGATGGGCGGGCCGACTTCCTGCTCACCGACGGGTACGGGCTGTTCCGCCTTCTCGGCGACGCCTCGGGCCTGATCGAGACGACGTCCGTCCGCGCATCCGGGATGTCGTATCCGATCTCCGTGATCACCGGCGTCGCGGACGTGGACGGAGACGGCGACGTCGACATCGTCGGCCCGGCCTCGCTCCGCGGAATCGCATTCTTGCTGAACGACGGGACGGGCGCGTTCCCAGGGCGTTACGCGTCGCCCGAGGACTTGACGGAGGGCACCTCCGGCGGCCCGTTCCTGCTCGACCTGGGCACCGACGGCGATCTCGACGCAGTCGTCGCCGCGACGACGTTCCAGGTCGGCGGGAAGGACGGCCTCCGGGTGTTCGAGCTCACCGCCGCGGGGCTGGTCAAGCGGGGTCTGATCGAGTCGGTCGGCGAGCCGTGCATCGGCGACTTCAACGGCGACGGCAGGGACGACCTCGTGGTCGTCGAGCGGGACGGGTTCCTTCCGTGCATGCAGTCGGTAGCCGGCGAACTCGTGCCCGGCGCGCGCGTGGCGGTCACGGGGCTCCTCCCGTCCGGCGCGGCGATCGACCTGGACCGCGACGGGGACCTCGACGTCGTTGTCCCGCCCGGGGTGATCCGCAACGACGGGAACGGCAACCTGACGTTCGACGACACCGCGGACAACCCCCTCCCGTACGGGCGGAAGCCGCTCGTGGACTTCGACACCGACGGTCTCCCGGACATCGCCGCCGGGACGGGGATCCTCCGGAACCTCGACGGCTCCTTCGCGGCGGCGGCGTGGGACGTCGGCGTGAGCCCGGCGACGCCGCTGCTCGGACGGTTCGTCGCCGACGTGGACGGGAGCGGGCTCCCCGACCTGATCCAGTTGCACCAGCGCACGCTCGTCGTGCGGCGGCAGGCCGGGGGGCCGCCGCCGACCTCGCTGGAGGTCGCGCCGCAGGTGATCCGCCGCGCCGGGCCGCTGATGCTCGAGATCGCGGGCGAGAACCTCGCGGAGGGCGCGTCGATCGACCTCGGCGCCGGAGTCGCCGCGTCGCCCGTGACGCTGTCGGGCGACGGCGCCCGGTGCTCGATCGTCGTCGAACCGGGCGTCGGCGGAGGCGTGCGCGAGGCGGTGCTCGTGAATCCGGACTCGCAGTCGGCGCGGACCTTCCTCGAGTTCCAGTCGGTGGATCCCGCGGTGTTCTCGGGGCGGCTCTTCGATTCCTCGGGCCCCGCGCGGGACGTGCTTCGCCTGCGGGGCGCGATCGTGCGGAACGACCTCTCGCCGAACGGGGACTTCTCGGGTCGGCGCGACGGATTCGACCTGCGGGTCGGCGGAGGCGACGACGCCCTGGCGCTCGCGGCCGCGCCCGGCGATCCGCGGTGGATCGAGCGCCGCGGCGGTCGGGTGCTCATGCTGCTCTCCGCGCCCGGCGAGTTTCCGCGGTTCCGCCTCACGGTGGACCTCCGCCGCGACCGATTCGAACTGGAGATGGACTTCTTCGACTACCCGCAGGTCCCGCGGAGCGCGGAGATCCGCTGGACGTCCGGCGCGGACTACGGCGCGTCGGACCGGGCACAGTGGCGGCCTCGCGGGAACGGCCAACGCCTCAGGATCGAACAGCGCCCGCTCTGACCGCAGGTCGCCGTGTACGTCGTGCATGGGCCGCGCCCTCGTCGATCCGGCCCGTCGGGGCCTGTCCCCGCCCTCTGCGACACTCCGTGCCCGTACGCGAATCGGCGTACGGCCTGCGCGCGTGGCGCGGCCCGGTGATCCGGAAATCTTGCGGCATGACGTTTCACGGAGGTGCGGGCGGATGGGCGCTGGAAACCTGTCGAGCGGTCGCATGGCGGCGTTGGGCGTGGCGGGATCTCGGGCGGTGCGGCACGCGCCGCAGCCGACCGACGCGGCGGGGCGGGTGTCCGTCGCGGCGGAGTTCGGGCGGAGGACGCTCGACATGCGGAAGCTCCGCCAGCGGCTCCCCGGAAGCGTCTTCGCGAAGCTCGAGGCGGTGATCGAGAAGGGCCAGAAGCTCGACCGCTCCATCGCGGCCGCCGTCGCGCACGCCGCGAAGGAGTGGGCCATGGAGAACGGCGCCACCCACTTCTGCCACTGGTTCCAGCCGCTCACCGGCCTCACGGCCGAGAAGCACGACGCGTTCCTCCAGACCATGTTCGGGAGCGACCCGATCGAGACGTTCGGTCCGTCGCAGCTCATCCAGAGCGAGCCCGACGCGTCGAGCTTCCCCTCCGGCGGCATGCGCTCCACGTTCGAGGCGCGCGGGTACACGGCGTGGGACCCGTCGAGCCCGATGTTCCTGATGGAGACCGGCTCCGGGTGGACGCTCTGCATCCCGTCGGCCTACCTCTCGTGGTACGGCCACGCGCTCGACGAGAAGACAGGCCTCCTCCGGAGCAACAGCGCGCTCGAGGCGGCGGTGAAGAAGCTCTTCGCGACCCTCGGCTACGAAGCGCCGGTGCGCGTCGCCTCCACGATCGGCGCGGAGCAGGAGTACTTCCTCGTGGACCGCGCGTTCACGACGCACCGCCCCGACCTCATGATCGCCGGGAGGTCCCTCGTCGGCGCCGCGCCGCCGAAGGGGCAGCAGCTCGAGGACCACTACTTCGGCGCGATCCCCGCCCGCGCCGCCGCGTTCATGGGCGAGTTCGAGCACGAGCTCTACCAGCTCGGCGTGCCGGCGAAGACCCGCCACAACGAGGTCGCGCCCGCGCAGTTCGAGACCGCGCCGATCTTCGAGGAGGCGCACCTCGCCGCCGACCACAACCAGCTCACGATGGAGATGATGCGCCGCGTCGCGCGGCGGCACGACTTCGACGTGCTCTTCCACGAGAAGCCGTTCGCCGGGATCAACGGGTCGGGGAAGCACCTCAACTGGTCCATGGCGGCGCTCCGCAAGGACGGCTCCTGGGACAACCTGCTCGAGCCCGGCGCGACGCCGGACCGGAACCTCCGGTTCCTCCTCGTCTGCGCGGCCGTGATGCGCGCCGTCCACCGGCACGCCGGCGTCCTCCGCGCGTCGATCTCCGGCTCGGGGAACGACCACCGCCTCGGCGCCAACGAGGCGCCGCCCGCGATCATCTCGGTCTTCCTCGGGTCGAGCCTCTCCGAGATCTTCGACAAGCTCGCCAAGGGCAGGTTCGCCGCGAAGGGCGGCGCGAAGGAGAAGGTGCTCTCGCTCGGCGTGTCGCACCTCCCGGAGGTCCAGCGCGACGCGACGGACCGGAACCGCACGTCTCCCTTCGCGTTCACGGGGAACAAGTTCGAGTTCCGCGCCTGCGGAGCGTCGATGGCGATCTCCTTCCCGGTCACCTGCGTGAACGCCGCCGTGGCCGACGTGCTCGTCGAGCTCGAGGCCGACATCGCGGCGCGCGTGAAGCGCGGCGCGACGCCGGAGGCCGCCGCGCTCGAGGTCGCGCAGGCCATCGCGAAGGAGACCGCCCCGATCCGGTTCGAGGGCGACGGCTACTCGAAGGAGTGGCACGCCGAGGCCGCGAAGCGCGGGCTCCCGAACCTCCCGAAGACGCCGGACGCGCTGGACTGGCTCGCGGACCCGAAGCGGCACGAGTTCCTCGTGAGGACCGGCATCTTCAAGAAGGAGGAGGTCCACGCCCGCATCCACATCCGCGTCGAGCGGTACGTGAAGGACGTGGACATCGAATACCAGACGCTCCTCCGCCTGGTGGACCAGCAGGTCTTCCCCGCGGCGGCGTCCTACCTCGGCGAGCTCTCCGCGTCGGTCGCCTCCGCGAAGGCCGCCGGGATCGACACGCCGCACGCCGCGCGCGCCCGCGAGATCGCCCGCCTCGCCGGAGAGATCGACGACGCCCGCGACGCCATGAACAAGATCTACGACTCGACGCGCGCCGAGCACGACGAGGCGAAGAAGGCCCGCCGCTTCGCCTACGAGCTCTGCCCCGCGATGCAGCGCGTGCGCCAGTCCTGCGACGCGCTGGAGACCCTCTGCGGCGACGCCCACTGGCCGCTGCCGCGGTACCAGGAGATGCTCTTCATCCGGTAGACGGATCGTCGCGGTGCCGCGGCGTCGCGCCCTCCAGCCCGGATCATTCACGAGGGTTCGCGCCTGGCCGAGCCCGAGGGCGCGCTGCTGCGTCGGAGCCCTTGACCGACTTGCCGAAGTCGCTCTGCGGTCTCCTCCTTGCATCGCATCCCGCGGATCTCGGCCAGGACAGTCCGTCGCCGCGTGGACGCCCGCGGATCGCCGTACGACATCGCCGTACGGTGCAGGCAGTCGCAGCGCTGGATGCCGTTCTCGCGCGAACCCTCGTGAATGATCCGGACTAGCGCGGCGCCCGGAGCTCCGCCGGCGCGCCGTTCCGGACGGTGCCGAGCGGGGTCCGCGCTCCGCCGGCGGCCGGAGGGGTCAGTTCCACGGACCACGAGCCGTCGCGGAGGGCGCGGGTGCGGACGCGGCCGTCGGCGTCGGTGTCGAAGATCGCCTCGGGGGGCGACCCGGGTGCGGCGTCGGCGCGGAGCACCGCCACGCGGACGCCGCGCAGGGGGGCGCCGGACTCGCCGAGCACCGTGAACTCGAGGAGCGGCTGGGCGCGGAGGACGAGCGCGAGCGCGGCGTCGCCGCCGGACGCGGGGACGTCGTCGCTCCGGCCGGTCCCGTGCTCGCCCGCGAGGACCGACCAGCCCGGCCCCTCCGCGCCGTCGATGCGGAACCTCCCCTCGCCGTCGGTCCAGGCCGAGAGCGACGTCTCGCCGCGCGACGCATGGATCG
>JAJVHW010000095.1 GCA_022072415.1 Planctomycetota bacterium
GCGGCGCGCGGCGAGGACGTAAAGGACTTTGTGATTCCCATGGCCGATGCGGTTGTCGGTTGGTTCGCCGAGCTGCATGACCTTGCCTACGAATCGCACTATGTGCTGCCGGTGCGCTCCCGCCGCGCCGAGGGCGATTACCCGATGGAGTCGACCACGTTGAACGCCGCAATCAACCGGCTATGCAAGAGTCTTGGGGAACAGTGCCGGCGCTTCACGCCGCACGATCTGCGAAGCACGGCGCGCAGCCATCTGGCCGCGATGGGCGTAGACATCATTGTCGCCGAGCGCTGCCTGAATCATTCCCTAGGTGGGCTGGTGGGCGTCTATGACCAGCACGATTACTTGAAGGAACGGCGCAAGGCCCTCGACGAATGGGCGGCTTTCATCTTGGCTTGCGAGGCAGGACGAACCTGGAACGTGGTCCCGCTCAGGCCGGTCGCAGCGTGAACGATTGAAGGGCTATTTTCATTCTAGGGTTGGATAGCGGGGATTTCGAAGTCCAATCCGGCTGAGTGCCAAGGTTGGAATCGGCCTCTCGGATGCAACCTCAATGCAACTCCAATTGGTTGGAACTGGGCAGAGGTGGTTGGGAAGGCGGGTATAACGCCGACCTGATCTTCAGGTGTCATCGAAACCGGGGAAGATTCCCCAGATCTCTTCACTTGAGCATCCGCAAGGCATCCAGGCTGTCACTATCTGCAGCGATGATGTAGGTCAGCAGCGGCCCTTGAATCATCGCCTCAGGATGGTTGCGGCAATAGAGGTGGACGAACAGAAACATGTCCTTGGTGGAAGCGCCTCGTACCGTCAGCGCTCGCCTGTCGTTGTTACTGCCCACCACGACGCCTTGGCTGTATCCCTGAAAATAACCAATGATTATTCCGTCCAGTTCCGCCTTGTCCTTCGGTGCGGCCTTCAGGTATTTGCCGCACCTGACTTCGAGGGAGGGAGCGCCTTGCGCAGCGGCTCCGAAAGAGACAAGGCACAAGGTTGTGATGCAGAGTTTGCTCAGCAGTGAGTTCATGTTTTCCCCAAATGAATTGAATTTCGTTGGCAGGCGATTAATCGTCCAGAAACGGGCTGCGCCAGAGGGCGACCACCTTTGATCCCTTGATATCGATCTCGACCGGCCGGACATCCACTGGCTGAAGGTCCGAGCCAGGGAAATTGCAAACGACTAAAGCCATTTCTTCTCGATGAACCGAGCCAGACCTGACCGGCAGGGTTTCTTCCCTGGCTGGAGGGGTTGATGCCAGCGTAACCAGCAGCGCCCCCAGCATTGTTCCCTTCGCCCTGGCTGTCATTCCCGGTATGGGGCGGCTCTTGTTCTTATTCATCGTCCTCGTCTTCCTCGGTTGGCATTTGCAAAATCACCCATCCCGCGATGAACACCACCGCGCCCCAAAATGAAACGACGCCGGTTCCGTAGTAGAAAAGCGGTTCAAACATACTTTTTGCGCCCCCATCAGCCGTTGAGAAGGCCGCAGACGATTCCCCACAGGCTGGCGAAGCCAACCATGAGCGAAATGAAGAGCCAGCGTGTCTTCGGATCGGTCAGCATGATCCCGTTCCTGCTGAACGTGATGCCAACACCCGCACCCAGCAGGCAACCCACGATGAACTGCCACTCCGTCATCGAGAGCGCGATCGCTGACGGCTGGTGAAAAGCTTCGATATCCATGTCATCTCCTTTTTCTACAAGCCTGACCAAGGCTACAGAGATGACCCGGGGCGTTTTGGAATATTTCTGGAAGGAAAACCGCTTAAGAAACAGTGGCTCACTCAATGATTTCTGCCAGGATGTATCATCGAACGATCATTCGGTAGGACAAACGCCATGATCTCGATCCCTTCCCCCAACCCGCCCCGCGCGGCGCGGCCCCTTTTTCTCTCGCGCGTGCCGGCCGGCTTTCCCTCGCCGGCCGAAGACTACGTCGAGTGCAGCCTCGACTTGAACGAGCACCTCATCGCCCACCGCGAGGCGACCTTCTTCGTGCGCGTCAAGGGCCACTCCATGACCGGCGCCGGCATCCGCGACGGCGACCTGCTGGTGGTCGACCGCTCGCTCGAAGCCGGCGACGGCGACATCGTCGTCGCGGTGGTCGACGGCGAGCTCACCGTCAAGCGCCTGTCGCGCCGCGGCGGCACCGTGCGCCTGCTGCCCGAGCACCCCGGCTGCGCGCCCATCGAGTTCAAGGACGGCCAGGAGCTGACGGTGTGGGGCGTCGTCACCAGCGTCATCCACCGCGTGAGATGAGCTTTGCGCTAGTCGACGGCAACAACTTCTACGTCTCCTGCGAGCGCGTCTTCGACCCGAAGCTGGAGGGCCGCCCTGTCGTCGTGCTGTCCAACAACGATCTGAAGGGGCAAGATTGTTAGTGCCGTGATATGCCCGCGGAGGGTTTTGGGTTTGGGTTTTTGGGGTTGATTTTCTCGTCTCTATGAGACGAGTAGCAGGTGGGGGTCCGGGGGAGGAGTCGGCACGAATGGCATCTGTGGATAACTTGGCGTTGCTGCGATGGCGGGAGATGGAATCCATCCATGTCCTGCGCTTGTTGGCCGACCACATCAAAGAAGACCCATCATTCCATCCACGATCAAGTCATCAGACTACCCGTTGGCACGTACATGTCGCAGGCCGTGACTGGGAGTTCTTGTGCACCGGCCCAAAATTTTGGGATGTACGCATGGAACGCGGTGGTGGTGGCGCCATCGACCTGATCATGCATCTCTACACACTCAAATTCAAGGCGGCGATCACGGTCCTGAAAGAGATGGGTATATGAGGCTTGTCATGGCGACCTCTGATTTTTTGATCGCCGGTCGATCTTTTGCCGGATTTCCCCTGCTTCTCAATGAAGACGGGTGGCCCATGGAGCCGGCACACTCCTTTCTATGGCAGGCATTGATAACCCACGGCGGTGTCGAGAGCAAGCTCACGTGGGAAGCTTACGGGCGGCGCCTGTACGACTACTTTGCTTTCCTTGCCGCGAATGAACTTCAATGGGATGAGGAACAAAAGCCGCACGGACTAAGTGTTGTCGCGCGTTATCGCGACTGGTCGCTTGGTGAGCTGGCCTTGAGTCCCAATACCGTCAACAAGCGCTTGAACTTGATCGTACGGTTCTATGACTGGTGCAAGCGCCAAGGCTATATCGCCCACCTGCCATTTGGGTTTCGCGATGTGCGAACACCCGCGCATCAGGGATTTCTTTCCCATGTTGATCGATCTGGCGGCTTCGTGCAAAAGCCGGCCGTCATGGCCCGCGAGCGCAAAACCACAATCAAATTGCTGACCAAGACGCAGGTTCGACAATGTCTCGGCACCCAACTTGACCCAAGCCACGCGCTTCTATTCAACCTGATGGTCCGCACCGGCATGCGATCGTGTGAAGCGCGCTCATTTCCGCTCGCCTATGTCTTTAACCCCAGATCCCGCTCGGATCTGCGCACCGGCCAGATGATCCGCATTCTTCTGGAGCCTGCGGATATGCACATCAAATACGAGAAGCCCAGGAGCATCGATGTGCCTTGGTCTCTGATGGAAGACATGTGGGCGTATTCCCTGCACCAGCGTGAGATTCGGCGTCGGCGATCCGGATTGAATCTGGCGGCCTTGGTATTGACTGAACTTGGACACGAATTCTCCAAGAGCGCCGTCGTCGATGCGATGAAGGCCATCGAGAAAAAAGTCGGATTTCAGGTGCGGGCACACATGCTGCGCCACACCTACGGAACATACACGCTGTCGGCACTGCGTAAGAGCCTTGAATTCCATGGGGAGCCGTTGCTATACGTGCGTGACCGGATGGGACATTCCGACGTGCAAACCACAGCGATCTACCTGCATTTGATTAACCAGTTGGATGCCCAGATCGTATTGGCCCACGAGGACGAACTGGACATGCTATTTGCCACCACCGGACACGGTGAAATGGCGAGCGGGATTCAGTGATGGCCCGTGTCAAAGACTACAGAGCCAAGATGCCTGGAATAGCAGTCCCGGTTCCCTCTGGTGCAAACGACACAGACGCGATAGTCATGCTACCGGCCAATCCACGAAGCCATAACCGTATCGATCTTAGCCCGTGGCTGGGGCACGGATTCGATGCCTGGATCTGGGCGGCAGCGACAGTAGTGAAGGCGCGTCTCGACAGCAGCAACTACTCGGTCGCCACGATCGTCAGCTTTGCGTCCAACGGAATCAAAGTGTTCTTCCCGTACCTGGTCGAGAATCAGGTCGGCGTGATGCCTGCGCGTCCCTCTGATCTGACCCGCGCCGATGTCGAACGGTACATACGCTGGCTCAAAGCCAAATATCCCAACGGATCGACCGCGAAAAACTATTACTCAGCCTTCAAATCAGTAATCGTCGGTCTGATCGACTACGGGTTCATCGAGAACAGCGCAGAGGCATTGCTACCTGCCAATCCGTTTCCGATGAATGGAACTGCCACGCGAGGCGAATTGCCGCTGAGCCAAACGGAGATGCAGCGATTGGCGACAGCGCTCAAGTCGGACCTCGTTGCCATCCACCACAAACGTTTTAGCGGCTTGGAATCAGAAGCGACTGTGGTGCTCCTCCTCCTGATCGGCATGCGCTCCGGCATCAATGCGACGCCACTGCTGGAAATGAAACGTGACTGCTTGTCACCCCATCCGTTTATGCCCAACCTCATGTTGGTCAGAACATTCAAGCGCAGGGGAAAAGGTGCGCAGTCGACCACATTGCGCCAGACCGATATTCACGATCAGACATCCCCCATTCCCATGGATGGTGTTGCCGTACTCAGACGGGCTTTGGAAATGACGCAAGAGCTGGCCGTCAATACCCCCGAGTCGATCAAAGATCGGCTCTGGCTATACCGCTCGGCACAACGCGGGCAAGGCAATGGACAGACACTCTGCCTGACGATGGGGACCATGGCCGAGATCACCAGAGAGATCGTTAAGCGCCATGCACTGCACGCCGATGACGGCACGCCACTCAGGGTGACCTTGGGGCGCCTACGAAAAACCATGGAAAACCGGCTCTGGAAACTGAGCAATGGCGATTTGCTGGCCGTGTCGGCCGTAATGGGACATACCCCGCAGGTGGCTGATAACCACTATTTGCGACTCGATGAGCAGACAAAGGTCGAGGGGGCGAAATTCATTGGCCTTGCCTTGCCCGCAAAACTGCGGGGAGCGCATCTCGTCCCAACACCGACGGGAAGTTGCAATGACAGTTTGCACGGTGCGCGGGCGCCGAAAGATGGTGCGACACATTGCACGGAATTCACGCATTGCCTGGGATGCCCCAGCTACGTCATTGTTGGATCACTCGACGACTTGCATCGCCTGTTCAGCTTCCAACGATTTCTGATGGCGGAGATCGACTATTACCCGGCAGCGGATTGGCAACAGTGGCAAATGCACCATCACGATCTGATCGCGCATATCGACCGAATCGTGTCGGATCACTTTACGCCCGAGTTGGTTACCCAAGCAAAAGAGCGTGCCGACAGGGAGCTTCATCCCTTCTGGGAACTACGCCTTCGACAAGTACGGACGCATCGTGAGGCGCGCTATGGGGGCTAATTCCAATGCGTTCAAGGCTTATGACCTGCTGGCTACACAGCCAGTATCCGTCAAAGACCTGCCTGACCGAGTTCGCGCGGGCATCGTCATTAGTGCGGTTACTGACATGAATGGCGTCAATCACACCCTGTCGACGTTCGGCGAGGTCATTTGGGATTTCAGGCCTTACTTCGAACAATCCAATGTGGCAGATGGCCAGAAATACATTCCTTGGCCACAGGATTGCACATACGACCTGGTGAGTGACTGCAAGACAGTTCTCTATGCATGGTTCAAGCGCGGCCTGCCGGGGTCGAAGCCGCCGGTCGCCATGGGTGTATGTCAGACAGCGATTGCCTCGGCCATTCCGCTGATGCGCTGGCTGATGTCAGTGAATGTCCATCGATTCGACCACATGAAACCAATTCATGTGGCGAACTATGTTCATCACATCAAGGCTCGACTTGTCCGTAATGCACATAGTGTCTATGACAGTTTGCGCATACTGGAGTTTCTGTGGGTGTTTCGTGACGAGACATCGTTCCCTCTCGCGAACTGTCCATGGGGTACGAGTTCGCTTTGGCGGGTCAGTGGACTGGCAAAACAGGCCGGACGCAATGAGGTTGGCAAAACGCCCATCATTCCTCCAAATGTCCAAGCTCAGGTCTTTAATTACTGCGAGCAGATTCTCGCGAACGCAACAGACACTCTGAACGAGCGTGACGCGGGGCGATTGGGGTTGCGAAATCCTGCCTTGGTTTCCATCCGCGATGCGGCGCTGTATGTCCTGTCGATTACCAGTGGCATGCGTAATGAGGAGGCCATCGGGGTCGAGACAAGTTCCTGGCGTAGCGAACGACGGGATGGCGTCGACTATCACTGGGTCGCCACGACGGAACACAAGACAGGGAAAGGCAAGGTGGAGTTTTTGGTACCGGAACTCACGGTCAGGGTTCTGGAGTTGATGAGCCGCTATGCACAACCACTGCAAGAACAATTGGTGAGAGAAATCGAGGAACTGGAATGCGAGTCCGATCCTCACGGTTTGACGGACCGATTGCTTCAGATAGCGAAAGCAAAACGGAACGCCAACAAGCTCTTTCTGTGCACCAGCATGTCCGGTCAGCAGAAATCAGCCTATTACCATGTTGATGCATTGACCAATGGGGGTGCGAAGGTCGCATTCCGGCGACTGGCGAAGGCCGCTGGCACATCTTGGTTATTGTCTCCGCACCAGTGTCGGAGAACATATGCGCGAAATATTGTCGAATCGCGCATGGGTCGCGCGTCGCTGGTCTTCCTGAAATGGCAGTTCAAGCATTCCAGCATGAGCATGACGCAGTTGTATGCCTCCAATCCCATGCAGGATGCCGCCCTATTCGATGAAGTCCTGGCCGAGATGGCTGACTTCAAGGTGGACTTGATTGAATCCTGGCTCGGCGACCAGCCGTTAAGTGGAGGCGCTGGACGCGCCATCAAACGAGTTCGTGCCATCGCCCTGGAGAGTCGGCATGCCTTGTTGGCTGAGACGGCAAGTTACGTTCATATCCGCGCCACAGGTCACGGCTGGTGTCTGGCCCAGGAAAAAGGCTGTGGTGGTGCCGGCCTGTACGAAGCAACTCGATGTGTCGATTGCAAGAATGCCGTCATTGACGAGTCCTTTGCCGATGTCTGGCAAGGGCTCTATCAGCAGCAGCGCGAATTACTGGCCATCGACGATGCCGGGCCGGCAGTTAGGCAACGCGCCGAACGTGACATTCAATGGGCACAGCAGGTCATGACAGACCTCGGCATGTTGCCGGAGTCTTCAAATTTCTCACCACAGGCAGGGGTATGCGATGAGTGACCGAAAGGCGCACAATCGAAAACAGACGATCGACGGCATCCAGCAGGCCATTGAACAGTTACAGGCAAGCCAAGGCAAGTTGTCAATTTCCGCTGTGGCGAAGATGGCCGGGGTCACTCCTGCACTGATTCACAACACGTATCCCGATCTCGCCGAGAAGATCCGGGGCTTGGTGGGCAAGGCAACACGAACCCAGCGGGATGCCAAACACGGCGAACTGGTGCGCGAACGCGAGTCCAACCGGACACTACGACAGGAACTTGCCGAGACTAAGGCCGCACTGGCGAAGCTTGCGTCTGTCAATCAAGTGCTGCTGAACGAGGTGGCCGTGCTGAATGGCATCGCCACGGGCAAAGTGGTCTCAATCCTGCGTGCTCGCGAAGCGTGCAGTGAATCCTCTCCAACGTAGTCAGCTATGTACGCCCTGGTGGATGGCAACAATTTCTACGTCAGTTGTGAGCGGGTATTCCAGCCCAGTCTCAACGGGCGCCCTGTGGTTGTCTTGTCGTCAAATGACGGATGCGCGATTGCCCGCAGCAATGAGGCGAAAGCGTTGGGCATCAAGATGGGTGCGCCCTGGTTCCAGATCCGGCATCTGGAAAAGGAGGCAGGCCTGATCGGTTTCTCAGCGAATTTCACCCTTTATGGTGACATGAGTACGCGCATGATGCGGATCGCTGCGGATCTCGGGCCGACTCAGGAGATATACAGCATTGACGAATCCTTTATCGGTTTGCATGGCGTGCGCGATGACGTTGGGCTCCGGGCATGGACCGTTCGCAATCGGATACTCGATTGGATCGGTATTCCGTGTGGGGTTGGTATCGGTCTGACCAAAACGCTGGCAAAACTGGCCAATCACATTGCCAAGTCGGCTGAGCGCAAGCCCGGCAGCTATCCGTCCGAACTCGCCACGGTATGTAACCTGGCGGTCTTGCCATTGGCCACCAGAGAGGCCGTGATGGCGGCGACTGAGGTTGGGGATGTCTGGGGTGTCGGCCCACGGATTGGCAAGCAGTTGCGTGATGCTGGCGTTTTGACTGCCCTCAATCTGGCGCGTATGAGCCCGTCCTTGGTGCGCGAGCGATGGAGTGTCGTGCTGGAGCGCACCGTTCGCGAGTTGCAAGGCGAGTCCTGTCTGGCGATTGAGGACGCTCCGCCCCCCAAGAAGCAAATTGCCCATACGCGAAGCTTTGGCCACCCGATCAGTGATCTGGATGGACTGATTGACGCCGTCACCAGCTTCACGGTGCGTACGGCAGAAAAGCTCCGCCAGCAAGGGAGCGTGACCCGGCAGGTGAGCGTGTTTGCTCATACCTCGCCGTTTCGTTCTGGGCCACACTTCTCACGTAGCGTGGTGGTTGCATTGCCACGACCAACATCTGACACGCGGCCTCTGGTCCAGGCAGCAATACGAGGGATCAAGCAGATTTACCAGCCCGGCTTCCAGTTAAGCAAGGCGGGTGTCATGCTGCTGGATCTGGCACCGGAGTCGGTGTGTCAGGGGGAACTGTTTGAGCAGA
The DNA here is from genome assembly GCA_022072415.1 of Planctomycetota bacterium. GTDB lineage: Bacteria > Planctomycetota > JAJSAM01 > JAJSAM01 > JAJVHW01 > JAJVHW01. Next base: position 8,932 of record JAJVHW010000095.1, read on the forward strand.
ACGACTCCGTCGATTCGGGGATTATTTCTAAAACGCTGGACGTGATCAATGCACGCTTTGGGCGCGGCGCAATTCAGCTAGGTTCGTCAAGCTTGAAAAATGCGAGGCGAGACTGGGTGGTGACGCGAGGGCGTCTCAGTCCGCAATACACGACCCGATGGGAAGACTTACCGATCGTAAGAGCGTAGCCATGCGCGGATAATGGCCGGATGCGGCCATGAGCCGTCATTGGCACCCCTAAAACAATGGACTTTTGAGCGGCTGCTTTCCACTTTCTCCATGACGATGGCCACACACAGTAGATCATCGCGGTCATGATGAGGCCACATACGTGACATCGACCGATCGAATTTTCCAAGGGTTCCACATCATGTAGTCGAGATGATCTTGGCCCCGATTGTCTCTGCGACGAGAAGTCGGGTCACCGATTCATCCGCTACATTCCTCGTGTGCGCCTCTGTGCGAGAGAAACCTCTTTCCATACTAGAGGCGATAACGGTGGGTGCCAACTACTGTTGGCGAAATGGTTAGCCAATTGAAACCCGCTGGTGTGACAATTCAAAAGTGGCGGTCAGAGTACGACTCGTTGGGGGCGCTCGGACAAGTGAGCAGCCATTTTCACCAAAGTCCGCCTATCAATCTTATCGCCCATCATCGGCAATGATTCCAGCACCAGTATTAGCTCGGGGGCCTTGTAGGGGGCCAGTCCTTCACTGCGCGAATGGTCCCGCAGATCCTCAAGGCTCGGTACCTGCGTCCAGCATGTTGGTACCACGCAGGCGCATACGCGCTCCCCCAGCATGGCGTCTGCGACACCGATTATCGCTACCTGTTCTATACCCGGATACGCCCGTAGCACCGTCTCCACATCGGCCGGACTCACTTTATCACCGCCGCGTACGATGACTTCCTTCAGCCGTCCGACGATTACGACACGGCCCGATTGGTCTATCCAGGCCAAATCCCCGGTATGAAACCAACCCGCTTTCCAGGACTCTCTGCCTTGGGTTCCGATGTATCCACTCACACAACAAGGACCACGGCCGATCAACTCGCCTACTTCTCCCGGCGGTACTTCTCGGTCCTCACGGTCGACGATGCGGAGCTCCGTGCCGCCCCGAGGCTTGCCGACCGTGGTGTGGCGCACCACCGGTGGATCGCTGGGCTCGGCGGCCGACCAGCCGCCAAAGTCTGCGCCGCCGTAGGTGGACAATACAATTCCCTGAGTGGCCGACTCCAATTCCTCTGCCAATGTGGGCGGCAGCACTGAACCAGCGGTGTACCAGATGCGAACCGAGGACGTGTCGGCGTGGTTCAGTTTAGGCGCCAACATGGCGAGCTGAGCCGGTGTGCCACAAACAATGGTAGGTCGCTCTTGCTCTATCAGTTTCAGTGTTGCGTCGATGCCAAACACCGGCATACCAACTACGCAGGAACCAGCAACTGGCGCCGCAAGCCATGCGGCGCGAGCGGGTCCGGTTCCTGGCGAAAGAACGAGTAGTGTGTCATCGGCCTTCAAGCCGAGGAGCCGCGTCTGGGCGTGTGCACGCTCGCAGGCGGCAGCCAGTGTATAGAGCGCGAGTTTGGGAATGCCCTCAGTACCTGTAGTGGACAGGGCGTGGGCGGTCTCGTCGAGGCGCAGCGCAGTGCCTTCGTCGGAGACCGGTCCGTCGAGATTGAGTATCGCGCCTTCTTGTAGCTGAAGGCGCACTGGCGTCAGTCGCATCGCAGCGCAAATCACGTCGCATTCTGCGGCGTAATCGCGTTCACGAAAACGCCCCGGGGTGATCAGCACTGCGGGGCGTATACGTTCAATAATAGATGATAATTCCCGGCTACCCTGACTTGTAGGGATCGGAATCCAGAACAACCCTGCCTGTTCACATGCCCAGCGCACCAGATACCATTCCACGCTGTTGGGCAACCAGCCAAGTACTGGAGCGCCGCGAGGCAACCCGAGCGCGAGAAGCCATCCCGCCGCTCGGTCTACCCAATCCTTCGCCTCGCGCCAAGTCAGTCGAACGCCACCTGCGATCAAGGCCAATGCGTCTGGCCTCTCACGTGCCTGCCGCGCTAAGGCAGCGGTGATTGTTTCGAGCATTTACTTCCTCTCGACTCTTTCCATTGCGTCAAAGTAGTCTGTATATGGTTTGGAGTCGAACACTTCAGGGAGTTCTTCGACGATCCGCACACTACATGGCTCCGGATCCTTTACTCCAACGACGGAGCGGATCCACAGTACGGCCTCTTTTGGGCGCGGAGGCCTAGACACAACCGCGCGAACGTTAGTGCCTTTGTACTTTTTGCGACCCGGGGTAAGGTCGCGCAAAGTAAGCACGACTTCGCGTCCAGAAAGAACTTTGGCGTGATCGCGGACAAACGTTTCGTATTCATTAGCCATTTCTTGACTCCTTCCTATTTCAAATTAGAGACCGAGGTTCTTAAAGCGTGAAAGCACGCGCTCTTGAACATCCTTCGAGTACATCGCATCCAGCGTGGCGCGAATCGGCGTCTCCTCACGCGGCCACTCTGGGGGCCAGGTGCAGTCAAAAGACACGCTGGAGCCGCTTCGCCGGACCCGCTCTTCTTGGCTGTACGCGGGGGTAAGCGCGTTCAACCTTCCTTCGTAGTCATGAATGTGCGTGCCTCGACGTGGATGGCACTTAGTCGAGAAAGCATGAATCACAGCTGCCATATTGAACACATCGACATCCTCGTCGACGATCAGAACCTTGGAAATCAGGGCTCTGCGGGCGGTGAGCAAATCAACAACCTGCTGCGCGACAGCGGCGCCACCCCGGCGCACAGAAACTACGGCCATGTGCACTCCACTCTCGGGCGGTATGTAGACCTCCACAACAGGCACGCCATGTTTCTCCAAACGACGACGGATGGAGATTGCGCCGGAGATAGACGTCGTAACCGCGCTGGAATCCATGAATCCAGTGGTATCAAGCGAGAGGATGGGCTTCTTACGATGGGTAATCGCGGTAACTCGCGCGCACACTGAATTGCCCATCTCACCGCTTCGGTAGCCCGGATACTCACCATAGGGCCCTTCCTGATCAACCCCATTGAACAAAATCTCGGCCTCAATCACTACCTCCGATGTCGCGGGTACGTAGAGATCAGACGTCTCACATTTAACAAGTTCCACCGCTTGCTGGCCCAGACCTCCGGCCAGCAGCGCCTCGTCGCCCGCCAAACGGAAGGTGGCGGCAGCCGCCAGATGGCTAGGCATGTCAGCACCAATCGCAATTGCAATTGGCATGTTCTTGCCCTTCGGCACATAACCGTCAAGCAGCATCTTGCCAAGGTGGCTTGTCGGGCGGGGATAACCAGTGAGCAGTCGCTCATTGTGGATCATGAAACGGTACATGCCCCAGTTGACCCAGCCGCTATCAGCATCCTTGGAGATAACGATGTCCCAGGTACCCAGATAGCGCCCCCCGTCCCCGTCATGGACCATTGGAGTGGGCAAATCGAACAGATTGACATCGTCACCCTTGATCACCACCTCTTTACACGGTCCATCCTTGACAACGACCGGAGGAATCAAATCTACCTCTCGCTCGGCATACACTTTGTAGAGATCGCGAACCGAAGTATCAGCCGGCAGTCCGAGTCCCACGGCATAGCGCCGCCATCCCGCCACCGGATTCGCAATGGTGCGCCATTCCGGATAGTCTTTGATGTTATTGAACATAAAGGCCGGACCATAGCGCTCGCAGCTGAGCCGCCCGATACCCGATAGTTCTTGATCCCAATCTACCTGATCGTCAACCTTGACCAAGTCACCGGATGCTTCGATTGCCGCCAGAAAGCTTCTGAGGTCCTTATGTGCCACGTATGTACTCCTTGAGAATATTCGTTCGCGGGGTGCGGCCACGCAACAAATGACCGCCTCACAAGAAACGTGCGCTTAGCGCACTTGTTGTATGCCAATATAACTTTATTCACTCTAAAGACCCGTGTCAACCCGTTTATGCATGTGCGCTAAGCGCCCTATCGGGTAAAGCGGCCTCGCGATAGCCGTGGGGAGGGAGGGTGTGCAGTACGAGCCTCGTTAGAACCGGCAACGCTGATTCGTGATCCGAACACAAAGCAGTTCCAATTCTTGGGCTATCGCTCGGCAGCATGCGGCGCAATGACAAATTCCGTCGGAATACCAGCATGGAAAGAATGCCGCCCGTCCATTGATCGTCAGTCGCTTAAGCTCTTCAATGCTCTCTATGCTGGCCGGAGACACGTCTAATTCGACACCGCGGCTGACCCTAGGATGTTTTGCTCCAGTCGGCTGGATACGCGGCACAGCGAGTTCACTAGCTCGACCCAGCCCGCATGAGACCGAATACGGTTGCGTCTAACACATTCGCACGTTGCGGAGTTCAAGCTGTACCTCTTTCCCTGAGCATCTCCTTCGCAATAATCAACTGCTGAATCTGGCTAGTGCCTTCATAGATGCGCAGCAGACGAGCATCACGGAATAGGCGCTCGACTGGGTACTCCTTGATGTAGCCATAGCCACTATGTATCTGCATCACCCGGTCTGCGATGCGCCACAACGCTTCAGTCGCAAAATACTTGGCACAAGCCGACTCCTTGGTGATCCGGAATCCGGCATCCTTGTCGCACGCAGCTTTCTCAACCATTGACCTCGCAGCAAATGCTTCCGCCTCGGAATCGGCCAGCATGGCCTGGATCAACTGGAACTGAGCGATCGCCTTACCGAACTGCTGTCGCTCAGATGCGTAGCGCACGCCTTCGTCGATCAGACGCGCTGACAAGCCAACTGCCACGGCAGCCATGTGTATCCGGGCATGGTCGAGCGACTTCATCGCTGTCCGGAAACCGACTCCTTCTTTACCCCCGAGCAAGGCCGACGCCGGGACGCGGCAATTCTCGAAGATCACATCCGCAGTATGCGATCCGCGAAACCCCATCTTATTGTAGTGAGGTCCGACGACAATGCCGGGCATGCTGCGCTCGACCAGAAATCCGGAAATCCCGCCGACCCCGGACTCCTTGGGCGCCGTGCGCGCATACACCGTAAATAGCCCAGCGTGCGGGGCGTTGGTGATGAATCGTTTGGTTCCGTCAATCACGTAGTCAGCCCCGTCGCGAGTCGCGCGGGTGCCGATCGAGGCGGCATCTGAGCCTGCATCCGGCTCGGTAAGGCAGAACGACGCGATCAGTTCTCCGGTGGCGAGTTTGGGCAAATAGAGCCGGCGCTGCTCCTCGGTGCCATCGACCAGGATCCCCAAGGTTCCCACTCCGTTGGTCGTACCAAAATAGGAGCGAAACACCGGCGATGCATAACCAATCTCCATTACGACCTGCGCCTCTTCGTACATCGACAGGCCAAGCCCCCCGTATTCCTCCGGAATGGTCATGCCGAACAAGCCGAGCTCTTTCAACTGCGCAACGATGCTCTGTGGGATTTCATCGTCGTCCTCTACCTTAGGCTCGGCGGGAATCAACCTCTCACGCACGAACCGCCTGACCACCGATGTCAGTTGCCGAAGTGTTTCAGCATTTTTGGACATGCCATCTCTCCTGTTCCTTCTTAGGTTCTGGTGCAAATGACAATTGAAGTTCCCTCCTCACTGATCGACCACTTACTGTCGTAAGTCCGCGCTAATACGCACGCCCTGATTGCTACGTCACATAAAGAACGGTCATAACCAAAAGCACAAAGTAGCCAGCGGCATAGGGGGCATTCCACAAGGACAGACGGAAAGTCGACACCTGATTGATAGACTGCACTAGCGCCAACGTACCGCTGAATGGCCCCAGCATGTAGGTCAGCACCGAGCTACCTATAAGGGTGATCGCGAGTTGGGTCGGGTTGATTCCCAGGACTTCCGGTTTTAGAGATTCACCAAGCAGAGCAATGGCCACCAGCGGGTGCAGACCAAGGAAGGAAACGATTAGCGCCATGATCGGGATGAGAATCAAGAACAATTGGGTGCCCACGGCATCATGCAAGCTGAGAAACATAATATTGGCCGTATGATCAGCGCCAGACAGGTGCATGGCCTTGACGAAATAGCCAGCACTCAGAAAAATCGCAAATTGACTGGACATGCGTGACAGACCGGGCACTAGTTGCGAGCCGGTTTCCTTGAGGAAACCCACGGTCTGCCCGAGTGCCGCGCTCCATGCGAGCGCGAAAGGAACGGTAACCAATGTCACGACCGTAACCAAGCCAATCCGGAGCCACTCCTCCAGAAAAACAATGGCGATGACTAGCAGAACAATCGCCAGTAGCATTTGAAGCAAGCGCGAAACCGGGGACACCGTGTCGCGTTGCGTAGGTTCCGCGGTGATCGGGGCCGCTTGTTCCTTCCCCCAAGGTTCCAGTAAATAGAAGATGGCCCAGTTGGAGCATAAGGCAGCAACGCTTAGCACGAACAATATGGGAAACAAGGAAAGCCAATCCACGTGGAGGCTATGAAGGACAACGCCTACAACACCGGACACCGGTGTCCACAAAATTGGAAGTACATACCCATATGCAGCAGCTACGGCCATGAAGCGAACGGGATTTCTCAATCGATAGGAACCAACTACCGGGCCCAAGCTACTGATCATGATCGGCACTGCAGCCAAGCTCATAAAAGAACCGCATACAAATGCAAGCGTTGTAGCCAGGCAATTGAGGCCCCATACGCTGGCAATCCGCCCGCGCAATGTCGTCTGAATGGCGCCGCCATAGCCACCGAGCTTGACAGGTGTCGACAGAATAGGAACCACCGCAATCAGCGCGAGCAGATACGCCATTTCACCGAAGGCGCCGAGATACTGGGACCACGGAACGTTTTTCCAATACAACATAAAGGTGCCGCCGCCAAGAAACAAGGCGGTCAGAACTCGCGTAACCGAGCCCACAGCAGGTAACGAAATAATGATCGCCATTAGTGAGAGCGTGGAGAGCATCGGCGCTAGGGCTGCCAGCTGTCCAAGTTTTCCGATTACATAGCAAATAATCACTAAGACATACAACCAGGCGCGCCCCCGCATGCACGCTGATGAACTAGCCCCAAAGAAACAAACCGCCGCAGCCAGAGATTTCATGGGGACACCTGAGCACCTTCAAGGCGAACTCCAAGAAAGTACCAGTAATGGCTCATATGATTGGTTAGGCGCAAAGGCGCAATAGCAGCAAGCCAATAGTCAAGAGGTATGTCTACAACAGGCTTAGCGAATTTATGCTTGAACCTAGTCGCCCGTCAGTTTGAGAGTCAAGATAGGTTCTTGTCCGATACGCTTGACGAGCGAAAGCACAACGAAGCTGAAGCGAGACTGGTCCGGCACTCAGCCACCATGCGTTCCAGTAATTCGGCGCAACTGGGAATGTCGTCGAGCAAACCGATGATCATGCCCGCACTGATGGTGCCAGCATTTATGTCGCCTTCGGCAAAGGCCCGCTTTCCGCGTTCGCCCGACACCAAGGAGCGGATGTCATCAAATGTGCAGCCGCCTTCGCGCCGCTCCATGCGCACCACTTCGTCCGAGACCGCGTTCTTAAATACCCTTGCCGTGTTATGCAGGGTGCGAAAGATAAGGTTGGTATCGCGCTCGCTACCCGCGATTAGTGCCTTCTTGATTTGGTCGTTTATCGGCGCTTCGCGCGTACACATGAAACGCGTGCCCATGTTCACACCCTCGGCACCGAGGACCAGCGCCGCGGCCATGCCACGTCCGTCTCCGATCCCGCCGGAGGCAATCACCGGAATTTTCAGCGCATTTGCGGCGATAGGAATCAGCACCAGCCCGGGAATATCGTCCTCGCCAGGATGGCCGGCGCATTCGAATCCGTCTATGCTGACCATGTCCACACCGTAGCGTTCAGCCGAAATGGCATGTCGTACCGTGGTGCACTTGTGAATGATGGTGATGCCGGCTGCCTTAAACTTTTCGACGAAGGACTTGGGGCTGTTGCCGGCGGTCTCCACGATCTTGATGCCGCTGTCTATCACTGCCGCCATGTACTCCTCGTAGGGAGGAGGCTTGATCGCCGGCAGAATGGTAATGTTTACGCCGAAAGGCAGTTCGGTCATGCTGCGACAGAGAGCAATTTCCTGCGCTAGAGCCTGCGGCGTTGGTTGGGTCAACGCAGTGAGGATGCCCAGACCTCCAGCGTTGGATACAGCCGAGGCCATCTTTGCCGTACCGACCCATTGCATGCCACCCTGAATGATCGGGTAACGGATGCCGAGTTGCTCTGTGACGCGTGTTTTCATGATGTAGATCCTGTTTGACTTGGATGACGTAGCGCAATTCTTGGGGGCGTCTAACATAGGTTGTTGTCGTTCGTTATGACCTGCCCCCTGTAGCCATACCAGTCATTTGGCAGGAAGTCCGGTTGCAAGGTTAATCGAATTAGTAGGGGTTTGCATTGCATCGTCAGCATGCTGACGATGCAATGCGGCAAACTTGGCTGGCGGCATGCGCCGGCAGCTACTGTGAGGCCTGACCTCGTTGAAGTCCTGCCGCCAAATGGCGATGGCAGATCTAGCCTGCGGCAGTGTCTCGAACCAGTGCTCGTTCAGGCACTCGTCGCGAAACTTGCCGTTGAAGCTCTCGATGTAGCCGTTCTGCATCGGCCGGCCCGGCTCGATCAGGAGATGGCGAATGCCGTGGGTCTGCGCCCACGCCATGAAGGCCCGGCTGGTGAACTCCGGGCCATTGTCGGTGCGAACGGCCCTTGGATAGCCGCGGAAGATGGCTGCCTGATCGAGCAGCCGGGTTACATACTGGCCCGAGATGCCATAGTCGGTGGCGATGTCGACACACTCATGGCTGAAGTCATCTGCCACGGTCAGACACTTGATGCGCCGACCATTGGCCAGGCTGTCGCTGACGAAATCCATGCTCCACACCTCATTGACCATCTGTGCGATCTGGAGCGGCACGCGCTCGCTTGCCGGACGCTTCGCTTTCTTGCGTTTCCTCACCGCCAGTTTGGCGGCACTGTAGAGTCGATAGACACGTTTGTGATTCACGCTGGGGAATTCCGGGCGCAGCAGGTCGTGGATGCGCCGATACCCGAATCGCCGCCTCGCCTGGGCGATGTCGATGATGGCGGCGGAGAGCGCAGCCGTCTGCTGATCCGGCACCGGCGTGTGCCGGTAACTATCGCGGGAGAGCCCCACAAGCCGACAGGCGTGGCGTTCGGACAGATCGAACCGCTCGATGATCTGCCCGATGGCCTCGCGCTTGACCTGTGGGGCTAGCGCTTTACCCCGAGAACGCTCTTCAGGGCGTGCATGTCCAGGTGCGCTTCCGCCAGCAGCTTCTTGAGTTTGGCGTTCTCGCTTTCCAGTTCCTTGAGACGCTTGGCATCGGACACGTCCATGCCTCCGAACTTGGCCCGCCACTTGTAGAACGTGGCGTCGCTGAAGCCGCCTTTGCGGCACAGCTCCTTGATCGGCATCCCCGCTTCGGCCTGCTTGAGGAAGCTGATGATCTGTTCTTCGCTGTATCTGCTCTTTTTCATGTCCGCCATTCTCCATGGTTTGACGGACTTCTCTACTTCAGGTTGGTACGGCTGGCAGGGGGCAGGTCAGTTAGCCCTGACGACCAGTGAGGAGCCCGCATCAAGAGTTGCGATTACTCGTGCGGACCAACAACGGTGGGTTTAGCGCGCCAGCGGGGTCTTTCCAGCGTTTTAGCAAGGTATGGGGGATGCCGAACTGGTCAAGGGCCTTACCCACCGTGTGGTTGACGATGTCGTCGAGAGTATGCGGTCGAGTGTAGAAGGCGGGCACCGGCGGAAGGAGGATGGCACCGTAGCGAGAGGCTTTGGCCATCAGTTCGAGGTGCCCGAGATGCAGGGGCGTCTCTCGCACCAACAATACGAGCCGACGACGCTCCTTTAGGCAGACGTCGGCAGCGCGAGCCAGTAGATTATCGTTGTGCGAGTTGGCGATTTCCGACAGGGTTTTAATCGAACAGGGCGCCACGATCATGCCAGCGGTGATGTACGAACCACTCGCAACAGAGGCGCCGATGTCGCTGTGCGTATGGACTACATCCGCCAAGGCTTCTACCGCCGAAATCTTCCAGTCGGTCTCCTCAACGATGGTGCGCTTGGCGGCGGACGACAGGACAAGGTGAGTCTCGATGTCGGGTACACCTTTGAGTGCCTCCAGGGCGCGGATCCCGTAGATGGCGCCGGACGCGCCGGACATGCCAATAATGATTCGCTGCATGACAACTCCTATATTGTGCTTTTACAGCCGCCATGGCCGAGGGCCACAGTGGACTAATATCAATTGCTGTTAACCAGCGCTCGTGGCTTACCGCTCCACCTTCCACGGAATGATCCAACGTTCTACCTCAGTTAGGAACAGACTAAACAGATAGCCAATCACGGCGATCATGATTAGGCCCACATACATGGTATCGACCGAGAGGATTTCCCAAGCATCCCAGATCATGAAGCCGAGTCCGCTCTTCGCGCCTATCATCTCGGCAATTGCAATGAGAATTAGTCCCATGCCGACCCCGAGTTTGATCCCGGACATGATGAACGGCAGCGCACCGGGTAGCGCGATGGTTCGGAACATCTGCCAACGGCTGGCCTGAAAGTTCTTTCCGACATCGAGATAGATCTTGTTGATCTCAAGCACGCCGGCAACCGAGTTGATGCAAATGGGGTAGAACATGCCGATCGCCACCATCACGATCTTGGATGCTTCTCCTAATCCAAAAACGAGCAGGATAAGCGGCAAAATGGCACTTTTCGGAATTGGGTAGGTGGCGGCGATGATCGGATCGATCGCCGCGCGCACGGGCCGAGAAAGACCCATGATGATTCCCAGCACCAGTGCCGGGATGCCACCTAGGAGAAATCCCCAGAACAGTCGCTGCAGACTGGCCCACGTATGAGTCCACAGGACTCCTGAGTCCATTAGGCCGATCAGCGTATGGAGAATCGTGATTGGTGCCGGGAAAAAGCGCGTATCGATCATTCCCAAGCGGGCACTAAGCTCCCAGATAGCCAGTAGCACAAAAGGCGACAAAACGCTGATCAACCGATCTCTGCGCCCAGCACTCATCTTGAGCAAGCGACGCATCATCAAATACGTGGAACCGGTCACTTGGGCGCGTTTGACCCACCGGTCTTTCCCGCCGCTCATGACTTTCCTCCCGCGCATTCGGCATCGGCTTTGGCATGCTGCACTTCCTCGCGCAGATAGCCCCAGATCTTGTAAACGAGTTCGCCGTACTCAGGCCTGGCACGTAACTCCAGCACGCCACGTGGACGTTCGAACGGCACATCAATGAGCGCCTTGGTGCGGCCAGGGTGTGAGGTCATCACCATAATCTTATCGCCCAGAGTTACGGCCTCGTCCACGCTATGAGTGATGAACAATACGGTCTTCTTGGTCTCATCCCAGATGCGCAGCAACTCTTCCTGCAGGAGCGTCTTGTTCTGCTCGTCGAGTGCCGAGAATGGCTCGTCCATCAAGAGCACTTCGGGGTCGTTAGCGAAGGCCCGGGCGATGGATACGCGTTGCTTCATTCCCCCTGATAGCTGGTGCGGATAGGCGCGGGCAAACCGAGTCAACCCGGTCCGTTCCAGATAGTGCCCGACCACCTCCTTTATCTCTCCTTTGGGAACGTTGCGCATTGCCAGACCATAGGCTGCGTTATCCCAGACAGTCATCCAAGGAAAGATCGAGTCCCCCTGGAAGACCATCGAATTGCAGGGGCGGGTGCAGTCGGACTGATCTATTTCGATACTGCCGCCAGTTGGCTTTTCGAGACCCGCCAGAATCCTGAGCAGAGTGGTTTTGCCACACCCGCTCGGCCCCACAATCATGAAGAACGTGCCCGGCGCAATATCGAGGCTGACGTCATCAATCGCCGTAAAAACCTTATCCTTGGTGTGAAACTCCTTGGTGAGGTTCTTGATGCGAATCTTTACCGGTTCGGTCACACGGGAATGACGCCGTACGTCACTGATTCGGTGCGCGCTTTGAGCATGAGATGTATTGCTGCTCATTATAAGAGCCCGTTACTTGATTCGCGGAGTGTATGGACCGAGTTCCTTGATCGCGGCGTCGACGAAGGAGTTGTCCACCGCTTGTTCGATGGTAACTTTGCCCGTCACGAGGCCTTGAGCCTTATAGAAGGCCAAATCCTTCCTTAGACTCACTAAATTTGCTTCGCCATTGGGGTTGACTCCATTTGGAGTGATTGTCTTGAAAATCTCGGGATCTTTGATTGAAGTGGATTCAGTGAGTATGGCAATAACATCCGCTGCGTTCGGGCCCGCAAGTCGCCCATCCTTTAGGGCATCGTTGTAATAACGGACTCCACGGATATATGCGCGCATGAATTTCTTTGCGGTCTCTGGCTGGTCGCGAATGAAATCGCCACCATACATCACTACGGCGAGCTGATGGTTAGGATAAATGACATCGTCACTCATTAGCCGTACCGCCACTCCGCGCTTTATCGCTTCCGTCGCGGAGGGTTCCGTTGTGATGCTTGCGTCAACCGCTCCATTCGAAAGAGCCAATACATGCTGAGGAAATGGCATGAACACTATGTTGGTGTCGCTAAGTTTCAAACCGCCTCTAGCCAGTGCGTCGTTCAAGGTCGACATGGACGCGCTACCATTATTAAAGGCCGCGACCTTAAGTCCCTTAAAGTCGGCAAAGCTCTTGACTTTTCCGCTGTCGATAAGGTCCTTTCGAACCAGAATGGGTTGGTATCCGTACCCCGGAGGTGTCGACCCCTTGTCGGCCACAATCTTTACGTTGATTCCGCGCTCAACCGCATTGAAGAGACCCGCGGATGTCGATGTTGCGCCGACGTCTAGCTGTCCGGTTCCAAGTGGCGCAATTACGTCCCTCAGTACGGAAAAAGTGATCTTGATACCCTCATTCGCGAAATAGCCCTTCTTTTCGGCAATGAAAAATGGCGCATCGCTAGCCGATTGGACGAGCGCAACGCGTACATTCGCCATCTGCGCCAAAGTTGGGTGCCAAGATCCTAGTGCGATGAAAAATACGCACAGTAGGCGAAGCGCGTAAATGGTTTTCGCTATCGAGCCCCGAGAGGCGTCGCCCTCATTCACAAGATGTGTCATAGTTTTCTCCAGTTTGACGAAGGAATACATGCGAGCTACGGCGCCCCAGCTCTTCAATGGAAATCGGGCGAGGCGAAAACGGATAAGTTTCGACTGAATCGTGTGCGACCTGAGTCGTCAATCTGCCGATGCAATATGACTGGTTGATAGCGTGACTCGCTTGGCTAGCTTGTCGCGGCTGCACCATTTCCGCTTGGAATGGAATCGGTCTCAATTCCCTCAACACCGGGCGGTTTGGGGTTAGACGACAGTGTCCTACGGCGCGATCTTTCGGAGCACCGAACCGAGCCTGACGAGAGGCTTTCTGAGTAGTCACTTTCGTGCCGTCCAAGTGAACTCGGATCCTTTGTATGAGGGAACAGTTTCCTCCACTGTCCGTGCTGAAGTTCGCCACAACGACTTTCGTGGGTAGCTGCCAAACGGCAATATCGGCCGCGATCACGCAAATTGCAGTTCTCGGATTGCAGCGGTGCGGACTGTCGGGGATGCCCGCGCCTTTCGCGCCTAGCAGGGTCCGACGAAGTCCATTATTTGGGTGATCACCTGATGGGCGAATAAGTCGTCGTCGTGTTGAGCGAGAATAATGGCGGACGAGCGTCGATATTTCCACGCGGCCACGGTATTGAATACCGCCTAGAACTGCAGCACTAGCGGGGGGCCCAATGCCGGCATAACGCTGGTGCACATTCAGCCTGGCACTCAGCTCCTTCGCATTCTGACGTTCGCCTAATTCAGGGCTTACAAAAAGTCTTATTGCACCAAACGTATTCATCGTTACCTCACCGAGATTCAATACCGAATCAACCGCCGCGTAGACATGTTTGCAATGCTGGAGCAATCGCGCCATAAATCATCTGCCACCTCGCTACATCTCGAGATGTCTCCATCTAAACGACCGAGTAAATTCGCCAATAGCACGATATGAGGATTCACGCCCACCTTCAGCTGCGTTGCTCCGCATTTCCCCCGTTTCAATTACTGGAGAGCCAAGTAATCTCCAACCCCTCGCTTTATTACTCATCTTAGGAGCTAAAACAAAGTGCGCATCGCGCCCGTATTTGCTCTGTGGTTTCTAAAAGTAGTATAGAAACATCTCTTGCACGATGTCAATAAGAAGTTGAAAAGGGCGCTAAGCGCCCATCTTGGATTCTTGTCTGTTTTTCTGCCGCGAACCGTTCCCGATACAGGGCATTAGCTTCAATCGTACGGGGCTACCGCGATCCTTCAGCTGTTATTGATAAATGGGGAGAGGGGGTACGCGCAACTGTTGAGACGGCATAGACGCGTTACTCAGAGCAGTCGACATGGCCGGGCATGCTGCGCCAACATGGATTTCCGTTACGCCAGCGCTCGTGGTTTAACGCTGCACCCCCTTACGGAATGGACTGCACCTCCCGTGCATCGTGAGCGTATCTTCTTTGCGACTGAGCAAGGCCATCCATCGGACTCCTCCTTAGGACTGACTTACGCCGCCAAGTATTTTCATATTCGGCTTCGCGTCGTCTAGGCTGGTTGATTTCGAGGAACGCTCATTTGCCACCGCATTATCACCCCGGCGCGCACCTAGGTTACTTTGCCCACGAACTAATGTGCGCTTAGCGGCCTTGTTATGCGCTCTCTATCAAGCATATCTGGCAGCAGCGTAGTAATATGCATTCTTTGCTTGAAATAGGCGCGCGCATCGCGCCCTTTTTCATTAGCGCCCTAATTTCGGGGTGGCTATTTTTCAGGCAGGAAAGAGACCAGGTCACGCTTAGTCCTTGACCTTTCCTCAACGATGGCAAGCACTTCCGTATGGTTGATCGAACACCAAGAATGCTCCCCATAATCGGCTACACACTTGAGAAAGCTAGACTCACCAGTGACCAGATACCTTGCTGAGCCGCTTATCATTAGATGGAACAGATCGCTGACCAGTAGCCCGTTTCCTAATGGAGGTGAATGGCGATTGCGGCGCGTATTGTAAGGATATCTATTTCTTCAGTAGTGTCCGGTTAAAAGTCGAAGAGAATCAGTTGGCTGGATGATTTGGTCTGATTTTCTTCGAATGCATTTGTCGTGAATGCTTGCTGCAAGGGCATCTTCTCGAAAAGAGTAACGGAAAGAAT